>CALGTU010000059.1 GCA_937901465.1 uncultured Clostridia bacterium | reverse complement strand
TATATTGAATGCAACCGAAGTCGAATTTATCTTCTCGGGAGAGAGTTTGGCTTCTTTCATAAGTGCTCTCAACCCACAGTTTTCTGTGTTTTTAAGGTATTCAATCCCTCTCTGAACAATATATCTGTTCTCGCCGTCAAGAGTCATTACATCGGCTATTGTCGCAAGGGCCGCATATTCGCCGAACTGTTCTAAAGCAACCTCATAATCTCCGCCTTCCATAGCGGCGATAAGTTTAAGTGTTACCCCCGCACCGCAAAGGTTCTTATAAGGAGAATGACAATCTTTTCTGTGTGGGTCAACAACAGCTATGGCATCAGGAAGTTCATCAGAAGGCTGATGATGGTCTGTTATAACAAGTGACATTCCGAGTTCTTTTATAAGTTCCGCCTCTTTAACAGATGCTATTCCGTTGTCAACCGTTATGATAAGGTCTGTTCCGTCTTCTGAAATCCTTCTTATACTGTCTTCGTTAAGACCATATCCCTCTTCTCTTTCGGGAATGTAATATGTAACATCTGCCCCCGTAAGCATCAGATATGAATAAAGCATAACTGTCGACATTATTCCATCACAATCATAATCTCCGTAAACGCATATTCTCTGACCTTCTTCTGCAGCCTCGAGTATATGTTCCGCCGCAGCCTGCATATCTCTTATAAGATAAGGCGATGAAAGTTCCTTCTCTTCTAAAAATTCCGCAATTTCATCAACAGAATTATATCCTCTTGCAACAAAAACAGATACCGCAGTTTTACCGAGGTCGGTTTTTCTTACTATATCTGATATTTTAACCGCATCGGCTTTCCTGACAGACCACTGATTCATAAGGTGAATTCTCCTGAAAATTAATATTTGGTAAAAATAATTATACACAATATATTATACTACAAAACGCAAACGATTTCAAGAATATTTTATAAAACACATACATTTATATTATATAATGCATCAAAAACAGATATATAGTGAAATATAAAGTAAAAACGAGTTATTTAAAAACCTGTGCATTTTTTCAATCCGCCAAACACCGATAACATAGGTTTTGAACAAATTCAAGCAAAGTAGTACATTTCACAAAATCGCCGAATTCGACCGAAAATCGTCTTAAATCGTCTTAAATCGACCTTGAATTTTAAAATTTACTGTGGTATTATACTAACATAGAGTTAAACAAAAGCTCTTGCATATGCAAAATTCGCAGAAAGGGGGAACTTATATGGATTGGATTTTCTGGATTATCGCTCTTGTAGTATTTATCGTTGCCGAACTCGCAACAGTTCAGTTTATTTCAATATGGTTTGCAATAGGCGCCATAGCTTCACTTATATGTGCTGCATTCGGTGCTCCTTTATGGGTGCAACTCATAGTGTTCTTGGCTGTCTCAGCGGTTTTGGTGATATGTACAAGACCTTTTGTGAAGAAGTTCCAGAAGAAAATCGTTCCGACAAACGCTGACCTTGACATCGGCAGAACATGCACTGTCACAGAAGAAATCGATAACGATAAAGGCCTCGGAAGAGCAAAGCTCGACGGCGTTTTCTGGGCAGCAAGATCAGAATCGGGCGAGATCATTCCCGAAGGAACAGTAGTTACTGTCAAGAGTATTGACGGTACAAAACTCATCGTCGGCTAACCGACAGAATAATTATTAAGGAGAAATTTAGTTATGTGGATTATTTTACTTCTCATCCTCGGCGCAATCATATTCCTTATCTCAAGATTCAGAATCGTACCTCAGGCACAGGTTTTCGTAATTGAAAGACTCGGTGCATTCCATGCAGCATGGGGCACAGGTTTCCATGTTCTCGTTCCTTTCCTCGACAGAATCGCAAAGAAAGTTTCTATCAAGGAACAGGTTGTAGACTTCAAACCCCAGCCCGTTATCACAAAGGATAACGTTACAATGCAGATCGACACAGTAGTATTCTTCCAGGTTATGGATGCTAAGCAGTACACATACGGTGTTGAAAGACCTCTCGCTGCTATTGAAAACCTCACAGCCACAACACTCCGTAACATCATCGGTGAACTCGAACTCGACGCAACACTTACATCACGTGATATCATCAACACAAAAATCACAGCTATCCTCGATGAAGCAACAGATCGTTGGGGTATAAAGGTTAACCGTGTTGAACTTAAAAACATCATTCCTCCTCGTGAAATTCAGGATGCGATGGAAAAGCAGATGAAGGCAGAACGTGAACGTCGTGAAAAGATCCTTCAGGCTGAAGGTGATAAGAAATCACAGGTTCTCGTTGCAGAAGGTGAAAAGGAAGCTATGGTTCTTACAGCCGAAGCTCACAAGCAGGCTGAAATCCTTAAGGCTGAAGCTGAAAAGGAAGCTATGGTTCTTCGTGCAGACGCTATCCGTCAGCAGAAAATCCTCGAAGCACAGGGTGAAGCTGAATCTATCGCAATGGTACAGCAGGCTCTCGCTGACAGTATCGTAAAACTTAACAACGCTAATCCTAACCAGCAGGTTATCGCTCTTAAGAGCCTTGAAGCATTCGCTAAGGCTGCTGATGGTCAGGCTACAAAGATCATTATCCCTTCAGAAATTCAGGGTATAGCAGGTCTTGCAAGCTCAATCAAGGAAATTGCCGCAAAGTAACCGCGTGATCGCGGAGAACAGATCGTTTCGTGATTTGTTCTGAAAAATAAAAAACGGCTCGGTAACGAAGAAATCCGTTAATCGTTACTTGGTAACCGCGTTATAACTCTTGTAAATATGTAAATATAAAAAAAGACGGTTCTATATGAACCGTCTTTTTTATTATCTTTTTTATTTAAGTGCCGCAAGAGCTCTTTTTCCGATATCGTTTCTGTAATGAACCTTGTCGAAAGTAATTGTTTTAGCGCCCTTATAAGCATTGTTGAGTGCTGTTTCAAGGTCTTTACCTGTTGCAGTAACGCCCAAAACTCGTCCGCCATTTGTTGTGAAAACGCCGTCAGAAAGTTTTGTTCCTGCGTGGTAAACGAAAACTCCTTCCGCCTGACCCTTATTGTCAAGACCTGAAATTTCCTTGCCCTTTTCATAACTCTTAGGATATCCGCCACTCGCAAGAATTACACAAGCACAACTTTCATCTTTCCACTTGATATCAAGTTCTGAAAGTCTTTCATCATAGATAGCTTCAAAAATATCATAAAGATCTGTATCAAGAAGAGGGAGAACAACCTGAGTTTCAGGATCGCCGAAACGACAGTTATATTCAATAACCTTGGGGCCGTCGGGTGTAAGCATAAGTCCGAAATAAAGACAACCCTTGAATGTTCTGCCTTCTGATTTCATAGCGTTTATTGTAGGAATGAAAATCTTTTCCATACATTCCTTTGCTATATCGTCTGTATAATATGGGTTAGGAGCAACAGTTCCCATTCCGCCTGTGTTAAGACCTTCATCGTTATCGAGCGCACGTTTATGGTCCATAGAAGAAATCATAGGAACAACTGTTTTTCCGTCTGTAAATGAAAGAACAGAAACTTCAGGACCTGTTAAAAATTCTTCAATAACGATATTAGAACCGCTTTCTCCGAAAATCTTGTCCTGCATGATAGAATTTACCGCATCAACAGCCTCTGCTTCATTCATAGCGATAACAACGCCTTTTCCGAGTGCAAGACCATCAGCCTTAACAACAACGGGGTATTTTCCCTGTTCCTTTATGTATGCGATTGCTTTTTCTGAATCGTTGAATGTTTCATACATAGCTGTAGGAATGTTGTATTTCTTCATAAGATCTTTTGAAAAAACCTTGCTTCCTTCGATAATAGCAGCCGCTTTATCAGGACCGAATGTCTTGAATCCGTTTTCGTTCATAACATCAACCATACCGAGAACAAGGGGGTCATCGGGTGCTACAACAACCATATCGGGTGTAAGTTTTTTAGCAAGTGCAAGAACTCCGTCGATATCAGTTGCAGAAACATCAAAACACTCTGCATAACAAGAAATTCCGCCATTTCCGGGAGTACACCAGATTTTTTCTACCTTATTGCTTTCAGAAAGTTTCTTAACGATAGCGTGTTCTCTTCCGCCACCGCCTACTACTAAAATATTCATAAAATCATTCCTTAAAATTATTTTGTAAATGTAAGTGTTGAAAGAACAGCTTCAAAATCGCCCTTATATGTATCGAAATACGGTTTAGGTGCTGTGTATGTAACAACATACTGATATTCTCCTACAAAGAACACATAAGCATTTGATTTTGCATCATAAGCAGCACGGGTAATGCTTTTAGGAGCTTCAATTGTCATAATAACACAGTTCTTTCCTGCAACTGTTGAAACCTTATCTCCTACATATGTGAAACCAACTTTTTCATACTGTTCTCTCATAGTTTCTGTGAACAACATCTTTATTGCAGCGTTTGATAAATCAACATTTGATGTATCTCCGACCTTTGTTGAAGCAACATTTATAATAACATCTCTGTTCTGACCATGGAAATAAACATAATCATTTGCTGCTTTAATCTGTTCTGCTGAAATATTTATTTTATTCTGTCCTAACTTTTCAGCTTCTTTACTGATAGCATCGATATAAGCGCTGACATCCATCCACTTTGCGCTGTCAATCTTGAATGAATATCCATTTCCCTTGACTGTTGAAACAGCAGAAGCCGCCTGTGTTGTAGCAACTGTTGTTGCAGCAGTTGTTGTAGCAACTGTTGTTTCAGCGGCTGTTGTTGCTGCTGTTGTTATTTCAGCTGTTGTATCCGCAGGAACAGATGTTGTTTCTTCGGGAACTGTTGTTTCCTCAGGTGCTTCTGTTTCTTCAGGAATTGTTTCGTCA
>CALGTU010000058.1 GCA_937901465.1 uncultured Clostridia bacterium | reverse complement strand
ATCTGCTGAATAACTTCATCTGTAACAAGAACTGATTTTGTGAATATTTCAGCACCCTGCACGATACGATGGCCTACCGCTGAAATTTCAGACATGCTCTTGATTACAGCAGCATCGCCTGTTGTAAGAACTTCAACTAATTTTTCAAACGCTTCAGTATGTGTTGGGAAATCACAGTCCATATCAACAGTTCTTCCGTCGAATGTTTTGTGTGAAATGTGTCCGCCGATACCAATTCTGTCTGCGTTACCTTTTGCGATAACTTCTTCATTTTCCATGTTGAGAAGCTGATATTTGAGCGATGAGCTTCCTGCGTTTACTACGAGAATAATCATATTTTTTTCTTCCTCTCAATGATATTCGCTATTAAATAGCACCATATAACATTATAATACAGTTATCTAAAAAAATCAAGAGTTTTTTATCTTCTTTACATTATTTAAATTGTAGGTTATAATTATATTGATTAATGTCCGGGGGTGGTAATAATATGCCGTCTTTTTCGTATACAGTAAAAGAAGAACTTTGCTCTGAAATAACAGATCGTGATAAGAAATATGCTTGTTTATATGGCATGCTTATTTCTGCTAAGCATTTTGATTTTAACAAAATAGTTTTTCAGACTAAAAATGATAAAGTATTTGCTCTTTTTAAGGAGCTTATTTTATCGGTTTTAAAAAATAAATCTGCACTTAAAATAACTGAAAAAATAAATAAAACAGGATCTTGTACATATTCAGCAGAAATATTGTCTGATATAGAAAAGGTTCTCAACAGATACAAGTATTTTTACGGAGATAATACAAGAAAGGTTATTTCCGAAAATATTGATACTAACAATCTTCCGGCTTTTTTAATAGGTCTTTTTCTTGCATCAGGAAGTGTTATTGATCCGAATAAAGAGTATCATCTTGAATTTGTTACCCCTTATGCTGAAATGGCCGATGAGATAAAAAATCTTCTTATTCATGTCGGAGTGAGCGTAAAACTCTCGGAAAGAAAAGGAGTTTATATTGTTTATTTGAAGGAAAGTGAAAGCATAGAAGATTTGCTTACATATATGGGTGCTACTATGTCATCGCTTGAAATAATGAATGTTAAGATATTAAAAGACGTAAGAAATAAAGCAAATAGAATATCGAATTGCGATACGGCTAATATCGAAAAATCAATTGCCGCAGCTGCAAAACAGGTTGAGGATATTGAGTTTATCGAAAAAACTATCGGTTTTGGAAGTTTATCCGAAGATTTGCGCGAAATAGCAGAAATTCGTCTTGAAAATCCAGACTATTCTTTAAGAGAACTTGGTCAGGCACTTGAAAAACCGATAAGTCGTTCGGGAGTTAATCACAGAATGAAAAAACTCTCTGCGATTGCGGAAGATATAAGAAATAATAAACATCGTAGTTAGGAGAAAATAACTTTGGGAAATTTTGTCCACCTTCATGTACATAGCGAATATAGTCTGCTTGATGGTGCTTGTCGAATAGAACAACTTGTTGATAAAGTAAAGCAGATGGGCGAAAATGCTGTTGCTGTCACAGATCATGGTTATCTTTATTCAGCAATAAAGTTTTATAAAGTTGCAAAAGAAAAGGGAATAAAGCCTATTATCGGGTGTGAGGTATATGTTGCACCCAGAACTCGTCATGATAAAAATGACAAACTTGATAGAACGCCATATCATCTTGTTCTTCTGTGTGAAAATAATATTGGATATAATAACCTTGTCAAACTTGTTTCTCTCTCGAGTGTTGAAGGGTTTTACAGTAAACCGAGAGTTGATATCGAAATACTTGAAAAATATCACGAAGGACTTATAGCGTTATCGGGATGCGTAGCCGGTGAAGTATCAAAAAAGATTCTTGATAAAGATTTTGAAGGCGCAAAAGAAACAATAGTTAAATATAAGAATATATTCGGAGAAAATAATTATTTTATAGAACTTCAGAATCACGGGATTTCTGAAGAAAAAATTGTTCTTCCGTCTCTTTATAAATTTGCTGAAGAAATCGGAGTAGGCGTTGTTGCAACGAACGATGCTCATTATGTAAACAAAGAAGATTCTATTGTTCAGAAAGTTCTTGTTGCCATTCAAACGAATACCAAAATAGATGAAGATAGCGGAATGTCGCTTCCTAATGATGAATTTTATCTTAAATCTTATGAAGAAATGTCCGAATTATTTAGATATGCTCCGAATGCTATAGAAAATACGGTAAGAATAGCAGAACGATGTAACGTTGAGTTTGAATTCGGAAAGATTCTTTTGCCTGAATTTAAAGCAGAGGGTGTTTCTGATAACTATGAATACATGAGAAGTATATGCTTTGAAGGACTTGAAAAGCACTATTCAAATGACATATCTACATTTGAAATAGCAAAAAACAGACTTGAAAATGAGCTTTATGTTATAAATCAGATGGGATATGTTGATTATTTTCTCATAGTATGGGATTTTGTGAGCTTTGCGAAGAAAAATTCCATTCCTGTCGGTCCGGGGAGAGGATCTGGCGCAGGCAGTATAGCAGCATTCTGCATGGAGATAACACAGATTGACCCTGTCAAATACAATCTGATTTTTGAAAGATTTTTAAATATCGAAAGAGTAAGTATGCCTGATCTTGATATTGATTTTTGTTACGAAGGCAGACAGAAAGTTATTGATTATGTTGTGAATAAATACGGAAGCGATCACGTTGCACAGATAATAACTTTCGGAACTATGGCCGCCAAAGCAGCAGTAAGAGATGTCGGAAGGGTTATGGGGCTTTCTTATGATACAGTTGATTCGGTTGCTAAATTCATACCTTTTGAAATGAATATTACAATAGAAAAGGCTATGGATATATCAATAGAACTAGTTTCATTATATAATCATAATGAAGATGTAAAAAAACTTATAGATATGGCAAAAAAGGTTGAGGGAATGCCAAGACATGCTTCCACTCATCCAGCAGGAGTTGTTATTTCTGCGTTACCCGTTTCTGAAATAGTCCCTCTGCAAAAGAATGACGAATCTATAGTTATTCAATATTGTGCAGAGGATATAGAGCCTCTCGGGCTTTTGAAAATGGATTTTCTAGCTTTGAGAACTCTGACAGTTATCCGTGATTGTGTAGATCTTATACGTAAAAACGGGAATGTTGAATTTTCTGAAGACAGAATATTTATAGACAGCAAACCTGTATATGAAATGCTTTCTGAAGGGAATACTTTAGGAGTTTTTCAGCTCGAAAGTACAGGGATGCGTTCGGTTCTTTCTCAGGTTAAGCCTAGACAACTTGAAGAACTTATAGCAGTTATGGCACTATATCGTCCAGGACCTATGGACAGTATACCTAGATATATTCATAATAGAAATTATCCTCAGAATATTGAGTATCCTGTGCCACAGATGAAAGAAATACTTGATGTAACTTATGGTTGTATGGTGTATCAGGAACAGGTAATGGAGATATGCCGTAAACTTGCGGGTTATTCTTATGGGAGAGCTGATATTGTAAGAAGAGCGATGGCTAAGAAAAAGCCTGAAGTAATGGAAAAAGAACGTGAAAATTTTGTTTCTGGCGCAATAAAGAACGGAGTTTCTGAAAAGGTTGCACGAGATATTTTCTATGAGATGATGAATTTCGCGTCGTATGCTTTTAATAAATCGCATGCTGCTGCATATGGATATCTTTCCTATAAAACAGCCTATTTAAGATGTTTTTATTACAAGTATTATATGTCATCTTTGATGACTAGTGTTCTTGATAATACAGATAAAGTGGTTGATTATATCAGAGATTGTGAATATAATAATGTAAAAATATTGAATCCTGATATAAATGAAAGTTATGAGGGATTTACACCTATAAAATCAGGAATAAGATATGCTTTACTCGCAATAAAAAATCTTGGGAGAAGTGCGATCAGAACTATTATTACTGAAAGAAATTGTAATGGTAAAGTACGGCGAGATCGCCTTAAAGGGTCTTAACAAGGCGACGTTCGAGGACATCCTCACAAAGAACATCAAG
>CALGTU010000057.1 GCA_937901465.1 uncultured Clostridia bacterium | reverse complement strand
ATTTTTTATATGGGGGTAGAGATGAAAAGTAAAATAAAAATTATTATCGCGATAATTGTTATTGCCATTATCGCATTATGGTTCCTGTAACCTATCTTATGATACATATAATTATCTGGTGTACCGACTGGGCAACATATATCCTGCCTGACAGACAGTTCGCCATTCCGGGTATGGTTATTATGAACATCATATTTGTATGTGCAGGATTTTCAGCACCATTCGAACATAGTACAATAGCACATATTCTTTTTATCGCAGATATTTTTGTTGCAAATATGTTTATACATTATGAAAACTTGGATATGATGTATCTCTTTAACATCCCCTGCGTTATCGCTATATGTGCTATGCACAAGATGATGCAAAATGTATACTGTGAACATTATTTCGCGAAAGACCAGTTAAAACAGCTTGTTGTTCACGATCAGCTTACAGAAGTCTATAACAGAAACAAGGTCAAAGAACTTGTTGATCCTGCTACAAACGCGTTCAGCAAATTTTCAAACCTGAATACAAGTATTCTTATTATCGACATAGACTTTTTCAAGAAAGTAAATGACGAATTCGGCCACGAAGCAGGAGACAGAGTTCTTGTTCATATGGCATCTGTTCTTAAAAACACAGTAAGAGAATCAGACTATGTTATCCGTTGGGGCGGAGAAGAATTCTTGATTATAATGCCGGGATGTTCTATTGACAATGCCGAGAAAATCGCAGAAAAGCTCAGAGAAAAAGTAGAAATATCCGATAACGGAGTATGCAGATGCACAATTTCAATAGGCGTTGCGGAATACACAGGTGGAGATTATATCAGCACTGTCAAAAACGCAGACGTTGCGTTATACGAAGCTAAAAATTCAGGAAGAAACAAGGTTGTTGTTTATACACCTGAGGCATAATAAAAGGCTATGCGTAATTTCGCATAGCCTTTATTTTTACTCTTTACTTTCTGTTGTAAGTCCGTAACCTACATCAAGCCAGACCTTTTTATTTTCTATATCGTTGACATCAGAATACCAGGGCATCGAAAGTTTTCCTGAAAACTCCGCATCGCCCGAAAGAACATCCGCTACGCCCTTGCCTTCTGTTCCCGGTAAACCGCACATCACTATCGCATCCCAGTCATCCTTATATTCTTCTATGATAACATTTCTTCCTGCTACTATAAGAGTTACTGTTGGTTTCCCGATAGATTTTGCGAGTTCTATACTCTGTTTGTTTCCTTCAGCGCCATGAGAGCCTGTTATAGACAAATCAGCGGTATCGCCGTTCCATTCAGCATAAGGAGTTTCGCCAAGACAAAGGAGGGTTACATCGGCATCAGAAGCGAGATTTTCATCTGTTATGATTGTAAGATTATATTCATCGGCAACCTGCTCCAAGCCTTCTAAAATGGTTGTTGTTCCCTGAATGAATTCACCACTCCAGTATTTATCACTTCTGCCATTCCAGTCTCTTGTCCAACCGCCACACTGAATTCCACTATCGTCAAGTGCGGGGCCTGTTACAAATATTTTTGTTCCGTTTTTAAAAGGAAGAATATTGTTTTCGTTCTTTATAAGAACCTGACTTTTTTCAACAAGTTCTTCGGCGAGTTTTCTGTATTCTTCAGAGCCTGTTTTCTGATGAACAGTTGTTATGTTATTGAGATAAGGGTCTTCAAAAAGACCAGCGTCAAGTTTGAGTTGAATAATTCTTGTTACGGCTTCGTCCATTCTTTCCTGAGAGATACTTCCCTCTTCTACCGCCTCAACAAGATAAGACGCACATTCTTCGAATGTGTAGGGTTCCATAAGCCAATCTATTCCTGAATTTACCGCTATTATAATCTGTTCTTTATAATCCTTTGTCGATTCGATATTCTGAATTGAATTCCAGTCGCTGACTATAACACCATCGAAACCGAGTTCGTTTCTTAAAACATCGATAAGATAGTATTTGTTTTCGTGCATTTTAGTTCCGTTAAGTGCACTATGGCTTACCATTATCGACTGAACATTCATATCAACGAGAGTTTTATATATAGCGAGTTGTTCTTGTATTTCCGCCTCTGTGAGTTCTGCGTTTCCTCTGTCTATAAGACGATTTACTCCCTCGCTATTTTCGCCTGTTCCGAAAGTAACACTTCCGTCGCCTATATAATGCTTTGCGCAGACTACTATCCCGCCTTCTAACTGTCCCTTTGTATAGGCAGAGGAAAGCGATTTTACTATTTCGGGGTCTGATGAATATGATTCGTATGTTCTTCCCCAGCGCGGGTCTTCCGCAACGGCGACGCAGGGAGAATAGTTCCATATCATTTTTGTGAGTTTGATTTCATCGGCAACGGCAAGTCCCATTTTATAGGTAAGTTCTTCATCATTTGCACAACCGATATTTATATTATGTGGAAAAATAACTGTATTAAGGCAATAATTTACTCCGTGGACAGAATCCTGTCCATAGATAAAAGGAATGGGAGATTCAGCTGAAAGAGCGTTTTTCTGTAAATTATCAACCTGCTTTCTCCATTCAGATGCATCATTTTCTGTAGGATCATACTGAGAAAGGATACTGCCGTAACAATGCTTTTGCATATCCTGATTGCTTATGTTATATATAGCGGGAATAACCATCTGATAAGCTTTTTCTTCGTTTGAAAGAGTTGCTACTATTTCTTCCGCGGTCATACCCTCGTATTTATTGACATAGGAATTTATAACCTCGGGTTTTACTGTTTCGTTGGTAACTGCGGGGGTTGTTCCCTCGTTCGCCTTACTGCATCCTGATGCCAGAAGAATAAACATCGAAAGTATTATCGCTGTAAGTTTTCTGTTTTTCATACAATTCCCTCCGTATAACTGATATATTAAATTATACATAAAAAGGACTTTCAAATCAATATAAAGATTTAATATTGTTCATTTTTGGTTAATTGATTTTATCAAAAAAAGATATTATAATAACTAGGGTTTGAATATATTTAAGGGAGGTAGAAAGAAAATGTATGATAAAAAAGAAACATATAAAAAACTTATGACGATAGTAGCTCCTATTGCTTTACAATATCTTATGTCATCGCTTGTTACGGCAAGTGACGCTTTTATGTTAGGATTTTTAGATCAGGATCCGCTTTCGGCATCGTCTCTTGCAGGACAGGTTGCTTTTGTATTCAGTCTGTTTTTCAATGCGTTTGTATTCGGTCTTAATGTTTTAGCGGCACAATACTGGGGCAAGGGTGATGAAAAGACTGCTAATGAAGTTCTTTCAATATCAATGCGTTTTGTTCTTATAGTAGGATTTATATTTACTCTCGCTACTGCTACTATTCCACAAACTATAATGCTTATTTTCACTGATGAACAGCCTCTTATAGAAATGGGTGCGGATTATTTAAGAACTGTATCGCTTTCATATATCTTAACGGGATTTACTCAGGTTTATTTCGGTATGATGAAGGTATGTGACAGAGCGAAACTCAGTTCATTTATAGGCTCTATGGCGGTTGTTGTAAATATAGTACTCAACGCTTTACTTATTTTTGGAATATGGATATTCCCCGAAATGGGAATTAAAGGTGCGGCACTTGCTACCGTTATTGCGAGAATATTTGAAACTATATGTGTTATTATCGCAGTTATTATGAAGAAATGTCCTATGCTCAATATAAAACTCATGATACACTCGGATAACAAGGAACTTTTGAAGGACTATTGGAAATACACTCTTCCCCTGCTTATAAATCAGCTTGGCTGGGGTGCTGGCGTTACTATGTATTCTGTTATAATGGGACATTTAGGAACAGACGCTACTGCCGCAAACTCGATAGCAAGTATTGTAAGAAGCATTATAGCAAGTTTCTGTTGGGGTATTGCTGCGGGTGTCGGCATTATAATCGGAAATATGTTAGGTCAGAACGAACTTGAAAGTGCTAAAAAAGCGGGCGGAA
>CALGTU010000056.1 GCA_937901465.1 uncultured Clostridia bacterium | reverse complement strand
CAAATATCCAGCACCGCGTTACAGATTTCCGCTGCAAATTCAGGCTCTGTACCCGTAAAGCTTTCGGGGGAATATTCAAAGGTGATTTTCCCTTTCGCTTTTTCCTTGTACTGCTTACAAAGCTTCGCGCCGAATACGGCGATGTCGATGATTTCCTGTTTTTCCCGCTTGAAAACCTGCTGTCGCTGCGCCACGGACGTCGAATTGTACAAATGCACGATGGCGTGCTTTGCGCCCTCTAACGCCGCGAAGGTTTTTGCAATAATATGCTCGCGCGATTGCGTCAATACCTGAATGGTCACGTCGTCGGGAATTAAATTCCGTTCGATAAGCGTACGGCAAAATTCGTATTCGGTTTCGCTCGCTGCGGGAAATCCGACTTCGATTTCTTTGAATCCTACTTTAAGAAGAACTTTGAAGAATTCGAGTTTTTCTTCAAGGCTCATAGGGATAACAAGGCTCTGGTTTCCGTCTCGCATATCGACGCTACACCATACGGGTGGTTTTTCGATATGGTCTTTTCCTGACCATTTGTTATATTTTTTATCTACGGGGAAATATCCCACTCGGTATTTAGTTGAATCCATCATATTGTAAAACTCCTTTTATAAGTTATATTTATTTCTTCTTTTTCTTTTTAGGCTTGTTTTTTCTGACCGAATATCCGAACGAACCGAGTTTTTTTCCGAGAGAGAAATATTCGCCGTGTGAATAAGCGAGAAGATGTGCTGATGAGAAATCTATTCTTTCGTTTTGGTCAATAAGATTTTCTTTTACAGAAACATTGACTATCTCTGCTATAAACATATCGTGACTTCCCAAATGTTTTATCTCTGTAACCTTACATTCCAAAGAAACGGGACATTCGGCAATAGTTGGCGCTGAAACCTTTTCTGATTTTACAGGAGTTAAGTTGCAATCCTTGAATTTATCGGTGTTTTTGCCCGAACGCACTCCGCAATAATCAACGGCACGGCAAAGATTTTCAGACGCTAAATTTATCACAAATTCGCCCGTTTGTTTTATTATGTTATATGAATGTCTTTCGGGGCGGACGGATATGTAGGTCATAGGCGGTTTCGTGCAGATAATACCTGTCCATCCGATTGTAAGGACATTAGGCATATCAGGCGTTCCGCAGGTGACAAGTGCGGGTGGAACGGGAGATAAAAGTGCACCGGCATTGAAAGATTTTCTTGACATAGACAAATCTCCTTGAATAAAATATATAATATTTAAAAAAGGTATTGCATTCTTGTTCACAATATGTTAATATATTGTTTGGTATGGTATTAAACATTAAAATCAATGAAAGAGGGGTTGTGTTTTGTTAAAAGCAAAATTCAAAAAAGCGAAAGGTTTCACTCTTGTTGAAATCATCGTTGTTATCGCGATAATCGGCGTTCTGGCGGCTGTAATAGGGGTTGCTATGCTGGGATATCTCAATGACGCAAGAGAATCGAGAGCGTCATCAGACGCAAGATCGATAAGTATGTGTGTTCAGGAACTTGTATACACAAGATATGCAGGAAAAGAAGTAAAATCTGCACTTTCAAACGCATCTGAAACTCACGCTTTTGTTTATACAGGAACAGGAACAACAGATCCTGCTGTTCTTGAAATTTTAGAAGAGCTTGGGGATACAAGTTATAAAAACGGATTTGTTGTATTCATAGACGATGCAAATACTCATTCGCCTTCAATATCGGTTTATGTTTATATAAAGACACCGGGCGATGCGGCTTCATGCAGCAAAGATGTAAAGCCTGACGGTGCTTATCCTCAGTCAGAAATGGACAAATTCGAATAATTTTAAAATTATGATTACATCAAAGGGTATCGGGTTTATCACCTGATACCCTTGTTTTTTATCAAAGTCTTGAAAAAACCTCGCCTATGCTTCCTCTTATAAGATAATCCGCTCTTATATCAAGAGGGGTTTCTGTTTTATTTATGAGCACAAGTTTTTTGCCTGCATAATAATTGACAAAACTTGCGGCGGGATAAACAGAGAGAGATGTTCCGCCAATAATTAAAACATCGGCATTTTCGATATAATAAATTGCTTTTTCGATAGCCTCGGTGTCGAGCTGTTCTTCATAAAGAACGACATCGGGTTTTATTATTCCTCCACACTCGGAACAGCCCGGGATACCATCGCAGTCCATCATATAGGAAAGGTCATAGAAAGCGTTACAATCCTTACAATAGTTTCTATGCATAGAGCCATGAAGTTCTATTACATTCTTACTTCCCGCTGCCTGATGAAGCCCGTCGATATTTTGTGTTATTACAGCTTTGAGTTTTCCCTTTTCTTCAAGTTCTGCAAGTTTTATATGAGCGGGATTGGGATATTTATCCTTAAACATCATCTTATCATGATAAAAACGATAGAATTCTTCTGTATGAGTCATGAAGAAGGTATGACTGAGTATCGTTTCGGGTGGATAATCGAATTTCTGGTTATAAAGTCCGTCAACGCTTCTGAAATCGGGAATTCCGCTTTCGGTTGAAACACCTGCTCCGCCGAAAAACACTATATTATCGCTTTCATCGATAAGTTTTCGGAGTGTGAACACATCTGCCATTTTATTTCTCCTCTTTTGCGAATTTTTTTCCGAGAAGTTCCATAAGGAATGGAACAAACGCTCCCGCTATCAGAAGAACTATTCCCACTATTCCCTGCATTCCGAATGAAAATTCTGAGAATGGGAAAACAGAGAAGAGTGAACCTATTATGAGTCCTAAAATAGCAAGGTATGTTCCCTGATGGAATTTTTTGAGCATGAATGAGATGAGTCTTCCACCCGCGATAAACCCTAAACCAGCACCTAAAAGCATAACAATAAGGAATGGGATTTTAAGTTCTGTTACTGCTGAAAGAGCGAGTGGATAACCGCCTAAAAGCATAAGCACCATTGAACCGCTGAGCCCCGGAATAATCATAGCAACAGCCGCTATGAAAAGGAAAATTGCCATTATTATCAGAAGAGAAACAGAAGGTTCTGAATCTGTAGGAATTGCTTTCATTCCGTCTTCTGAAAGAAAGAGCGGAACAAGTGTAATTATCATACCTATAACAAAGGGAATGATATTTATCTTTCGCATAGGGGTTTCTTTTGTAACGGCAATTCTGAAGATAAACGGGATACTTCCGAGTATTACGCCTGTGAAGAACATCTGTGTCGGAACGAAATAGAGTTCGAAAAGATTTTTAAGGATAAGGGCTGCTGTGCCTATACCCAAAACGGCACCTATTCCAAAAAATATAATGAAGATAAAATTCTCTTTTATCTTTTTGAAATCAAGTGTTAAAATATCTATTATGCGGTCGAAAACTTTCATGATAACCGCCATTGTTCCGCCTGAAACGCCGGGGATTATATTGGCTATTCCGAAAACCGCTCCCTTTAAAATATTTATTATATGTTTCATTTTTTCAACATCTCCCAAAGAAAATCTTTACAGAATATTATATCACATTGTTTTATTTCTATCAAGAGATATTGCAAATGATGAAAAACAGAGTTATAATTTAATAAACTTAAAAAGGGGGATTTTTATGAAGAAATACATGCTCTCGATTATCAGATATTATGAAGACGAACTAAAAAAAGAAGGTTCGGACAAAGAAAAACTTTCAGCGGAACTTTTGACAAGAATACAATTCATGCAACACGAAAGATTTATTCATCTTATAGTAACTGTTCTTTTTTCGCTTATTCTTTTTATCTGTATTTTAGGATTTGTATGTTTTGAAAAGATTGCTTTTCTGCCGATTATAGTTCTTGTTCTTTGTTTACTTATCCCCTATATCGCACATTATTTCTTCCTTGAAAACAAGACACAATATCTTTACTCTTTATATGAAAAATACACGAAAGGCGATAAAGATGAATAAAAAAATAAACATTCCCGAAAACATAAAAAATGTTCTTTCTGTTCTTTATGAAAACGGGTTTGAGGCTTTTCTTGTCGGTGGTTGTGTAAGGGATTTTATTTTAGGAAAAGTCCCCTATGATTTTGATATAACGACAAATGCACTTCCACATGAAATGAAAGAATGTTTCAAAGACTATAAGGTTATAGAAACGGGAATTTCACACGGCACCCTTACTGTTGTTTCAGAAGGCGAAAACATAGAAATAACAACCTATCGCAAAGACGGAAAATACGAGGACGGAAGACACCCTTTAGCTGTTGAATTTACTCCCTCTTTAAAAGAAGATTTAAAGCGTCGTGATTTTACGATGAACGCTATCGCCTATTCTGAAAAAGACGGATTTGTTGACTTTTTCGGTGGAATTTCTGATATTGAAAACAAGGTTATAAAAGCTGTAGGAAATCCTTATGAAAGATTTTCTGAAGATAAACTGAGGATTATGCGTGGGATAAGATTTTCTTCACAGCTTTCGTTCGGGATAGAAAGCGAAACCAAGGAAGCTATATTTTCTTTGAAAGACGGTCTTAATGAAATATCGGCAGAGAGAATTTCTGCCGAACTCGACAAGCTTTTAATGGGTGATAATGTATATTCTGTTCTAACCGAATATGCTGAAGTTTTAGCGGTTATTATTCCTGAAATAAAGCCTTGTATAAACTTTGAACAGAAAAATCCGTATCATATCTATACTGTATGGGGACATATTGCAAAAGCGGTTGAAAAGTCTTCAAAAAAGACAGAAGTAAGGTTCGCGATGCTTTTTCACGATATAGGAAAACCCCGTTGTTTTACTGTTGACGAAAAAGGCATCGGACATTTTAAGGGTCACGAAGAAATATCTTCTGAAATGGCAGAAAATATTATGCATCGTCTTAAAAAAAGCAACGATATGACAAAGACCGTTAAGACCCTTGTTGCTATGCATTATATAAAACCTTCGAAAGAAAATAACGATGAATTTTCTGACAGACAGATAAGAAGAATTCTATCAAAAATAAGCAGAGAAGATTTCTTTCTTTTAACCGATGTTTTAAGGGCGGATTCTATGTCGAAAGCAGAGTTTGCTTTAGAAAGACTTCCCGCTATCGACAGAATGGAAAAGAAAGCAAGAGAAATGTATGAAAGAAATGAATGTCTTTCTTTAAAAGACCTTTCTGTAAATGGAAACGACCTTTCTGATTCAGGATATAAGGGAAAGGAAATAGGCGAAGTGCTTTCTTTTCTTCTTGACGCTGTAATCTCTGAAAAAGTTGTGAATGAGAAAGAAAAACTCATTGAATATTTGACAAAAAGAGGATTATAGTATATAATAACTTTGCAAATTTATTTTAAGGAGAAATAAAATGATTTTTACCGTTGATGTCGGAAACACAAACATTGTAACAGGTGTTTTTGATAATGATGAAAAACTCGTTTTTACTGCGAGAATGGCAACTCAATCCTCAAAGACTGCGGATGAGTATGCAATTGATTTCAAGAACATTTTAGGTCTTTATGATGTTGATACAAAAGGCTTTGACGGTGCTATCATCTCAACCGTTGTTCCGTCTCTGATGCCTGTTCTGAAAGAAGCTATCAAAAAGCTTTTAAAATGCAGGGTTATTGTAGTTTCATCGGGCATAAAAACAGGGCTCAACATCAAGATTGATGACCCTGCGATACTCGGTGCGGACCTTGTATGCGGTGCTGTCGGTGCTATGGCGAAATATCCTTTGCCCCTTATCGTTTTTGATATGGGAACGGCTACAACTATTTCTGCTATCGACAGAAACGGCTGTTTCCTCGGCGGAACTATCTTCCCCGGAGTTAAGGTTTCATTAAAGGCACTTTCTTCAGGAACAGCACAGCTTCCCGATATCAACACCGAACTCAACGGAATGAGCGTTATCGGAAAGAACTCGGCTGACTCGATGAAATCGGGTATTGTTTTCGGAACTGCTTGTATGGTTGACGGAATGATTGAAAGATACAAGGAAGAACTGGGTAGCGACGCTACTGTTGTTGCGACGGGCGGAATTGCTCCGACTATCGTTACACACTGTAAAAACAATATTATCGTTGACGAAACTCTTCTTACAGACGGTCTTTTGATTATCTATAAGAAAAACTCTCCCGAAAAGTAAATTTGACTATTTATTACGCTTCACCTTGAATTTAAGGGAGGCAGTAGGAGGTCAATATTATGACAAAAAACACAAAAACACTCGTAGGAACTGCACTTTTAACCGCTCTTGTAATCGTGCTTCAGATGCTCTCGATGGTTATTCCACCAATCGGTCCTTTCAGAATTTCGCTTGTTCTTATTCCGATAGTTGTCGGTGCTGCGATGTATGGCTATAAGGCAGGGGCATGGCTCGGATTTGTATTCGGAGTGGTTGTTCTTTTAACCGATGCGGGCGCTTTTCTTGCAATCAATGTTCCCGGAACGATTGTAACCTGTATTTTAAAGGGTGCTGTTGCGGGTCTTATGGCAGGAATTATTTACTCACTTATCGAAAAGAAAAACAGAACAGTTGCTGTTATTGCTGCGGCTATCGTTACTCCGATAGTAAACACAGGGCTTTTCCTTTTAGGTTGCAGCATTTTCTTTATGGACACAATAACACAGTGGGCAGCGGGTGCAGGTTTTGAATCTGCTGGTGCTTATATGATAGGCGGACTTGTAGGATTCAATTTCCTTATTGAAATGGCTGTAAACATTGTTTTGAACCCCGTTATCATAAGAATTCTTGATATAGTTAAAAAGCCTTCAAAGGCTAATGCATAAAAATAGAAAACCTCGGAGTTATTTCCGAGGTTTTGTTTTTAAAATCAGATTTTCGACAAGTTATAGATTTATCTTACTGATTTTCTGAGCAAACACCGAAACGAAACTGCCAGCGACAACTCGCCATAAAACGAAAAGACACGGTTTAGTTCAAGGCAAACGAGCGAAGGAATACGCGGGTATTTCGAGCGAGTTTAACGACGAAATA
>CALGTU010000055.1 GCA_937901465.1 uncultured Clostridia bacterium | reverse complement strand
CACAAGTGCCTGTGAATGCCAGTTGTTTTCTTTAAAGAAAGTTCCTGTTTTTGAAAGACCTTTTTTAAGAGAAAGTGCGATTACTGCGATATAACCTATGAGAGCAAATACACCCTGTGAACAAGCAAGATTTAAATACTGATTATAGATTTTATCAAGTGAGTTGGGAACAGTAGTGAGGTCGAAATATTTTTCGTTTATAAACTGGGGGAAAGCAAGACAGTCGGGGCCTGTTCCGAGAAGCCAGTAGTGTGTATTCATAGAGAAATCGCCGAGGATTTCCTGTGCTATTTCAAATCCCATCTGATAAAGACCTGTGTCGCCGGCTAAAGACTTTGAATAAGGTCCTGAAATGAAGAGGAAATAATATCCGTCCTGAAAAGCAATTGAAAGGTCTCTTATCTTGACAATACCTGTTGCTGTGAGTGTTACGAAGGATATTGCTGTCATTATCATA
Organism: uncultured Clostridia bacterium; assembly: GCA_937901465.1. Classification (GTDB taxonomy): domain Bacteria; phylum Bacillota; class Clostridia; order Oscillospirales; family Ruminococcaceae; genus RGIG4131. Next base: position 5,326 of record CALGTU010000055.1, on the reverse strand, counting down.
TAGATGATGCATCTTATTATTGCGGATTTTTCTTTCTTTACAATCGCAAATATAAGAGAGATAACATAGCTTAAAGGCATTCCTATAAAAGCTACAAGAGAGTTTGTAAGAGGAGCAACAACGGCGAAAAGAATCAATGCAAATCCGAATGCTATCTGTCTTTTCTTGTTTTCATCAAAAATCGCACCGAAAAGTGCAACTGAATTTACGAGAACAAGAAGTGTTGCAAGGAATATAGGGCTTCCTACAAGACCGCTGGGGATAAATACTCCTTCTTCAACGCTTGAAAAAAGATGCTGGAAAGGTGTAAAAACAATTCCTGTTTTCTGTAAAAGTGCTATAAGAGCGTTTGAAACACCGGCTATAACAACAGCATCGAGAATAAGAGAAATGCTTTTCTTTTCATAGATTATTGTAGCACCGAGGAAAAGAAGAAGATATGATAAAAGAGCGATAATTCCTTCAAATCTTCCCGAATTTCCATAAAGTGATTGTATTTTCGACCATGAATCAAGAGTGGATAATATTGCTATCAGAGCAAGGGCTGTTATGATAAAGAAGGATTTATTCTTGAGTATGGGTGTGCGTGTTTTCCATACAGAAATTGCATACCATAATCCTGATGCAAAAGCACCGCATGCAAGAAATCCCATACCTATGTAGTTACTTTTCTGACCGCTGAAAAGCCATACAGCACCGCCGAATATGATAAGTGCTATTGTAATAACTAAAAGTATCTTTTCGATTTTATAGGTTGTAGACATCTTCATATTGAGGATAAAATTCGATTTTTCGGTTGTTCCGAAAATCGTATTATGTTTTTTGGACATAAAATCCCTCCTGTTATAAAAATCTCCCCTGTTTTTTTAAACAGGGGAGTTATTGTTACTTGGCGTATTCTATAGCCCTGCTTTCACGGATAAGATGTACCTTGATCTGTCCGGGATAATCCATTTCAGATTCGATTCTCTTTGCAATTTCTCTTGCAACGATTATCATCTTTTCATCGTTAACCTGTTCGGGAGAAATCATTATGCGGACTTCTCTACCTGCCTGGATAGCGAATGATTTTTCAACCCCTTCGTAAGAGGTACAGATTTCTTCGAGTTTCTGAAGACGCTTGATGTAGTTTTCATAGTTTTCGCTTCTTGCAGCAGGACGTGCAGCTGAGATAGCATCTGCGGCCTGAACGAGAGCAGCGATAACTGTTTTACATTCAACATCACCGTGGTGAGCTTCGATAGCGTGGATAACATCTGCACTTTCTTTATACTTGCGGCAGACATCAACACCTATCTGAACGTGTGAGCCTTCAATTTCAGAACTGAGTGCTTTACCGATATCATGTAAAAGACCTGCTCTTCTTGCTGTTGTCGGGTCAACGCCGAGTTCGGCAGCCATAACACCCGCAAGGTGTGCAACTTCGATTGAGTGGTCAAGAACGTTCTGGCGATAACTTGTTCTGTAACGAAGACGACCGATGAGTTTTACGAGTTCGTTATTGATACCATGAACGTTTGTTTCGAGAACAGCACGTTCACCTTCCTGCTTGATCTTATGTTCAACCTCACGGCGAGCCTTGTCAACCATTTCTTCAATGCGTGCGGGGTGAATTCTTCCGTCGGCAATGAGTTTTTCAAGAGCAATTCTTGCAACTTCACGGCGAACCTGATCGAAGCATGAAAGTGTTATAGCTTCGGGTGTATCGTCGATGATAAGGTCAACACCTGTGAGTGTTTCGAGAGTTCTTATGTTTCTGCCTTCACGACCGATGATTCTTCCCTTCATTTCATCGCTGGGAAGGGGAACAACAGAAACTGCTGTTTCTGATACCTGGTCTGCGGCAACTTTTGCAATAGCGAGTGATACAAGGCTTCTTGCGCGATCTTCGCATTCTTCCTTTATCTGTAATTCGTTGTTTGCGATTCTTACAGCTTTATCATGAACAAGCTCGGTTTCAACCATTGAGAGAAGATGTTCTTTTGCCTGGTCCATAGTGAATTCAGAGATTCTTTCAAGAATTTCCATCTGGCTTTTCTTGATCTTTTCAGCTTCTTCGAGTTTTTCTTCTGAAAGCTTGTTTCTCTGAACAATGGCATCTTCTTTCTTTTCGAGCTGAGCCTGCTTTTTGTCAAGGTTTTCTTCTTTTTGCTGGATTCTTCTTTCCTGTCTTGAAATTTCACCGCGGCGTTCTTTGATTTCTTTATCGGCTTCTGAACGGAGCTTGTGAATTTCGTCTTTCGCTTCAACCAAAGCGACTTTCTTCTTTGTTTCAGCTTCCTTTTCAGCATCATCAACAATGCGCTTTGCTTCTTTTTCTGCTGAACCCAATTCTGCTTCTGCTTTCTGTTTTCTGTATGCAATGCCCACATTGAAGAATATGATTCCTGCTATAACAGCACCTATTACAAATGCGGCGACAATGCATATAATGGCCTGGGTAGTCATTAAGCATTCTCCTTTATATAAAATTGAATTGAAAAAAATGGTAACAGCACCGAATATTCCAACTTTATATAAAGTACGAAAATCTGTCAAAAAAACTTGAAAAACTATCAGTAAGCATCGTATCTTCGGATTGTAAACGATTCCTTAAAAAATAATAATGATGACAGCAGGGTAAATAATGCTGTTTTTTCTATGTTCAAGGAAAAATCGTTCCTCAGAGCGATGAGTAAATTCTTCAGATGATAATAATATATATAAAGCCGACAAATCGGCACTTTCAAAGTATTGCAATCTGCAACAGGGCATAACTTGCAATACTATCTTATTTTATACTTTTTTAAAGGGGTTGTCAAGAAAAATTATGCAAATAAACGGAAAATGTTAAAAAACTATTTAAAATATATAAAAACTGCTTGACAAAGTTGTATGATACTATTATAATAAAGGTGCAATAATATCAAAATGCGTTGATAAGGAAGGCTGTTTTCAGAGCTTCGCCTTGAAGAGAGCTGCATCTTGGCTGAAAATGCGGCGGCGGACAGAATTCAGTTACCACCTTTGAGCGTGCACGAAAGTTTTTCTGTAAGTGCAACGGGTCGCTCCCGTTACAGAGCGTCAATGAGACAAAGGGGATATTATCTCTTTGTGAACTTGGGTGGAACAGCGGTTATCATCGCCCCTTGGCTAATAGTCAGGGGGCGTTTTATTTTTTACAATAAGGGGGATTATCTATGACAAAAAGAAATTTCTGGGCAGATTTTTTCACCGCGGCTGCGGTATGTTTCGTTAATCTCATTATTTTCAGAGCATTGTTGCTTTTGACAGGTGTAATTCATTTTTTTATTATTTTTCTGATTATTGCGGCGATACTCGCTGTTGAAGCGGTTGTTTTCACAAAAAGAACAGGCAGAACGGTTATGTTCTCTGTAACGGCACTTATATATCAGTTTCTTTCGTCTTTAACACTTGTTATTTATTCGTATTGCCTGCTTGATGGCATTCTTTCAGCAGAAACCGATTCGGCGTTTGCTACCGTTATGCAACTTTTCGGCGGACTTTTCGCTGGTCTTGGTGTTATGATTATAGTAATACTCACGGTTATCTCATGCCTTGCGGTTTTTGCGGTTGCAATAATATCATCGCTGATAACAAAGGCGGTTATGAATAAAAGAGAAAAATCTTCTGATATTTCTCAGATTGAAACAACAGGGGAGGTATTGTAATGGAAGAAAACAGAAAAAGAGACCTTTTGATAGCGATTGTATTGTCTGTTGTTCATATCGGCGTTTCGATAGGGCTTAATATGCTCCAAGAAGAAATTCCGTTGGATATGCTTTTTTCTGCTATAAATATGGCGGTTCTTGTTGTTGAAGCGGTATTTTTCACTAAAAAAACAGGAAGAACTCTTATGTTTCCTGTTACTGTGGGTGTTTCCCGATTGATTTTATCGATTACGCTTATTATTATTGCTGCTTTGATGGTAACCAATGGCGAGTTCGGTGATGCGAACGCGCTTGAAAGCATTATGCTGTTTTCTTTGTTTGCAACAATTTTTACAGGTCCTTTCTTCATAATCGCAGTCGTGACGACGATACTGACCGTTGTTGTTTCCTGTGCAGAAGGTTTTTTAATACCATGGGCGGTATCGATGATAACAAAATCCAATATGGATAAAAAAGCAGAATCTTCTGATGTTCCTCAGATTGAAACAACAGGGGAGGATTTACAATGAAAAAACACGGAAAAGATATTTTTTTCTGTGCGATAGTTGCCTTAGGCTCGTTTTTTGTTCCGCTTCTGATCAGTTTTATTTTTATGGCGATAACGGATAATGAAGATATAGGAAGCATTATTTTCATATCGCTTCTTTTCGTATTCGGAATTGTAGCACCTATATTCTGCGTATGTATGAAAAAACATTATCTCATCTATCCCGCTGTCAATGCAGTTTGTCTTTCGGTTATATCAATAAGTATATCAATAAGCATTGTATCACAGTTCGCTCCTTATACTGTATGGCAGGACGGAAATGAGTTTGAAACACTTCTGTCGATATTTTTGGTTCCTCTTGCGGTAGGGCTTATGGTTTTTCTTGTGGGAATTGCCATTGTAACTTCAATAATCCTGTCGCTCGGAACATTACTCATATCCTATATATCAAAACTCATCTATGACAAAAAGCATAAAAATGTTGAAACTATAAACAATACGGAGATTGCAGGAAATGAAGGAACATAAAAAAGATATTCTTCTTTGTATAGGACTTTCGGCGGCAGTTACTGTTATTGCACTTGTAATCATAACATTGCTTTATGGTCATGATTACGGCAAAATCGCAAATAAGATAGTTCCGTCGGTATATATTATTTTGCAGATGATAACATCTTTTGTTATGACAATGAAAACAAAAAAGTCTATGCTTTGCCCGTTATCACAGCTTGTCTTTACAACCACTTTAGGAATACTTGCCCCGATACTTTTAATCGCTCTCGGAAGTTTTGCAAGCAGATTTGATATAAGATTTCTGAAAGACCTTTTTGCTATGTTTTTCGGACCTGCTATTTTCTCGGGATTTGTTGCTGTTGTGTATCTGATAGAATACGCTGTTGTTACAACAACATCATTTGTATTTTCGACAATAACCGCTTTAATTACAGGCGGATTAATTAAAATAAGTGAAAAAAATTCTGAAAGGAAGATTTAATATGGTTAAATTAACACTCAAAGACGGCTCTGTTAAGGAAGTTGAAAACGGACTTACCTATGCCGAAATTATCAAGGGAATAGGAATGGGTCTTTACAAGGCTGCTTGTTGCGTTAAAATCAACGGACAGGTAAAGGACCTTCGTGACATCGCTGACACAGACGGCATGTTTGA
>CALGTU010000054.1 GCA_937901465.1 uncultured Clostridia bacterium | reverse complement strand
TTTATAATTAGTATTCTCATATCTTTCTCCTATCATTTGCAAAGACAAATTCAAATTTATCCGATGCATAAAGGTTATTAAGTGACTTCAATTCCTTTTCTCTTCCGATAAACATTACAACACATCCGTCTTATTTTTCTATATTGTATCCTATATTATAAATTTAGTCAATTACGATTATGCAAATCGTACTTGACTTTTTGTTTTTCTTATATAAGAGAACAAAACTGCAAAATGTCGAAAGAAATTATGATAAGAAAGATAAATAAGGATACAAAAACCCTCTCATAATAAAGGAACGCTATTGTCCATACTTTTACCCACGCGTTATGTTATAATAATAGTATGGCAGTAATATCAACCACCTTGAAAACTACTGCCGTATATGGTATCATTTTTCTATACAGATAAGGAGGAGACTTTATGATAGGTGCTGTTATCGGAGATATTGTCGGCTCGCGTTTTGAGTGGCATAACCACAGGTCAAAGGATTTTGAATTTTTTACGGAAAAATGCTTTTTCACAGACGATTCGGTTATGACGATAGCCGTTGCCGATGCGATTATGAAAGCAGACGGAGATTTAAGCGTTCTTTCGGATTATGCAGTAAAGTCGATGCGTGAAATAGGTCAGCCTTATAGAGATTGTGGATATGGTGGGTCTTTTTTCAGGTGGATGTATAGCGACGACCCCAAACCCTATAACAGTTTCGGAAACGGCTCTGCTATGAGGGTAAGTGCTTGTGGATTTGTGGCAAAAAGCATAGAAGAAGCAAAGGCACTTTCAAAAGCAGTAACAGAAGTAACACATAATCATCCCGAGGGGATAAAGGGTGCCGAAGCGACGACTGTTGCGATTTTCCTCGCGAAAACGGGACACTCTTTGGAAGAAATCAGGGAGCATATAAACGCAAACTATTATCCTATGGATTTCACTCTCGACGAGATAAGAGATACATACGAATTCAACGAAACCTGTCAGAATACTGTTCCTCAGGCTTTAAAGGCATTTTTCGAGTCGACTGATTTTGAGGACGCAATCAGAAACGCAATCTCGATAGGCGGCGACAGCGACACTTTGGCTGCAATCACGGGCGGAATCGCCGAAGCCTATTACGGCATCCCCGATGAGATAAAAAGAGATGTACCGCAGTATTTCAAAGACTCCCCCGAACTAATGGATGTAGTGAATGCGTTTTATGTGAAGTATATGAGGATATAGGAGGAATATTATTACAATGAAGATACACTATTTTCAAAGATATCATGGAAAAGAAAACATGGCTACAGCCAACACAATGTTGCTTTTATCCCGATTATATTCTTATTCACCGGATAAATTTTTCAAATTTTTGAAATCAGAATATTTTGATAATTTATTTGAACCTGAATTGGTTTTTACTTTACAGGAAAAAAGTTCAGATAGCAGACCTGATGCAACCATTACACAAGAAGGTTTTAAAATTGTTGTTGAAACTAAATTGACAGATTGGTTTTATTCGGAGCAACTCATGAGGCATTTAAACTCATTTGGTAATGAGAAAAACAAGGTTATGATTACGCTTTCTTCAGAACTGATGTCAGAAGAAAAACGATTGGATTTTGAAAAGCAACTCAAAGAATACAATTCAACTCAGAAATATCCGGTAATTCATATCAATACAACATTTGAAAAGATAATCAATGCTATCCGCAGATTTATTGATGACAGAGATTATGAAATGCGTGATATACTGGATGATTATCAGGATTACTGTTATAAAGATAAATTGATTTCAGGTGCTGATTCATGGAAACAGTTGCGTATGCAACTCACAGGAACAACATTTGACTTCAATATCGGCAATAATGTTTATTATGACAATGCTGATCGTGGATTCAGACCCCATGATTATCTCGGACTTTATAAGCAGAAAAGTGTACGTGCTATCGGGAAAATCTCTGCAAGAATTACAGCTGTTGAAACAGAAACGGGCATAAAGTATGCATCCGAATTCGGAGAATTGACAGAAGAACGTAAGCAGATGATTGAAAAGGCAATAAAGGATGCTGAATCTTATGGATATGATCTTAGAACGGTAGAGCATAGATATTTCTTTGTAGAGCAGTTCTATGAAACTGATTTTAAAAAGATAACACCTGGCGGTTCAATGGGAACCAAATTTTTTGATTTATCTGAAATTTTAAATATTCCGGAAATCGATAAAATGCCTGATACTGAGAAAATTGCAGAATTGCTTAAAGATAAGACCTGGAATTAAGTTCAGGAGAATAGATAAAAACCCCCTCTCCTATATGGAGAGGGGGTTTCTTATCTTATAATCCTTATAAGATTTTCCCATTCTTTTTCGTTATGGGTGTAAAAATCGCTCATCGAACGATTTATGCTGCTACTCATCTTCTTAGCGATTTCTTCCTTTTCCTTTGAAGAAAATGAGTCGAGTTCGCGACGACTTCCGTCATCGCAGATAATAACCGATGGTAATGCTTTGATTTCTTTCATAAAAAAATCACTCCTTATACTAAAGATATGTGAGGGCAGAAGGTTTAGTCCCTTTTTAAAAGACGAAAAACCTTTGCTGTATCTTAAAGTATATAAAAAAATAAAATAAATTATTTTTTTGACTTTTTTACAGAAATAAATCTTTTTTTATTTTTTATATATTTTTATATATTGGGGAAAGTCTGCACTATTGAATTAACTCCGACAGTTTGATATAATTAACTCGGTGAATAAAATGGGACATTGTCTGTCACATTGAGAAAAACAGGGCATTGCTCGCTTTGTGTCCTGTATTTTTTTGTGGGGAATGATACAATGTTTTTAAAGGGGGTCGGAAAATGGACCAGATCAGAATAGGAGAATTTTTAAGAGAACTCCGTAAAGAAAAAGGTCTTACACAAGAACAACTTGCCGAACAGTTCAATGTGTCAAGAAGATCTGTATCAAGATGGGAAACGGGAAGCAATCTTCCTGATCTCAGCATTCTTGTTGAACTGGCAGAATTTTATGATGTTGATATCAAAGAAATTATTGATGGAGCGAGGAAAAGCGAGATGATGAATGAAGAAGTAAAAGAGGTTGCTTTTAAGATGGCAGACTATGCTGTCGAACAAAAGAGCAGATTTTTAATCTGGATCAGACGGATAAGCCTTGTGGGCGTAGTTCTTATGGCTGTTATTCTGGGGTTACAGACCTTTAATTACGAAGCGGGAACAGGAACATTTTTATGCTATGTGTTTTCTGTTCTGGCATTTGTTGTTATGGTGATACTGTCGCTTTATACAAACGGGTTGCTTGAAGAAGATGCGAAACGAAAGAAATTTGTAAAAGGCTGTAAGATATTCATACTGATTGTCGGAATACTGGTATTATCATTTATAATGAAGTTCGGGTTTGTTTTAACAATGATTTTCTTTATGGAAAACACACCATACGAAACCCGTGTCGGTATAGAAAATTATGATAAAGCGAAGATATCAGAACAATATCGCAGTGATCTCAGCGAATTATTTGTATTCCCCGAAGATACGAAAGATATGATTGAGCCGACATTTGTATCAAGTTTTAAGACGGGATTTTTTGATACAGACGGATATATGATTTTACAGGCAAGATATGATAAAGAAGATTACGATGCCGAAGTAAAGAGGCTTTCTTCAATAGAATGTACGGTAGATGATATAACGATAGGAATAAAATATGATGATGAAAGTTATGCGTTGCCTGCGTATGTTGCGATAGACGGCTTTGATTATGAGTATGAATATGCACTGCTTGATGAGAAAAACCATACAATAACATATATTATCCTCAGTTATCCCGAATATGTTGACCTGAGTGAATATGAGGAATATCTGAAGCTTGACGCAGATGAATACAAGATAGAAGATACATTGAATCAGTTTTCTATTTATGAGCGTTACTATAAAGACGGTGTTTATATAGAATATTCAGATGAAAATTAAACTTTGAGATATAACAAAAATCCGTAGAAGAGTCTTTTTCTTCTACGGATTTATTTTTGTTATGAAAGTTCGAATGCTTTTTGTAACCACAGGTTGAAATGTAAATCATCCTCGGGGTCATAATTTTCGGGGATAAGCGCGGGGTAATCGGTGATATATTCCGTGATATAAGCCTCGCCCTTACCGCCTACAAGAGTGATTTTACAGTCATTTCTTGCATCTATAAAAGCATATCCGTGTTCGGGGATTTCCATAGTCTGAACGTGTGTTCCGTTATCGATTATTACATACTCTGCTTCTTCAGAATATATGGTGATATCGAAAATTGATTTTTCGTGAGCAGGTTTTATGTCGACAGTGTTCCCCTCACAACTTACAAGTGAAGAAATACCTATATCAAGCATTTCCGTTTCACAGATATAGCCCTCTTCGTAGTCGTCATATTCCATATTTTCGGGAGCGTATTTTTTAAGCCCCTTATAAGCGCTGAAATCATATATCGCATAGATTGAGTATGTTTCACCGTCGGTTGAATAAACGATTGCGTTGTCATATATATGATGAGTTCCGTCACCGAGGTTTGAATGTTCACTTACGGGAGTAAGGCTTACACAAAGGAAGATAACAAACGAAACTGCGATGATATGAAGTGCCCCTGCGACATTGGGGAGCGGTTTACTCTTATCTTTTCTCAAAAGGAAATTAACCGAGAAATATCCGCATATATCAGAAATAAATGCACTCATACCGAATATCACAACAGCGAACAATGCAGAGAAAACATAGCAGAGAGAAAGCCCCAAAGCAGAAACGGCGATTGTTATTATCGGCATTATTATAGGAAGACAGAGCGCTGTTGAAAGAAGTTCGAAATGATAGTTTTCCGTTTCGGGTTTTATTGTGATTAAAAGCTCATTTATCATTAAAAGAATTCCGCTGAAAATAAAGAGATAACTTGCATCGGGGACAAGGAATGTCATAACAATTCCTATAAAAATATGAATGTATGAAAATGCCCTTCTTATGTCGCCCTTTTCGGTTTTAAAGAGTTTGCAGAAAAGATGTGAAGTAAGTGTTGTAACACCGAGAGTGAGAATCATAATTCCCACAACGATAGCTGTGTTTGAAGAGAAAACTCTTCCTATCATATGAAAAACTATCGTTCCTGCCATTGCGGCAATAGTCTGGAAAAGATAGTAGCAACCAAAAGAAAGCCCTCCTGAAAGAACAATTCCTATAATAATTATAAGAAACGCCTTTAAAGTTTTTATAAGGTTTTTCTTTTTACTTACTATTCCGATTATGATATTTGAAAGAAGAAGTAAAATCCCCATTACTGCGAGAACCAAAGAAAACGCGTGGTTATAGACAACATCGCCTATATTTAGATATGAAAAGAAGATTGCGTTTTCTTTCGCGTCATAGAGAGAGTCGAGGTCGTAATTCGCGAGTTTGTCGATAAGATTATTCACAATCTGCGCTTGTTGTGAAAGGCAGGATTCACGGATATTTTCGGGGCTGTCATTCGGTGTATGATAATTTTCGCCCTCACCGATGTTTGCTATATTAACGCCCTGATAATATGGTTTGAGGTTAGAAAAGTCCGTTCCGTTAGGCATCATATCATAAATCATTGTAGCCGTCGAACAGGTGAAAAGATTCTCGTTTACTTCTGCGAAAAGTTTTACTGTGTTGTAATTATCAGCAGAAGTTTCAAACATTATCTGTGTTCCCGAAGTTCCTCTTGCTTCAAGATTTATAGCGAAATTTATTCTGCTGAGAAGATTATCAAAACCCTTGAATTCACCCATAAATGCCTTTGAGCCGAAAAGACCGTATTCTTCACCGTTTACAAAACAGAATACAAGATCGTTTTCTATTGTATAGCCTTTTTCCATCTTATCCATATAATAACGGATTGCTTCAAGCATTGTAGCGCAGGCACAAGCGTCATCAGCAGCGCCGGGGCCTGTATTCGCAGAGTCGAAATGTGCCATTGTCATAACGGCCTGATTTGTTTTATTTTGCGAATTCGCAGGGATATGTACTATTATGTTATCGAGATAAAAACTCTGATACCTTGTTTTTGAAAGGTCGTTATCATCGGTAACAAAACTCTGTATAAGATAGGCAGGCTTTTCGGTGGTATCAGAATTCACTATGCCTAAGGCTTCGAGCTCTGATATAATATATTCCTGAACCTTTTTGTTTTCCTCATCGTGAACTATCGAGTGAGTTCCGTCGGCACAGATATTTTCAATGTGGGAATAGATATTGTCGTGGTTGAAATCAGATTTTACGGGAAGTTCTTCTGAGTCAACAAGCGACAATACAAACGAAAGGCAGACAAGAAGCGAAAAAACTATGGGAAATATTTTTTTCATTTTAGTTCTCCTTTTTATTTATTTCAGTTTAAGCCTTACTCTCTTCATTTACTATATTGCTTATCCATATTCTGCGTTTTACAAGTGTATAGCCGATTACTATCTTTATGATGTCGAGTGCCTGAATTATAGCGTAGATGAGAAATACATCAAGTGGTGTATATTCACAAAGAATAACGGCAACGGGAACGCATATAACCCATGAATAAACGCTGTCGAAAAGGAATGTTATCAGAGTTTTTCCTCCCGAACGGAGCGTGAAATAAAGCGCATTCAAAAACCCCTGAACAGGGAAGAAACAAGCCGTTATTATTATAAAGAACTGTCCGTAACTGCGTATTTCTTCTGTGGTGTCATAGAATTTCGGGAAGATGCCCGAAAGAAGAATAAGTATAGCAGTAAGAAGAACACATATCCCACAAGAGAATTTCATAAGCGAGAAAGCGTCCTTTTCAGCCTTTTCGTATTCCATAGCGCCGAGCGTCTGCCCTGTGAGTATTCCGACGGCAGAGCCTAAGGAAACGAAAACTACATTCAAAAGATTACATAATGCGTTTGATATATTAAGACCTGCTATTATGTCAAGCCCTCTTACCGAGTAGCACTGTGTGAGTGCCGCAAGTCCTCCTGCCCATAAGAGTTCGTTTGAGAATATGGGTAAACCCTTTATGAGAATTTTTCCTGCAAGGTCACGAGGCACCTTGATAGTTCTGAAAACTTTCTGAAGAAAGGTATGTTTTTTCTTTCGTGCGTGTGCCCATATAATAACAACTGCGAATTCAACAAATCTTGCGAGAACTGTCGCGATAGCGGCGCCCTTTACACCAAGCGCGGGAGCACCGAATTTTCCGTAGATGAGAATATAGTTGAAAACAACATCGACTATTACCGAGGCAATTCCGCCGACCATGGGTTTTACACTGTCGCCCGTTTCACGAAGCGTTGTCGCATAGACTTGTATCAGCGCAAAGGGTAGCATCTGAATCAGCATAATTGTAAGGTATTCTTTCGCGTAATATAGCGTTAGTTCTTTATCTATATCACCGCTTTCGCCACGAAGATAAAGGTTTATAAGTTCCTCACCGAAAAGAGCGAAAATCGCCATTCCTATAACAGAACAAACGACTGCGATTATCATTTTCATACGAAAACTGTTCTTTATTCCCTCTGTGTTCCCCTGACCGAAAAACTGTGCCCCGAAAATGCCGGGACCCGAAAGTCCACCAAAAATCGCAAGGCTGAAAACGAATATAAGCTGACCTGCTATTGAAACGGCAGTCATCGCTTCCGTTCCGAGTTTGCCTACCATTACATTGTCGATAAGGCTTACCATATTTGTAATTCCGTTCTGAATCATCATCGGAACGGCGAGCATAAACGCTCTTTTATAGATTTCTCTGCTTTTCATTTTTTCTTCTCCGTTAAATATTTTCCGACAAGTATTATATCATACAGATAAACTTTTAGCAAGGGAAGAGGAATGTTGCTCTGTATTTACATAAAAACAGGTGATATAACGCAAAAAAGTTCAAAAAAATCATAAAAAATCTTCAATATGTTCGGTTAACCGAACGCGAAGAAGTTAAAAAATATGGTATTAAATATATAGAGACTTAATTTAAGGAGGAAACAAGTATGACAGATTTTATAATTAAAAACGGAGCTTTAAAAAAATACAGAGGGAAGGAAACCAAGGTAGTAATCCCCGATTCTGTTAAAAAGATTCGTAGACGCGCGTTCATAGATTGCAAATCTTTAAAAGAGATAACAATTCCTGATTCTGTTACAGAGATTGGTAGATGCGCGTTCATATGTTGCAAATCTTTAGAAAAGATAACAATTCCCGATTCTGTTACAGAGATTTACGATGAGACATTCAAAGGTTGCAAATCTTTAAAAGAAATAACAATCCCTGATTCTGTTACAGATATTGGTGATAAGGTATTCTCTGGTTGCGAAGACCTTGTTATCAAAGCGTCTGAAAATTCTTATGCGCATAAATATGCAGAAGAAAATGAGATAAAATTTGAGGCTGTATAAATTAATATGGAGGCTTTATAATGAGCGATTTTATAGTTAAAAACGGAGTTTTAAAAAAATACACAGGGGAAGAATCCA
>CALGTU010000053.1 GCA_937901465.1 uncultured Clostridia bacterium | reverse complement strand
AGTCGGTAGAGCGCTTGACTGTTAATCAAGATGTCACTGGTTCGAGTCCAGTTGGAGGAGCCATACTGGAATAGTCCGAACATCAAAAAATGTTCGGACTTTCTTGTTTTTATACCTGCTCTTAATGTGTTTGCGATAAGAATAAATGCTAAATTATAAATAAAAAGCGAGTGCCCTCTATCATTTATAGAGAGCACTCATTTTATTGGAGAGTATAAACTAAAATCAAAACAACTGAAGCTGACCATCAATATTGGATTTAACTTTACGTATGTTGACTTTATCATCATCACCGATTTCTCCGCATATTAATGGAGAAAAAGGATTATGTTTTCCGTGATTATTATGTGCCATTTCGCAGTTAAAATTAGCATAACAGTACATACATCCATTTTCACAGGTATTATACATACCTATGTCAATACTTTCTATGCATCCACAAACTCCTCTTTGATTTTTGTCTTTTCCGATTTTAAGTTGATAATTTCCTATTTTTTCGAGGCGTTGCTTATCAATGCAGCATGCATGTGCAATATCTATAGAGGAAAGGTCATATTCTTCAGCGCAGGTATCAATATATATTCCATTCTCTTTTGCGACTTTTGAGAAAAAACTCATTAAATCGATGACTTCTTCATTTGTAGGTATATGTATATTAAGAGACTTAATGTTTCTTTCTGCATTTTTATAAAGATCAACAAAGCTCACTGTACATTTTTCTGTGTAATTGCATAAGCTTTCGCATAGCTTCTGAAAATATTTTTTATGGTATCCTATCGTATAGTGTTCGTTTATCAATATAGGGTCATATCTCCATACGACTCGTTCTTTACCTATTGTCGAAGAAAGCTTTTTAAAAGTTGGTATGATTACATCATTTTTTGAGGGCACATTCTTTTCTACATCTTTTCCGTAAGAATTAAGCGTGAATTGAAAATAATAAGTGTATTTATCGAGTTCGTGTATTCTTTCGAGCATAGGTGTAGGATTTTTTGTCCAGAATACGATACCATCAACCACATCAGGAGATAGACTTATTTGGCTTATTTGGTGTATATTCATCGGATTTCTTACGCAAACATAGCCTTCTTTTAATCTATTAAACATCCAGTCTGAATAAAATGAAGGTATGTCAGTTCTTCGACTTGCACTTATAATCATTTAATCACCTCTATTCGATTTCGATAAGCAATTGGGCAGCTGAGCATTTTGACCATGGCTCATATTGTCGCAAGTCAAAATCGCTTAAATCAAATAAGCATTGCTTGCATACATGTTTTTCGCCATATCTTTGAGCTGGATTTTGAATATTGTGGTCGAAATAAAAACTTTTGTAAGTTCCATGATATCCATTATTTTGCAGAATATCCTTTAAATCCATGAAGAAGCTTCTTCCTCTATAACAACTGTTTGTGTCATTTATTAAGATTACAATTGGTTCATGGGGACTCTTTTTTTCTACAACTTTATCAACAATATTCATGAAAAAATCCTGTATATATTGAATTTGATTTGTGTTATAAAAATGTGAGATAACATACTGGAATACAATGACGTTTGTAGATTTTATAGCATTTGATTTGAAGTATTCCATAACATCTTCGTATTCAAAATTTGAATGTGTAATAATATCGCTAAAATATTCTCTAATTTCATGATGTATATCGTTCCAGAGATCGTTTTTGTCGATACCAAAATATTTTATTTCTTTTTCTTCATCTGTTTCTAAAACATATTGTTCAAAAGCCATTAAGTCAGGAGCTGCTCCACATCCGATTGACAGAATATGATATTCATCTATTTCTTGGAGCTTTTCACTTTTTCGAAGTAAATATAACATTTCGGAAGCATATTTATTAATATAATCACAAACATAGAAATTCAGCATATTCTGACAATCATAATCATGTTTTCCATCAGGATATCTATATGGGTAATGAACTTGCTCCAGACAGTTTTTACAGTTCCCTGAACACTCAAATGGATGATTACAATCTTTACATTGACATTGTGGATTTGCGTTATTATATTCACGATCACAATAATCTACAATTTCATGAATTAGCATACAGTCCACTCCTTTTCAACAGTTCATTATAATCCGTATAGGCAAGATGCGATTTATAATAATCCATTATCATTATAGCATAAAATCTATAGGATTTCAATATCACTGTACATCTTGCTGAACTTTCTGCGAATAAAACTTATTTTTTAATTCTTTAAAATGAGTGTTTGAAATAAACAACAGGCGTATGCAATTTTCTTTGCATACGCCTGTTTCGTGTCTGTTATGGGTACAACGCAAGAGCGTCTTCGGTTTCAAGACTGTTCTTACTGTTGATATGGGCAAGAATAACAAGGGCAATTTCGCAAACCTTTATTACTACAACGGCAAGGAAATGGATATTATCTGTTCCGATGAAATTGACGAAAACGGCAAGGCAGACCTTACATTCACTCACGCTTCTGAATATGTTATCGTTATTGACGATACAGACCACACAGACCTTTCAGCAGGTGAAAGCATTAAGGTAGAAGAGATAGTTCTTCTGTAAATATAACAAAAAATCTCCCGTGAGAAATTACGGGAGATTTTGTTTATAAAACAACCACATTCCTATTATTCTTCATAGCGTTCACTTGGAGGGGTTATATTATCTATTCTTTATTCTATATTCCTTCGGGGTCATTCCGACGATTTTTCTGAACTGTCTGTTGAAGTTTGAAAGGTTACGGAAACCACACATAAACGCCGTGTCACAAGATGACATATCGCTGTCTTTGAGTATTTCGCAGGCCTTTTTTATCCTCAGTTGCGAAAGATATTCGATAGCGCCCATTCCTGCTGAGTCCTTGAATCTCTGCATAAAATAACTCTTGCTCATACAGGCCTTTACAGCAAGGTCTGAAACGGTTATGTTCTCGGAAAAATTCTCATTCATATATTCTATGACGGGTTTTAAAAACCCGTTTTTTTCTGCCTGAAAATCTTTCGTTTTGATATCCTTGTTTTCAATGAGTATCCAGAAAAATCGCAGAAGTTCGCTTTTCATAAGAATATCAAGCGCAGGGGAATTTCCCTTTGCAGAAGAAAATATATTCTCAACGGTAGTTTTAAGTTCGTCATAATATATGTGGTCTTTTTTTATAAGAGGATATATCTCTGCGCACCCCTCTGAAATGGGCTTTATGAATTCGGTTGAACTTCTGTCGTTCTCCGAAAGCCCTAACATATCGGCGCTGAAAACTATTGTATCATAAAATGTTGATGAGTTTTCATTCGGGAATACAGAGTGGAGCATATCGGGCATAACGAGAACTATATCTCCCTTTGTTGCCACAAACTTATCATCACCGCATATAAATTCGACCGAGCCCGAAATGATATAGTTTATCTCAATCTCTTTATGCCAATGCAGAGGAACATTCGGAAAATAATCGGGAATTCTGCATTTATAATAACTGAAAGGCATAGTCTTTGAACTGTGCTGTATTTTTTCCAAAAGACTCAGTTTTTCCATAGTTCCTCCTTAAAAAGTATTATAGTATCATAAAATCATATTATTTTATTTGAAACACCGACTTTTTTATAGTATTATATCATACAAGGAAGACAATTTCAACGGTCTTTCAAAAAGAAAGAGAGGAAGATACCATGAAAAGAAACAATCAGCCGAAGTGGCTTTCAGATGCGGTTTTCTATGAAATTTATCCACAGTCATTCTGCGACAGCAACGCCGACGGCATAGGCGACATCAACGGAATTATAACAAAACTCGATTACATAAAAGAACTCGGTTGCAACGCGATATGGCTCAATCCTTGCTTTGTATCTCCTTTCGGCGATGCAGGTTATGATATTTCGGATTATTACACAGTCGCTCCGAGATATGGAACAAATGAAGATATAAAGCGTCTTTTTTCAGAGGTGCATAAAAGGGATATGCATATTCTTTTAGACCTTGTTCCGGGGCATACATCAGTTGAACACCCCTGGTTCAAAGAGTCTTTAAAGGCTGAAAGAAACGAGTTCAGCGACAGATATATCTGGACAGACAGCATATGGGAAGAACCCGATAAAATGGGCAGTTTAAGAGGAATTTCAGACAGAGACGGCTCTTGCGCCGTAAACTTCTTCTCGCATCAGCCTGCGCTCAATTACGGATTTTACAATCCCGAAAAGAAATGGCAGATGTCAACCGAAAGTGAAGCAGCGCTTTCTACTATCGAAGAGATAAAGAACATTATGCGTTTCTGGCTTAAAATGGGTTGCGATGGTTTCCGTGTCGATATGGCAGGTGTTCTCGTCAAGAATGACAACGAAGAAAAAAGCGGAACTGTTGCTCTATGGCAGAAAATCAGAAAATTCCTTGATGAAGAGTTCCCCGATTCTGCTATGATTTCTGAATGGGGTGAGCCCGACAAGGCTTTGCAGGGCGGTTTTCATATGGACTTTCTTCTGCATTTCGGTCCCTCACACTATAACGACCTTTTCAGATGCAAAGAGCCTTTCTTCTCGTCAAGAGGAAAGGGCGATGTCAGCGCTTTTGTCGAAAAATATAAGGAAAACTATGAAAAATCAGAACGCAAGGGACTTATATGTATCCCCTCGGGAAATCACGATATGGACCGACTTGAAAGAAGTATAAAAGGCGACAATCTTAAAATCGCATTCGCTTTTATTATGTCTGTTCCGGGCGCACCATTCATCTATTACGGTGATGAAATCGGAATGAGATATGTCGAAAATCTCACTTCCGTTGAGGGCGGATATGACAGAACAGGCTCGCGTTCACCTATGCAGTGGGATAAAACACTCAACGCAGGTTTCAGCCTTGCTTCCCCCGAAAAATTATATATAAAGCAGGACGAAAGCGATGACCGACCCGACGCAGAAAGTCAGATAGCAGATGAAAATTCACTCTATAACGAAATCAGAAAACTCATTTCGATAAGGCGTTCACATTCTGCTTTAGGCAACAATTCAGAGATTGAATTCATCTATGCAGAAAAGAATGAATATCCCCTTGCCTTTATAAGAAGTTCCGAAGATGAAAAGATACTTGTTATCATAAACCCTGCCGACAGAGAAGTTTCTTTCCCTTGTGAATATAAGCCGAAAGAAGCAGTTTATTCTTTCGGCAGAGAAATAGCATACGAAGATAAAAAGATAACAGTTCCTCCTTGTTCAGCAGGATTTTACAGAGTATAAGAATAACCCCTCTCCGATGTGGAGAGGGGTTTCTTTCTACTTTTTCCAGGGTTTTTTCTTATCTGTCCAGCCTTGCTCTTTCCAGTATTCAACATCAGCAGGGTTAAATCCGTTTTTCTGCATCATAGACATAATCGTGAAAAATCCTCTTGTCTTTATATCGGGCTTTATTTTTCCGACCTTTCTTTTTATCTTCTTTGCGAGTGAGGTTGTCTTTTTGTCAATCTTTGATTTTATTTCGGGCTTTACATTTTCCCATTTTGTTTCCATAACGGCGATGCCGAGCTTATGAGTTTTCGCAACTCCCCAGAAAAACATGCTGTCTGCCATATCCTTTATAGCACTTTTCATTCCCGCGCCCGCAGCAGTTGAAATACATACTGCCTGTTTTGTAAACATCTTTCCTTCGGGGCGGTGTACCATAAATCTGTATCCGTAGTGGTCTAAAAGTGCTTTCATAGCGCCCGTTGAATGCATAACATAAACGGGACTTGTAAATATCAGAACATCAGCTTCATCGATAGCATCGGTTATCGGCTTTAACTTTTCATAATCGGGGCATTTTGTTTCGCCCGAAACAAAACAGGTTGCGCAACCTTTACAAAAGCAGTCAAAATCTTTCGGGAGGAAAAATTCAGTAACCTCTCCGCCTATTTTTTCATAAAGTTCCTTTGCGATATTATATGTTGAGCCCTTATGGCTTTGCCCGTGGATAACTGTTATTTTCATTTAATTCTCCCCCTTATAAATTCTCGAAAATTGTCTTATATGCTGTTCTATAAGCGGAATATACTCCCGCTCTCTTTCGGGATGTCTGTCGCAGATTGTCATTATCATAAAAAGCGGAGAATAAAACTGCAATGCCATAACATCGGGGTTTTCTGCCTTTAAAACACCACCTGCCGAGAGCATACCGAACATAGCCGACTGATATGAAAAAGGGTCATCGGCGTATTGCTTTGTGAATATCAGTGCAAGGTCGGGATTTTTAAACTGTTCGACAGTAAGCATTTTTCTGAACTTTTTTACATAGTCATCGTGAAGAAAATACATAAAAAGCCCCATACCCATTTTAACAAGGTCATCCTCTGAAACGGCAGAGAAAACCATAGCATCGGCAGAAGCATTGTTGCCGTTCATATTGAGCATTGAAGCCTTATTTTCATAGTTCCCCTTCATCTCATCGAGAATGGCATCGAAAATATCCTGCTTACTTTTATAATGCTTATATAAAGACGGCGCTTTTATGCCGACAGCCTTTGCAATATCAGCGACAAAAACATCGGAATATCCTTTTTCGGAAAACAAGGTAAGCGCTTCGTCAAGTATTCTTTTCTTTGTATTCACTTTATCACTCCTTTGGCTAATTCCCGTTAGCCTTATTATAAGCTAATTCCAATTAGCTGTCAAGAGGGAAAATAAAATTTTTTCTTGAAATCGGATAGTCATAAAAAAATCCGGAGAAGAATGCTCTCTTCTCCGGATTTTGTTTTATATTCAGTTAAACATACCAGCTTACTGAAAGTTTCATGTGTTCGACAAATGATAAATTACAGCATGAATCACTTCAAGCCAACTTTCTTTTTCCGATCTATATATTCTTGCTCTAACTCCACAGCATAAGAATCGCCGACTGTTTTTGCTGCAACAATGCCTTTTGTATATAAGTTTCCATACATATTTGTTCTTATTTTCAGGTATGGCTTCGCCCATTTCCATAGTTCAGCAGACTCCTTGACTCCACCACTGATAATTTCAAAGCATTCTTCCAACACATCTCCGAATAATCGGGTTCTCTCAATATCTTTGAAATCTGTCGTATCTATCATTCTTCGTAAATAGAAATCAGCACTCTCAAACTGTCCGATGTCAATGTAATATCGAATAACTTTGTTGTATGCTGAAACAATATTCAATGTCTTGCCGGACATAATTGCATTGTCCAATAACACTTTATATATCGCTTCATTCTCCTGCTCTTTTCCCAAAAAGGAATTGAAATTTATAAGTGTATCTCTTTTTCCATCTGTCCAATCCATAATACTTTCTTTCCATTCACGGACCAGCACTTCCATAACATCCTTATATTCCAGATCCTGTGAAAGAAAAATGCAATCCATCAAATCCAAGGAATCTACTTCATCATCTATCTGATAATTTTTATCATAGCCACAAGCACAATCAAAATTTGCATTCTTTGCTTCTTCCAGCATTCCGTTATATCTGCCATCATTGTTGTATCGTTTCAAAATGGAAGTCAACACATTCAACGTATCTCCAATTCCCTGAAAAGAATTGCTCTTACGGTCTTTTAACTCCTCTTGAAACAAATATACAATGGCATCCTCATCATCAATTCGGGCATAAAGCAGATAATATGCCAAACGCATACGATTTAGATAATTAGCATCTCTTGTTCCCCATTTTTCATCTTTATATTCGCTGTATTGAACCGAAGCCGTCTCTCCACGTTTTAATGCCCGATATACTTCTGATTGTTCAAATAATTTGTCTTTAATCAACTCCGTATACATATAGCCTCGCCACCTATCAATTTTTTAAAATAATGTATTTCTCCATAAACTTCAAATTTATCGGTCTGTTAATTATAGCACGGCTGACATATCAAGTCAATGACATAAGTAACGCAAAGCCACTCCAAAAGCCGAAACCATGCACGAAAAGCTACAGCGGTATCAGGAAAAAGCTGACAGGCAGAACGCCAACCGACCTTACCGAAGCAGAGATAAAGGGGCGAGATAATCGCCCCATAACCTCAAAAACAGCCCTATCCACACACATAGTGGATAAGGCTGTTATAAATTCATAATATGCGTAAAACTGAAAGTTTACGGTTCTCTATAAATTGCAATTATCTCTCAATGTTTATTTGAAATTCTTCTTCCGTCAGCATATCTCTATCTGTACGTTCACCACATTTTTTACATCGCATAAAATGAAAGGCAGATGAATATCTGCGATGCCACCCAACTGGAAAGAAAATATGGTTATCTTCCCCTGGAATTAAAATATGTTCGGCTATTGTTTCAAAGCACCTGCGGCAAAGCCATTTTTCATGATATTTTACATCGGTATAGCTTTCACCAATTTGGATACAAAGAGAAGAATACCAACGACCTTTGTAGAGAAATATCGTTGGAAACAGATGTTTATCAAAATGTTGTTCTGCTACGTCAATGTTGTACTGAAAAGCTTCCACATAAACATTGGGCAAATTTAATTCCCCCATGAGATTGGTGTCGGACAGCAGGAGTTTCGCATTTTCAGGGGTAAAAATATATGTTTTCACCCCTTCTATTTTTACCTCTTCCTTTGCATATTTCATACATTACCTCTATAAACTTCAAATTTATCGGTTTATCTGATTTTTTTATATTATACCATATCCACCCAAGAAGTTCAATCATAGTAGCAATTAAAAAGCTGTACTCGGATTTCTCCGAATACGGCGGTACATATTGAACTGTTCGACAAATTGGAATTTGTCATTCTCTTTCAATTTCTGCAATTTGATGAACAATTTTGGAAAAACCTTCTGAATCAGATTCTAATAAACCGTGTGTCATATTTTCCATTATAAACATCTGTTTATATGGTGCTTCTACTTGTTCATAATAATCTTGTGCTATCTTATAGTTTGTTTGATAATCCTTATCTCCATTTATGTTATAGTATGGCACTTCATATTCAGTTTTGCCTTTTAATGAAAAGTCAAAAAATTCCTCCGAAGCTAAAAAGTCATAATAAACACTCATATCGATGTCGAGATACTTCATCCAATCTAAAAATGAATAATTTGGATTAAAAATAATGGTTGTAATCAGATTATAATCAGCTCCGTTTACCATCATTCCATAGCCATACTTATTCATAATTCTATTTCGCTCGTTGAAATAATCAATGGTAGGATTCTCGGGGTTCAAACTGTTAATCAAACTTAGCATTTCACTATCGTTTTCAGCCCATTTTAAAGCCTCCTGAATGAAAGCTTTTTCATTATCTAAATAATCAATAAGCTGACCTGTTCCGATGAAACACTCGTAATACTCGGGATATTCGAGTACTAAATTAGCACCGAAAATACTGCCCCAAGAATGTCCGAGGATTGTCAGCTTATCTTTTGAAAGATAATCAAGCACAAATTCGGTAACTTCTTTTCCGTCCGTCAAAAACAGCTCACAACCAAATTCAGGAAGATAACTATGAAGAAAACTGTTTTTACTTTGCTTCTTACCTCTTTTTTTGTGCTCTCAGCAGACGA
>CALGTU010000052.1 GCA_937901465.1 uncultured Clostridia bacterium | reverse complement strand
TTGAAAAACTGCGTCTTGCGACGTTACAAACGCACTTGCGTTTGCTTTTATAATTTAACAACCCGGCATTTTTAAGAGGTGATAAAATGAATGCTAATGAAGTTATAAATATGATGGACGCTAAATATGCATTGTTTGGGCTGTTTTTCGCTTTTAATAACAGACTTCAGACGGTAGGGGATATGTTTTACGAAGAAATAACCTGTAAACAGTTTTTCTTACTTGCTTGTATGAATCTTTATCCAGACGAAGCGCCGACAGCCAATGAACTTGCAAAAACAATGGGAACAACAAGGCAGAATGTTAAAGAAATTCTTTCGAGTTTAGAGAAAAAAGAAATGATTTATTTTGGTCAGGATGAAAAGGATAAGCGTAAAAGACCTGTGTATCTTACAGAAAAAACGAAACAAATTGCAGGGAAATATATTCAGAAGGAAACCGAATTTATGAAACGCCTATACGATGGCGTTTCTGAAGAAGAAGCAAAAATAGTTTATAGTTTAATATCAAAAATAGAAGACAATCTTAAAAATATCGAGGAGGATTTCAAAAAATGAAAACAGTTGTAATTTATAATTCCCAAACAGGTTTTACAAAGCGTTATGCAGAATGGATAGCAGAAGAAAGTGGTGCAGATTGCTTTGAATTAAAAGAAGCGAAAAAGAAAAATCTTGATGAATATGATGCTATTGTTTATGGTGGCTGGGCTTGTGCAGGAAGTATAAGCAAAATCGGTTGGTTTAAAGGAAATATCAATAAATGGACCGATAAGAAACTTATAGCATTCTGCGTTGGCGGAAGTCCTGAGGATAATCCAAATATAGATGTTTTTCTCAAGAATGCTTTTAAGGATAGTGAGAAGAAAGTTGATGTTTTTTATTGTCAGGGTGGATTCAATTACGAAAAAATGTCAGCATCTTCAAAGATTATGATGAAAATGTTTACTAATATGCTGAAATCGAAAAAGGATAAAACTCCTGAAGAGGAAAATATGATCAAGATGATTTCGTCATCTTATGATATTTCTGATAAAAAATATATTAAACCTATTCTGGAGTGCCTTAATAAATAAAAGATTGGAGATATGCTATGAAAATTGATAATTTTTATTTTGTTGTAGATAATATAGAAGAATCTATAGCATTTTATACTGAATTATTAGGTGAGAAACCGACTAATATAACAGATGACAGATGGGCTGATTGGAAAAATGAAAACAATCAGATTTATTTCGGGATAATCAGCAAAGAGGCAACAGGGAGTAAGCAAATAAAAGGTAATAACGGTGTTTTAGGTTTATATACAGACGATATAGAAGGTGCATATAAAAAATGTATGGAATTAAATGCTAAAATATTGTATGAACCTGAGGCGATTCCTGACTCAAAAGATAATTATAAGTGTTTTGCTATTGAGGATTTGGATGGAAATAAAATTGAAATATCGTATTATGATAAATAGTATAAATTATAAAGATATAAAAATAACTCGTGGAGAAGGTACTTCACGAGTTATTTTTATATAAATTTTTGCTATCTTTTTTTGATTTCCTTTATCAATTTATCAGTAAGTTTATTGATTTTTTCGAAATCAACAGCAGAAATATAGAAATTTTCAAGTTCATCGTGAATTTCCTTTGCTTTTTTCATACATTTAGCAGCTTCATCTGCCATATTTGATAGTGCTTTTTTAGAAAAGGCAAGGCGTTCTTTCTTTTCAGAAACTTTATTATGAAAATAAAATCTTGAAAAATTTATTTTTGTGGCATTGGGTTCTGTTTTGTTAAGTGGTGTAGAAGAAATAAGTGCCATATCAAGTTCGGGAATAGCTATATGTTCGTATAATACGTTGTTACAGAGTTCACATTTGCTTACTATAATGTTATATCCTCTATCGGTAATACATTTTTCTAATTTTCTCAACATAAAGTCAGAACCTGCAAATAAATCATCGCATAAAAAGAATTTGTTTTTATATGATATTTCCTGAGAAATATACCCGTTTTGTGTCATTACCGAATATTTTTTAAACGATACTTTACCTGCATCCGATTTTTTATCCGGAATATTCTTTTTTACAAATCTTTCTATAAATCCAGATAATTTATTTTTATTGAGTGAAGACATCCCTATTGAGTATATATCTGAATTTATTGAAGACAAAGCTGTTATATATCTTCTGCATCGTTTATGCCATTCGGAATTTTCTTTTGTGGCAACTATTATATCTTCTTCACTTTTTTTCAGAGTGTCTGCGTTCCAGAAATCTCCTAAATGTATTATAGTCTGTTTTATTCCTGGATATAAAGGATCAAACACATGGGGAGATGTTCCGTCTACTATTACAACTCCTTTTTGATTCAATACAACTGCATCAAGAGAGTTTTCGTCGCTTGAGCAATAATATAAATCGATATTATCAACATCGGAAAAAATCTCTGCAATTTTTTTCATTATAGTTGATTTTCCGGTTCCCGGACCACCTTTTAGTATGTAAGTGAATTTGTTTTCTGAATATATTGTTTCATCAAAATCTGTTTTAAATCCTTCAGAAGTTACTCCTCCCAAAAAATAGCAGTTCATAGATTTTACCTCCACAAAACAAAATATTATATCTTATTCAGGTTGTTTTATTGCAGATATAATTCTTATGTTTCATCTTATGTATATTCAAATAATTTGCTACTATACAAAAAGGCTTGCATTTTGTTTTCAAAAGTAGTAAAATGTAAATTGATAAAAATATTTAGGAGGCTTTTGCTATGTCAAAGGAATTTATTGTTGAAACATCTGCAAGACATGTTCATGTTTCACAGGAAGCGTTGGAAACACTTTTCGGAAAAGGAGCAACTCTTACTCATAAGAAAGACCTTTCTCAGCCCGGACAGTTTGCTTGCGAAGAAAGAGTAACGGTTGTAGGACCTAAGAAGGAACTCCCTAATGTTTCTATTTTAGGACCTGTAAGACCTGCTACACAGGTTGAACTTTCTGCTACAGATGCTCGTTCAATCGGCCTTTCAGCGCCTATCAGAGAAAGTGGAGATGTTGCTGGCTCAGCACCCTGCAAACTCGTAGGACCTTGCGGAGAAGTAGAAATTTCAGAAGGCGTTATTGTTGCCAAGAGACACATCCACCTTACACCTGCTGATGCTGAAGAACTCGGCGTTAAGGATAAGGATGTTGTATGGGTTAAGATTGATACTCCTGAAAGAAAAGCAGTTCTTGGTGATGTTGTTTGCCGTGTATCAGATAAGTTTGCGAGAGCAATGCATATCGATACAGACGAAAGCAACGCAATCGGTGCCGGTGCTAACCTTACAGGTGTTATTGTTGAAATGTAATTAATACATATAAAATTGCTTCTGACATATTTGTCAGAAGCAATTTTTAATTATATTGAAATTTGTATATTGATATGATAAAATAACCTTGTAGAATTTATTCAAAGGGAAATATAATTTTGAAAAGAGAAAATGTTATGGAAATAATCAGAATTATTCTGAAAATATTGATGTGGTTTCTGATAATAGAATTTTTTTGCAATTTTGTTATGCAGACGGTAAGCTATTCTTTTTACAAAAACGTTAAAAAGACAGACAAAGTATCTTATCAACCGCAATTTATTCAATTTAATGATAAATTGACAGGATATGGATATAATCTTGATAAGTCTTCTGATAATGTTATTCTTTTTTTTGGCGGTTCGGGCTATATTGCATATAATTCTGTTGCTGCATATTCGGGAAAGTTCGGTTGTCCATTCATATCAGCTGATTATTATGGGACTCAGGATAGCAAAGGTAGGATTAATCTTAAAACTATGCAACAAACTGCTGTTGAAATGTACGACTGGGTGAAAAAAGAGTATCCGAAATCTAAAATTGTAATTATGGGTCATAGTTATGGAACAGGAATTGCTGCGTATCTTGCGAGTGTAAGAGAAACAGAAGGTCTTGTTTTGGCGGCAGGCTATCGTGATATTTCTGATTTGTATAACAAAATGATTCCTGTTTTCTGGGGACCGCTCAAAATTTTTATTTCAAACAATATAAAAACATATGAATATGCAAAGGGAATTTCGTGCCCTGTGTATGTTATAAGTTCTGACGCAGATACTACTTTAGATGTTTCTTTACAAGAAAAAGTAGTGGAATGCTTTGATAATTCAGAACTGAAAATTTTCAATAGTATTAATCATGAAGATTATTTTATAAGTGAAGATGTTATTGATTATATAAAAGAAAAAACAAGCGTATAATTTATATACGCTTGTTTTCGTTATTCTGTTATTTCGATCTGATTTCCTTCGATTCCTACTATACAACTTTCATAATATCCATCACCTGTTGTTCGGGGACCACTAATTACATCATATCCATCATTTTTGAGTTTTTCTGTAAGTTTATCGACAGCTGACTTGCTTCCTAAACTGAAAGCAATATGAGAATAACCTATTCTTGTGAGTGATTTTTCATCATCTTTTAGTTTAGGTCTGTTCATAATCTCAAGTCTTGCACCACTGCCAAAACTTAGAAAATAAGAACGGAGTTCTGTGGATTTATTGTGATAGCCATCATTCGATTTTGCATTGAAGTATTTTATAAAAAAATCTCTTGTTGCTTCTAAATCGTTTACATACATTGCTATATGTTCTATTATCATTAAAAATCCACCTTTATTAACTTCTTTTCAAAATTATAACAGTTACTAAAGGAGAAGTCAATAAAATATATGTATTATTTTACATAATCGGGATAAAATATGATATGTAAAATATGTTGTGATTTGTAGCAGAATTCTAAAAAATATCTTTACATTTTGCAATAAATATGATATAATATTTTAAATTGCAGAAGATGAATATTTCTGCAAATTTGTAATGAAAGGATGATTTAATTATGGCAAAGTACAAATGTTTAGTATGCGGAGAAGTTTTTGAGGCGAATAATGCTACAACTTGTCCTAAGTGCAATTCTGATAAGGTAGAAGCAGTTGCTGAAAAGTCGAAATACGCAGGAACAAAAACTGAAAAGAATCTTGAAGCTGCATTTGCTGGCGAATCTCAGGCAAGAAATAAATACACATACTTCGCTTCAAAGGCTAAGAAGGAAGGATTTGAACAGATCGCTGCTCTCTTCCTTAAAACAGCTGATAACGAAAAAGAACACGCTAAGATGTGGTTTAAGGAACTTAACGGCATAGGTGATACAGCTCAGAATCTTGAAGCTGCTGCTGATGGCGAAAACTATGAATGGACAGATATGTACGAAGAATTCGCTAAGACAGCCGAAGAAGAAGGATTTACAGAACTTGCTGCTAAATTCCGTATGGTTGGTGAAATTGAAAAGCATCACGAGGAAAGATATCGTGCTCTTCTTAAGAATGTCAAGATGCAGGAAGTATTCGCTAAGAGCGAAATTAAGGTTTGGGAATGTCGCAACTGCGGACATATCGTTGTTGGTATGAAATCTCCCGAAGTATGCCCTGTATGTGCTCATCCTCAGAGCTACTTTGAAATCCACGCTGAAAACTATTAATTTTACAGTATAATAAAAGCGCTTCTGATTTTTGTCAGAGGTGCTTTTTGTTTGTTGATTGAATTTTCTGGATATTTATGGTATGATCGAACTGAATGTAGATTACAGAGGGGTGCTATAATGGAAATCAGATATATAAATCAGGCGGATGATTTGTTTGAAATAAGCAATATATACGAAAACAGTTGGAAGTTTGCATATAGGGGTATCGTTCCACAGAATTACCTTGATAGTATTCCGAAAGGCCGTTGGGCGAATAGGATAAATAGAGAAGGAATGAACAATCTTGTTTTGATTGAAAATGGAGTTATAATAGGTACGGCAAGTTTCTGTAAATCAAGATGGGAACAATACAATGACTATGGAGAAATAGTTTCAATATATTTCTTACCTGATTATATGGGCAAAGGATATGGAAATTATCTTTTGAAAAAATGTGTCGATGAATTAAAATCTTTGGGTTATGATAAAATACTTTTATGGGTATTAGAAGACAATCTTAGAGCAAGAAAATTCTATGAAAAGAATGGATTTATCTGTTCTGATGAGTATATTGATGATAACATAGGTGGAAAAGTTTTAAGAGAAGTAATGTATACATATCATTTTTGGTTGAGATGAGATAAAAACAAGCGTCGGCATTTCGCAGACGCTTGTTTTGTTATATTATATTTCTTCGAGACTGTAAATATATCTGAATTCTATTAAATCTGAAGAATCAGATGCTTGTCCTTCGAGTTCTTCTTTGAGTGAATTGCTTGCATCTATTATGAAATAGATACATTTACAACCATATTCAACAGCCTTAGGCATGAAATAATCAGCGACCCACTTTGTATCTTCAGGGATGTTTTCAAATCCTGTTCTTGTGTCGGCAACATAGTTGCATTTGTGTTCGTTGATGATTTCAAGAGCATGTAACAAAGGATTTCTGTAATCATCATTACAACAGAATTTTTTCCATTTGACGAATACAACATTATGCTTTTCGTTGTAATTCACATCACAATATTCTGATGAATACACTTTTATCACTCACAATCTGAAAAGATTTTATTATTCAACACCGTATGTTTTTCTGTATTCAAGCATCTTATCAAGATATTCTTTACCCTCAACGATGCCATTTCTGATAGCGTCGATAATATCGTTTACTGTAACGATAGGATAGATTTTGATTCCGAATTCGTTATAAACTTCCTGAACGGCAGAATATTCACCCTGACCTTTTTCCATTCTGTCAACAGAAATAACCATTCCTGTAATATTTACATCGGCAGCAGCTTTAAGAACAGGAAGAACCTGTCTGATAGCAGTACCTGCTGTGATAACATCTTCAATGATAACAACTTTTTCACTGTCTGTAAGTTTCTTTCCTACGATAACTCCACCTTCGCCGTGGTCTTTTGCTTCTTTTCTGTCGAAGCAGTAATTTACTTCTGTGTCATACTTATTGTAAAGAGCGGCAGCACATGCCACAGCGAGCGGTATACCTTTATAAGCGGGACCAAAAAGTGTTTCAACATCGATATTGTTTTCTTTTATACATTCAGCATAGAATTCTCCGAGCTTTGCAAGCTGTTTACCTGTGTTATAATTTCCTGTGTTGATAAAGTAAGGAGCTTTTCTTCCGCTCTTGAGAGTGAAATCTCCGAACGTGAGAACTCCACATTCTACCATGAATTTAATAAAACTTTCTTTGTAAGTCATTTTTCATAACGTCCTTTCAATTAATGTTATTGACAATATTTTATCATATTATCTATTGCATTTCAAGAGTATGAGTGATAAAATATTCGTGGGTGAAAATATATGAAAACTATTTTGTTTGACCTTGATGGTACACTTACTGACTCAAAAGAGGGGATATTAAAATCTATACAATATGCTCTTTCTTGCTATGGGATAGATGAGAATACAGATAATCTCGGAATGTTCTTGGGGCCACCTGCACACCTTGCTTTTCGGGAGTTTTATGGTTTTTCTGAAGAAAAATCTTTTGAAATAACAAATGTGTTTCGAAAAAGATATTCAGAAAAAGGAATATATGAAAATCTTATTTATGATGGTGTAAAAGAACTTCTTAAAAGGTTTTATGATGATGGAACGAAACTTTGCGTTGCAACATCAAAACCTCAGATATATACAGAAAAAATACTTGAAAATTTTGACATTGAAAAATTCAACAGAGAGCTTGGCGAAGAGTATGCACTTGTAATCCGCCTTCATCCTCAGATTCACACATCTGTTC
>CALGTU010000051.1 GCA_937901465.1 uncultured Clostridia bacterium | reverse complement strand
AGCAACTGTTCTTCTTGCAAGAGCTGCTGATCTTCCCGCAAGATACACAACCGGATTTTTGATGACTGAACCTATGACCGATGGATATTATGCAGTAAGAGATAAGCACGGACACGCCTGGGCTGAAATCTATATTTCGGGATATGGTTGGATGACCTTTGACTCTACCCCTGCATCAGATGAAACCGATGATATTATAGGCGGAACCGAACAGAATATTGACCCTGTTGAAACGATGTGGGTTGTATTCGTTCTTTCAGGCGTCGGCGTTATACTTGCGATAATGATTATTATCTTTATGCCTGCGATAAGAGAAGGATTTTTCAGACTTATCTTCTCACTTTCAAAGGGCGAAAAGAAGATAGTAAGACTTTACAGAAGAACATCAAAACTTTTAGGAAAAAAATCGGGTGAAAACACCGAGGCTTATTCTACTGTTGAACTATGCGTTCTTGCAAACGAAAAATTCGGATATGATATTTCTCCCGTTACAAAACTGACAGAAAAGGTTTGTTACGGAAAAATTCCCGCAGAAAAGAATGAAACCGAAAAGAGTTTTGAATGTTATAAGGGATTTATAAAAGTTATTAAAAAGAAGAAAAAATAAAATAAAAATACCGAAGCTTTAAGCTTCGGTATTTTTTGTTTAATCAGATTTTAAGAAACAATAACCTCTATTGATATCGGATTTCCATCAGTGTATCCGGGTATCGCAGCGATAGCTTCACTGACTGTAGCTACTTCAGTTCCGTTACAAGAAAAACTTACTCCTGAGAGTACAGGTGTATATCTAATCTGTGTTCCTATATTACTTCTTTCCAAAACTGTAATTTTAATAGTTTCATTATATGACTTAGTAGTTTCTATGCTTTTATCACCATTTTCTGTAAAAAAATAAGCACCTGTTATCGAGTAAGATATTGTATATGTTTTTTCATACTCAGCAGTAAATGTCTTATTCGTTGAGAAAGAAGTATTTGTGGTGATACTGTCAACAATATTTCCGATTTCATCGCGCCAACCAACAAACTCGTATCCTGATTTGTCAGGCGCTACAGGAATATCAGAAAGCGTAGTATTCTGCTGGATAGTATATGAGCCGAGCTGGTTTCCATTTTCATCAAGGAATTTTATCGTGATATTAATTGCGGTATAATTCGGCTTGAATGTATATGAATTAGCGAATGTTGAAGAAGCCGTAATATTGCCATAGTCTGTTCCGTCAGCACCTATCCATTTTGTTGCTGAATATCCATCAACTGTTGGTATTTCGGGAACAGTTCCATCAACCGATGCAATACTGTTACCCTTTTCGATTTCATATGATGCTATCTCTCCGTCATTGAAATCAATAAACTTTATTGTAACATATTCAAGGGCAGAATAATTCGGAGTGAGTGTTGTTGATGTTTCAAAAGTGCTTGAAGACGAAACCGTATTTCCTTCACTGTCGCACCATGATGTCGCCTTATATCCGGTTTCTGTCGGGATTGAAGGAAGTGTTCCTATTGATGCATCTTTTCTTACTTCATATGTATCAAGAACAGATCCATCCATTTTCTTGAATGTTATTGTAACATATTCACGTGCTGTGAAGGTATAGTTTCCGCTGAGGCTCATATTCACATTAATAACAGCATTATTATATATCCATTTTGCAGTGCATCCTCCGGAAACGCCCTTGATAGCAGGAGGTGTTATACCGGCCTGACTGAGCGATTGTCCCCATTTTGATTTATAGACATCTGTTTCGTTATTGATATGCTGGAATGTGATGATGTTGTATGATCCGACATCTGCTACTACTTCAATATCTTCTGTTACAATATATGAAGATTTGAATTCTGTTCCGTCTATTCTCCATGTTACATAATAATTTTCTGAATCAAGACCGAGCTGAGTAACTGTAGGAGCATCAGACGGAGAAATCACATCACCTTCTTCAACTTTGACTACTTTTTTAACAACGTCGTTATATACAAATTCAACTCTGTATTCAGCAACTTCTTCTTCGGGTTCTTCTGTTGAAGAACCGCCACCACCGCCTGCTTCTTCTGTTTCTTCGGTTTCAGAAGTTGTTGTTTCTTCTGTTGTAGTTTCTTCGGGAACGGTTGTTACTTCCTGAGCAGGAATCTGTTCTGTAACTGTTGTTTCCTCAGGAAGTGTTGTTTCTTCAGGAACGGTTGTTACTTCAGGTGTTGTTTCCTCGGGAACTGTTGTAACCTCGGGAACTACTGTTTCTTCGGGAACAATAGTTTCTGCGGGGGTTGTTGTTACTTTTGGTTCAATATCAAGATTTTCTCTTATCTTTCTTGCAACAACTTCATCAAGAACCATAAGTCTTGTATCGTCTGAATAGATTGCTATTTCCTTTATATTATCGGAAATCGTTGTATAATCTATTTCTTGAACTGCTTCTTCAGGGTCGGAAACAACAATGAAATCACCATTTATATCTTCTATTACAAAGAATGATGTTCCGTCAATCTCTGCTGAATTTCCGCTTTCTTCGTTAGGAGTTGTAGCGATTGTAACGCTCTTGTCTTCGCTGACAATTACTTTTTTGCCTGTTTTCTTTCCTTCGGGAGATAAAAGTTCGATTTCAACTTTACCCTGTAAAGTCTGCTGATTTGTTATGTATCCGCCCTCACTATCTTCTTCAACCTTGACTACAAAGCTCGTTCCTCTTACTGCCATTGTAGCCTTAGGAGTTGCAACTTCATAGGATGAATTCGACGAAAGTGGTTTTGTTATTTCGTTAAGGATTTCGCCACGCATTAATTCGATTTTCGTCTTACTGTCTGAAGATGTTCCTGTTGCGTTGAGTTTAAGAACAGTTCCGCCATCAAGAAGGACATATTTGTCGTTATCCATTGATATTCTGAGTGTGCT
The DNA here is from genome assembly GCA_937901465.1 of uncultured Clostridia bacterium. Classification (GTDB taxonomy): domain Bacteria; phylum Bacillota; class Clostridia; order Oscillospirales; family Ruminococcaceae; genus RGIG4131. The sequence continues at coordinate 9,942 of CALGTU010000051.1, read as the reverse complement.
GTCTTCTGCTACTGTAAGAACGTCTCCGTTTTCAAGGTTCATTCCTACATAAGCAGAAAGTTCACCTGTTCCGTCTCTTTCAACTGTTGCTTCACCGGTCATTTCAAAAACTTTTACAACTCGGTATTCGTCTTCTTTGGCAACGGCAATACCTACTATCGTTCCGATTGTTCCTGTTACAAGAACCGCTGTAGACACTGCTATTACTTTTGCTTTTAAAGTCATTGCCGCAAGAAATTCTTTAATTGCCAAGAAAATTCCTCCTTAATTTAATATGCCAAGAGTTTTGAGGTATTCTGCTGATTTTCTCTGATAATTTATATCTGATGTTTCTATAAGAACACTTTTTACATTTTCAAAACTATCTTCAAAACATTTTTTAAAGATATTCCAGTCAATCTTACCGTCGCCTACAGCAAGATGAAGGTCTGCTTCAAGGTCGTTATCATTGATATGTATATGCTTGGTAAAAGAAGAAAGTTCTTTTACAAAATCATCTGCATTATCTCCGAAAACATGGGCATGTGCATAATCAAGGCATACGCCGAAATTCTTTTTATCAGAAAGATTTTCTGAAAGTTTTTTCAGCATCATCGGGGTATCATCAAACATGTTTTCGATATAGATATCTATATCTTTATATTCATCGCATATATGCGACCAGTATTCGCTGTTTTTATCAAGCCAACCGCTTATATAAAAATCCGATTTAAGCATAGGAGTATGGTTTGTATGAAAAACCACTCCCTTTGCGTCTATTTCAAGTGCTGTTTCTATGCTTTCTCTTATTCTGTAATCAGCAACTTCACAGATTTTTCTATCTTCACTGAAAATAATTACATCGAAAAAAGCACCATGCATTGTATTATAAGCCGGAAGTTTTACAGATTTATAAGTTGATATAATTTCTTTTTTCTTCTCTTTATCATCCATTATATCAGGAACAAAAAAATCATTATATTCAAATCCGAAGCCATATTCTTCGGCAAGTTTCAAACTTTCATCAAGATTATTTACTCTGGGGATTATGAGAAAGTTCCGCATATCAGCCCTCCTTATCGGATTTTTCTTCTTCGTTTATATCTACGAGAGAGTAAACAAAAACTCCCTTTGATTTTCCCTTAAGTGGAATTTCGCCTATTTCTTCGACAGTTATTCTGTCCTTTACCTTTTCATAAACATATTCGCTGAGTAAAACCTGACCACGTTTTGCATTTGATTCGAGTCTTGCGGCGGTATTTACTGTATCTCCGATTGCGGTATAGTCCATTCTGAAGTCACAACCGATGTTTCCTACAACGGCAGGACCACAGTTTACGCCCACACCGAAACTAACCGATTTTCCGTATTTTTCAAGGAACTGACTTTCTATCGCGTTTCCGCCGTCAACTATGGCTTTAGCGGTTTTTACAGCCCTGAAAACATAATCGTCAAGGTCAAAAGGAGCATTGAACACTGCCATTGTAGCGTCGCCTATGAACTTATCAAGTGTTCCGCCGTTATCGAAAATCGAATTTGTTGTAAGGTTAAGATAGCTATTCAGAATATCAACAACCTGTTCGGGTTCGAGGCTTTCAGACATAGGTGTGAAACCTCTGATATCAACGAAAAGAACTGCGATATCGCGGTTTTCCCCTCCTAGTTTTATATGATAGTTGCCTGTTTTGGCAATTTCTTCAACTACCTGGGGCGCTACATATTTTTTAAATGCCGCTGTTATCTTTTTCTTTTCAGCCGAAGCTTCAAGATATCTTCTTATAATATTTATAAGGTAGTAAATAATTGAGAACAAAGGTGCATAGAGAATCGGGAATGATATTCCGATATTATTGAAAACCACTCCTCCTATGACGCTTCCTGCTACTGCTACAAATGCAACGCCTGATGAAATAGCAAGTCTGAATTTTCTTGAAACAAAGTAAACCGCCGCTGCTATAAGTCCGCTTAAAAATGCAGCGAGAGGACGGTTTGCGGGAACGGGACATTTTTCATCAAGCAAAGCCTGAACTATATTTGCATGAATTTCAACTCCAAACATCTGGTCTGCGCTGTTAGGAACTGAAAACTGGTCCTGAAGTCCTGTTGCATAAGCACCGACCATAACGATACAACCGGTAAAGATTTTCGGGTCAACCTTTCCTGAAATAACATCACAAAGAGATATATGTTCGTAATCATAAGGACGACCGGCATAGTTTATCCACATTCTGCCGTTTTTATCGTACTTCGGAGTAGTCATTGTATTCCCTGTGTTCTGACAATAGAGAGAGTATATTTCGTGCGAAAAACTGCCGTATGTTTTTCCGTTAAAATCGGTTGTAACAAAAGCAGAACGAACAATACCGTCTTCATCGGCGGTTGCATTTACAAACCCTGTTATAGCATAGTCTTCTATAATGGGCTGTTCTATTTCGGATATATTAAAATGGTCGATATAAGGTTTTCCATCTTCTGTTGTTTTATATACACTTGTATAATTTATGTAAGACCCCGCAACGACTTTTCCGCTGTTTTCACAGGCTTCTTTAATCGCATTATCAGAAATTTCATCGGTTTCACCGAAAATCATTACGTCAAGACCGATAACAGCAGGATAATCACCAAGAGCGTTTATAACATCGGCATAAATTGTTCTGTCCCATGTATTGAAAGGGCCGAGTTCCTGTAAAGTTCTGTCATCTATCGCGATAATCTTGATTTTGTTGTTTATTCCTCTTGGTTGCTGATAGAGTTTATCGCGGAGAAGAGAATCGAAAGAATACAAAATATCAGAAAATCCGACAAGGAAAGTTACAGCAAAAGCAATAACAAATCCCGAAATATACATCATAGTCGATTTTTTCTTCATCTGAAACTCTCCTCTTTTTTACCATATTTTCTCTTACCGAAGATAATTATATCACATTTTTTCGGGTTTGTCACTATATTTTTTAAAATTTTGTTTACAATTTATTAAAAATGTTAATTTTTTTTAAAATTCTGTTTACAAATTATTGAATACATGATATAATATTGGAAATTAAAATATTATGTGAGGGATAAATATGGAAAACAAGCACTCATCAGATGCTATTCTTGATAATTTTTTCTCTATAACACAAAATCTTTATAAAGAGATGTCTAAATCAGACAATGACTCTTCAAATGACCATGCTGAGATTTATCGTCTTCTTACAGACCTTGGCAGAACTCTTGTCGATGCTGACAGAGCAAGTTTCTGGAAATGGGATAAAAGAAACCACACCTTATGGACAACTGCTGCTGTCGGTGAAGGAAGAATAACTATTCCTGAAGGAACCGGGCTTGTTGGTAAGGCCCTTATGGAAAAACGTGCTATTATTACAAACGACCCATATAACTGCCCTGATTTCAACTCATCGGTTGATAAGAAAACAGGATATGTAACAAATTCTATCCTCGTTATGCCTATTTCAAACTGTAAGGGCGAATTCATTGGTGCTTATCAGGCGATAAACAAGCTTTCGGGAAAAGGTTTTGATATTGAAGAAGACGTTAAGAGACTTTCACTCGCGGCATTTATATGCGGAATAACACTTGAATCCGACAGTTTCCTTGAAGATTCTTTACACGACAAACTTACTGAACTTAAAAACAGAGCAGGATTTTACAGTGACTATACAAAGGTTTATGAAGAAATCCTCACAGATACAAGCGCTGACAGAAGTGTATCTCTTATCATCTGTGATATTGACTTCTTCAAGAAAGTAAACGATACATATGGTCATAACGCAGGAGATGCTGTTCTTCGCCATGTTTCATCTATATTCAGAGCTAATGCAAGACCCGGCGATGGTATATATCGTTGGGGCGGAGAAGAATTTTTAGTTGTTCTTCCCGATACAAACAAGGAACAGGCTATTGATATTGCCGAAAGACTCAGAACTTCTGTTATGGAATCTGTTTGTCATTTTGAAAACCTTAACATAAAGGTTACCATGAGTTTCGGGCTTACTGTTCTTGATATGGATAATCCTGTTGAAGAAAACATAAAAATCGCCGACGAAAGACTTTACAAAGCAAAAGAAGGCGGAAGAAACAGAGTTATTTCCGAATAAAAATATAAGGGTATCGAAATCGATACCCTTTTTATTTTATGCTGTTTTCTTTCTATGGATAAGTGTTCCTATTGCAATACCTGCTATCGACACCGACGCTCCTATAAAGAGATTTATAGGATTGCCCCAGATGACTGTTCTGTAAAATTCTCCGTTTACCGCAAGCTCATCAACTGTTCCGACGCAGAAATACAGTAATCCAAAAATAAGAACTGCTATCCACTTGAATTTTCCGAAATAATCCCTCGCTCCCATTATCGCAGATGAGAAAAAGAATGTTATCGGGATAATATCATGGGCTATCTGTGCTAAGTATATATTCTGGATATACATGGGTGCTAATGAACATAATGTCCATATCAAAAGAGTTCCTATGATGAGAATTGTTTTAGCGAGTCTTTCTCTGCTTTTTACTGTGTTTGTGCTTTCTTCGAGATATTCCTTATAAGTTCCGTTCAATGATGTTTCCTCCTTTAAGAGATAATCAAGACTGACGGAATATAAATCGCTCATTTTAATAACACTTATAATATCAGGATAGGATTTTCCGTTTTCCCAGTTTGAAATAGTCTGTCTGCTGACACCAAGACTTTCGGCCGCTTGTTCTTGGGTAAGTCCCGACTCATTTCTTGATTTTTTTATAAGTGTGCTTATTTCCATCTGTCTTCACCCCTTTTGTTTTTGTTCTCCTTTCGGGAACAACATCAATATAACGAAATTTTTAAAAACTGTCTAGCAAAAAGCTTTTACAAACGAAAATTTTATATGTAAAAATCTTTTTACATCGCTATTTTACTTGGTTTCTTCTTTGTTTTCGGGCTGTGTTTCTGAAGCGTTTTCTTTTATCATAAGAACAATCGCTGATATTATACCTATAGCCAAAACACCCAGCACTATATAATCTGATAATGTAAGATACATTTAAAAATCACCTCTTGATGTTATTTTAACTTAACGATAAGATGTTTGTCTATTGAAAATCTGCACAATATATGTTATACTTTATCTGATATTTTTGTCAGGAGATTTATATGAAAAAGATACTTCCATTTATTTTATTATCAGCTTTACTTCTTTCTTCCTGTTCTGCCGATGAAGGAATCAGTTTTTCTGAATTTGCGAAAAACGAAATAAAGAAAGAAGGCACTTCTTTTTACACAGTAATTAAAAACGAAGAAACGGGAGAAGAATTTTTCGAACTGAAAAAACAGGAAATCCCCGTATCAAGCATTATTAAAAAAGAATATTCAGACAGACTTTCTGCACTTTCGGAATTTGAATATAGTTCTCTTTCAGAAGATGAGAAACTTTTATATGATATTCTTAAAAGAGAATATGCCTTGAAAAAATCAGGTTCTGACTATATTCTATACGACGATATTCTCTCTTCTGAAAACGGAGTTCATATTTCACTTGTGAATTCACTTTGCGATTTTGAGATAAAGGATATAAATGACGCAAAAAAATATCTTTCGCTTTATGAAGATGTTAAAGAATACACTGACAGCGTTATTGCATATGAAAAGAAACGCTTGGAAGCAGGAATTGTAAGCCATATAAACGATTATGAAATGATAGTTTCTGATTGTATATCAATAGCGGAAAGTCCTGAAAGAATAATGTCGGCATTTGAAAAAAAGCTCAAAAACATAGGTATTACGGAAACAGAAAAAAAAGACCTTATATCAGAACACAACAGACTTACAAAAGAAGTTTTTGTTCCCGCTTATAAAAAGCTTGCAAGAGAAATCAAAAAGCTTCCGACAAGAACAACGGGCGGTTTATCTTCTCTTCCTTCAGGAAAAGAATACTATGCTTATAGAATTTCTTCTTTCTACGGAAAAGAAATAAATCCCGATGAAATAATAAAAAATCTCGATAACGACCTATACTATTATGAAGGGATTTTTCTTTCAACAGCATCATCTTTCCCCGAAACTTTTTATGAGGATAATTTCGGGATAACAATACCTTATTCTTCTGTTGAAGAAATACTTCCCGATTATATTAAAAAAGCAGAAAAGAATTTTCCTGATTTAGAAAAATTTGTTCCCGAAGCTGAATACACATCTATTTTAAAGCTTCCCGTTATGGCAGACGAAAGAAAACCCACAAAAGTTAAAATCAGCACAGTTTATCCCATAAACGAAACTATGGATTATATATCTGTTGGATTTTTCCCCGGTGGTGCTTACAGAGATTTTGTTTATGAAAGTTATCTTTCTGACACTTCGAGAAAATCATTTAAAAACGAAAGTTTTGCTGATGGTTGGGATATGTATGCACAATATGAGATGAACACACTTATCTATGGCAACACACCCTCTCAGGAGCTTATGAATTCAAATTATATTTTCTGGGTTATGATTATAGCTAGAGTTGATATGGGCGTTAACTATGAGGGTTGGGGCGAAACCGAAGTTGATAATTTCTTCAGAGAACATAACCTTTCTGTTCCCTTGGCGGAATATTACTATAACCTTGCTGTTCAGAAACCTTTTTCATCTATGAAAGAATATCTTTGTTTCCATGAAATAACATCAGCAAAAGAAAACTTAAAATCAACTTATGGAAGAAATTTTGATGAAATCACATTCAACAGATGTGTATTGAAAAACGGATATCTTCCGCTTGATATAATGAATGAAAGAATAATATCAGATTATAAAAAGTCGGTTTCAGAAAATACAGAACAAGAATAACAAAAACCATACCCGAAAATAATCGGGTATGGTTTTATTTTTTCATAGGTATTCCTATTGACCATATCTTTCCGCCATTGTTTATGATTTCGCTCTGTCTTTTTGATGTTTCAAAGTCTTTATATCTCTCACCGAGTGATTTATCTATAACAAAAAGGCGTTGATTATCAGAACCTTTAATTCCTTTATTGTTATTGAGTTCATCAATATATTCGCCGTCAACAACAGCACCGGAAAGGTCAAGGATTTTCTTTGTAACAGGATTTTCTGAAAGTTCTTCGAAAGAAAAACCTGTATAGATAAGAATATCTGATATTCCTGCTTTTCTTATTTTTTCAACAAGAGAAAGAAGTTCATCGGGCTGAAGAAAAGGCTCTCCCCCCGTTATAGTTATACCGTCGGTTTTATCCTTGTATTTTTCTATAATACCTATTATCGTTTCTATGGGAATATCCTTATCAGGATTTTCTTCCCAGAGTTCAGGATTAGAACAATTTTTACATTTTCTTCTGCAACCTATCGTCCAGATACCCATTCTTTTTCCGTACCCCAATGTTTTAACGGGATAATATATTCTGTCAATCTGCATTTTCAACTAAAAAAGCCATATCGGCAAAAGCAACTTCATCACCGGGATTTATTTCGGTCATCTTATTTTTTTCGATTTTAACGCCGTTTATTGTTGTTCCGTTTGTGCTGAAATCGGTAACAAAAATTTTATCATCATTTACATCAAATCTTGCATGTTTACGGCTGATATAATCGCTGTCGTTTACATAATCAGAAAGAATATCTCCTTCTCTGCCTATTGTTTCTCCGCCGAAAATGAGTTCTGAAACACTTCCGCCTGTTGAAGTTATCTTCCATTTAGCACCCTTATTATCTTCAATTATAACAGGGGCTATAAAACTGAGATCGTATCCACAAGCTTCACATTCGAGTTTGTCGATAGTATTTTTAGCACCGCAGTTTTCACATATTCTGACTTCTCTACTCATCGTATGTCATTCTCCTTGATTTTTTTGCTCTTCGTTTTTCGGTCTTTGACAAGAATTCTTCTGACACCGCTCTTACATATCTTTCGTCTGCCTCACATGTACGCTCATCGGTAACTGAAAGGTCGTATTCTGAAAGAAGTGCTTTGACCTTATCATAATCGGGACAGAATTTATCCATATCGTCTTTTACTGCCCTCTTTTCAGCGGGTGAAATTTCGCCGGATTCGGATTTTCCCAAAACCTCAAAAAGAACAGAGCCTTCTTCGTTTGAAGAAACATTTATAACCGAACTTTCGCTGAATTCATAATAATCCTTCTGAGTTGTATGTTTTGGTGTTGAAACGGTATTGCTTCCTATTATATCATAACCTATGCGTTCCATAATATCTCTCATAGAATCGGTTATATATTCGCCCATTGTTCTCTGTTCAGCTTCAGCGTAAAGTGCATTTACTTCATCTCTTAAAGCATGAATATTTCCGAGAACCGAAGAATTTACATCTTTTGAAAGATATTCACAAAGAGCCTCGTATTTTGCAGTAAGCGATTCGATTTCTTCTATATTATCAGATGAATTTCTTTCTAAAATTATTCCGTTAAGACGTTCTTTCAAAATACGTTCTTTGGTTTCTTCATCATATTTGATTGAAGAAATTACAGACTTTGCAAAAGCTTTTATCTCTGAAAAATTCTTATCAGAGACAGTTTCTTCTATTATCTTTTCATATAAATCATCAATCTTATCGCTTGAAAGAACAGCCTCGAAAGCGGTGTTATCAACAGTGGATTTTTCGGCATTATAATTCTTTCTGTTTTCGATAACGCTCATAAGCGAGTCGTATTCTTCTCGCATGATATGCCAGAGATTTCCCATTTCAAAGTATCTTTCAACAGAGTTTCTTCTTTCTGAAGTAAGTGCTTTACTATCACCCTCTGTATTGCAGACAAAAGATGAAAGTCTTTCATATCTTAAAAGATGTTTAGAAAGCATACGATACTGTGATGATTTTTCGCAACCTGTTTTTTTGGCTTCTTTAAGAATTTCTCTGATTTCATCTGTTGGATGTTCGCTGAAAAACTTATCAAATTTATGCTGTAAAGCGTTCTGTTTATTGACAAGAGCATTACATTCTCTTTTTTCAAGCGCGATATCGAGTTCTTTCATAAGTTTCATACGACGGATTTTTCCTAATAAAATCTGTCCGTATTTCGGTCCGCTCATTTAAAAATCCTCCTCAAGAGTCAAAAGCCATTCACGAAGCTGTTTTCCATATCCTTTTGAGAAAATCCACATATGAAAAAGTCTGTCATAAACGAGAGTCTTTGAAAACTCTTCTCTTTCATCATCAGAAAGGCTTTCGAGATAATCGCAAAGTGATTTCATATCTGAAAATTTATCTGAATAGATATAGTTTCTGTTAAGAAGATATAAAAGTGCATAATAATACTCATATTTTTCGAGTGTGAACTGTGCACCGATATATTCCATACGTTCGATAACCTTACTATCTATACCCTTTTTCTCCATATAGATTTTAAGACATCCGCTTCTTACAAAGTCGATGATGTCATCATCCTTATCGGGAAGTTTCTGTTCAATCTCGTCACCCATTGCCTGTAATGACGCAAACATTCTTCCACGGTAGAAGATAGGTGCTTCGGGGTTTAAAAGCATTATAACCTTGAAAAGACATTCATCAGGGCTGTTATGGTCTTTAAGGACAGCGACTTCTCTCTGAAGAGACGCACTGAACGCTGCGAGTCTTGTTTCAAAAGCACTTGTATGATAAACATAAACGAGCGCTGCGTCCCAGTTTTCTCCAAAAGCGTATGCAAGAGATACTAAATCAGGATATGATTTATTTTCAAATACAAATCCTGCAGCATAGCTACCTGAAATAATTCCTGAGCCGCTATATTCACCAATAATATTTGCATTGCCTCCACTAATATAATTTGATTTATCAATATTAGCAGATGTTGGGATTATATCAGTTGGGCTACCTTTTACATAGCTATAATAAACTTCTCCAGAGTTGATTGCAACAAATCCTGCACTACCAGTTCCTGATTTTATACCAACTTCACCAAGCTTATTACCGCTAATTACATTTCCTCCATAGAAATAGCTACTACTAATCTTTCCGCTATTTCTAGATACAAGAC
>CALGTU010000050.1 GCA_937901465.1 uncultured Clostridia bacterium | reverse complement strand
AGGTGAGGTTCCATACAGGGAACTCCAACTCAACGCCAACGCGCCGCGTGCGCGCACGGCGCAGCGGAGCGAAGACGGGTCGGACGTGTCTGACGGGTCGGACGTGTCCGACAAAAAAACTTGACTTTTCAAAGGAAAAGATGTATCATAAAAAGTAACATTTAATCCTCTTCATATTTGCTTCATTCATATAATATCATTTTTTCTCATATATATTTTCTTATTCAACGTTTTTATCACAATACTTTTCTTTTTATCAAGTAAATATTTCTCAGATGCAGATATACATTTCGACTCAATATCCATCATAGTTACATCACTCTTTTTATCTACACTTTCTGTTTGTATGTTTATTATAATAGGTAAAAATTCCTCATTCATAATATCTGCTGTTTCGATTTTAGGAATCATTCTTGGTGGTGGAATTATTCCCGTTTCGCTCATTCCCTCATCACTTGCGAATATTGGCGGATTTTTTCCAAACAGACTGATATATATTGTATTATCAAATGTTTACACAACTGAATATAACCTTAATTCTATTTTAATAATGACAGGGTTTTCTGTTATATTTATGGTTTTATCAACACTATACCTTAAAAGAAAATCTCTTTTGAAGGAGGAAGACATATGACAACATTTTTTCTTTCTTTAAAAAGACTTGTATTTTCAAAAGGTTTCATATTATCACTTCTCATTCTTCCTGTAATTCTGATAATAACAGCAATCGGATTTAAAAATTCAGAAAATAAAACTATTGCAAAAGCAGGAATATTCTTTGAAACACCTGGTGATATTATATATTTTGAAAAGCTTCTTGAAAGCGATAATTTCGTTTCAATAAATTCATATGAAGAACTTGAAACATCTGTTGCAAACGGAAAGCTTGATTGCGGATTCAAAATAAGCAAAAATTTCGGAAACCTACTTGAAAAGGTAAAGCTTGATGAATCGATAGAAGTAATTACAACTGAACGAAGTGAAATGGCGCCATTCTTTACCCAGGAAATAACTGCCTATACCGCAGATGTTTCTGTTCCGTATATAAGTGCTAAAATGCTTGATACAAGCGGAGAAACAAATTTTTCTTATGATGAAATTTTAGAAGAGATCAAAGAAAAATACAAAAAATCTCTTTCAGAAGAAAGTGTTATATTTGAATTTAAAGAAATATCAGGAAAACCAGCAGAAAATCCAGATTCTTTATATACTCCGGTTATAAAAGGACTTGTTGCTATAATTTTGTTTATCTTCTCACTTGTATCCGTTGAACATATTTCAGACAAAAACGTAAAATCGGTTTCAGAAAGAATAAATAATAAAAACTCTGTATTACATATATACATTCCTTTCGGGATATCATTTACATTATCTATCCTGATTTCATCAGGAACAGGAGTTTTTATTTCTGATATAATAATGCCGATTAATATAAATATTGCTGAATTTATTCTTCACATATTTATATACTCACTAATGCTTTTAGGAATATCCTTTGCAATTTCAGTATTTATCCGTAATACTTCAGTAATTAACGCTACGATAGCTCCTATTGCAACTATTTCTGCAATAGTATGTCCGATTTTTACAGATATAAGGAATATCAACATTTTCTTTAAAGGGATTTATTTCATATGCCCCCCCTGCTATCTTTTCGGATATAAAGAAAATTTCATTCTTTTCCTGATAATTTCTGTTTTAGTTTTTATTATCGGATGTTCTTCTGTATTTATAGCTAAAAAGAAACTGCAATAATAACCATATAATTTGTTTATAATTCTTCTTTCTTTTACATTTTTTGACATTGACATTTATTTATCAGTATGTTATACTTTAACAAGTTAAAGTTTGATATTCAAAAAACTTTAAAGCATTAAAGTGTAAAGGGGAAACAATTATGATTCTATGGATAATTCTTATTTGTTACATACTTGTAATGATAGGAATAGGCATTTATTGTGCAAAGAAATCAAATAATGTCAACGATTTCGTTTTGGGTGGACGTTCAGTAGGCGCTTGGTTTACGGCATTTGCTTTCGGAACTTCTTACTTCTCTGCGGTAATTTTTATCGGATATGAAGGTCAGTTCGGATGGAAATATGGTGTTGCTTCAACCTGGATAGGTATTGGTAACGCAGTTATAGGAAGTCTTATTGCATGGCTTCTTTTAGGAAGACGAACAAGAATAATGACAAAACATCTTGATTGTTCAACTATGCCGGAATTTTTTGAAAAGAGATATAACTCGAAATCTCTCAAAATAGTCTCAGCTGCGATAGTATTCATATTCCTTATTCCTTATACAGCATCAGTTTACAACGGTCTTTCAAGACTTTTTGAACAAGCTTTTCATATCGACTATTCAGTATGTATCATAGCCATGGCTGTTCTTACCGCTGTATATGTTATTCTTGGTGGATATAAGGCAACCGCGATCAATGATTTTATTCAGGGTATTATAATGCTTGTGGGCATTGCAATGGTTGTCATTCTTGTAGTAGACGCTAAAGGTGGGCTTACAAATGCACTTGAAGCTCTCGGAAGTATTCCTGATGAAAACGGAAATCTCAACTCATATAATTCTGTATTTGGTCCTAACAAAGCAGACCTTTTAGGTGTTGTAATCCTTACTTCTCTCGGTACTTGGGGTCTTCCTCAGATGGCAACAAAATTCTATGCTATCAAGGATGACGCTGCTATTAAGAGAGGAACCGTAATTTCTACAATATTTGCTGTTGTAGTTGCCGGTGGTTCTTACTTTATGGGTGGTTTCGGAAGACTTTTTGTCAATGCAGAAGACATTACTGTCAACGGAAAAATCTCTTATGATGAAATCGTTCCTACAATGCTCAATGAAACATTACCTGAAGTTCTTATCGGAATAGTTGTTGTTCTCGTTCTTTCAGCATCTATGTCAACACTTTCATCTCTCGTTCTTACATCATCATCTACTCTCACAATTGATATGATAAAACCTTTTATGAAAAAAGGTATGGACGAAAAGAAACAAGTTCTTATAATGAGAATGTTTATTGCTGTATTCCTTATTGTTTCAGTTGTAATTGCCCTTAATAAAAATACATATATTACAACTCTTATGTCAATTTCATGGGGTGCACTTGCCGGTTCTTTCATAGCACCTTACCTCTATGGTCTTTTCTCAAAGAAAATCACAAAACCTGCCGTTTGGGTAAGCTTTGCATCAGGAGTAGGAATTACTGTTGTTCATATGTTCGTATTCACATTTGGTGGACGCGGAGGCACATTACTTGGATTCTCACTCGCTTCCCCTATCAATGCAGGTGCATTCGCAATGATATTCGGACTTATAATCGTTCCTATCGTAAGCCTTTTCACAAAACAGAAAGATTCAGACAAGGAATATACTGAAAAGATTTTTACAGAATGTTTTGATAAATAGAACCCTCACTTAATAAAAAATCACCTTGAATTTTAAATTCAAGGTGATTTTTTTATTTCAGATATTCATCAAGCAATTTATAAATCTGCTCTTTATCCTCTTTACCGATAAAGCGATTTGCTCTTACCTTCTGATAAATTTCTTCATAATTCCCTTTTGCACCATTTTTCAAAAGCATTTCAAAGCCTTCAGGAGTGTGAAGAGAGTTTTCAGCCAGATATACAAGGGATGTCTTTCCGTTATTATCAGTAGCATTTATATCAATCCCTTTTTTAAGCATAACAGGAATTATATCATATATCTCTCCACCACCAATTCTTCCTTCACAGATATACATCAACAGGTTTTGTCCGTTTTTATCCGTTATAGTTACATCGGCGCCATTTTCGATAAGAAGTAATGACATTTCATATCTGAATCCCATATTACGCATAGAATCATCAAGAGCATAGAATAATGCCGTTTTTCCGGATTTATCAACTGCATTAACATCACAACCTGCATCTGTAAGTGTTTTAACTATTTCAAGACCGTCTTCACGATAATAGTTTTCGCAAGCATGAATAAGCGCGGTTTTTCCTTTATTGTCTACCGCATTAACATCTGCATCATTTTCTATAAGCCATAGAACATTTTCATATTCATCACCTGTCATACAGCTATACATCAAAGCAGTTTTTCCTTCGTTATCAGTTTTATTGATTTCTACTCCGTATTCTTTTAAAATATCAAAAACCTTATAATAAGCATTTTCCGCAGCATACATAAGAGGAGTTTTGCCATCTTTATCGACAGAATTGACATCTATTCCGTTTGAAAGAAGTATCTCTGTTATCTCGGGACTTCCAATTACAGAAAAAGAATAATGTAAGGCGTTTTTACCATCTTTATCGACCGCTTTAATGTCAACGCCATTATCTGTAAGATAATTTATATTGCTTATCATTTTATCCAAATCGTTACCAAAAGGAACAAAATCAACAACCTCATACATGAGAACATTTGCTCCGTTTTCATCAACAACAGTTATATCCGCACCGTTTTCTATAAGCAAAAAAACGATATTATGATGACGATTTTCAGCGGCGTTAAGTATCGGCGGTTTTCCGTTATTTCCGATATGATTTACATCAGCACCGTATTCAATAAGAATTTTTGCCGAATCGTAATAAGGCGTCTGATGTTTATTAAGACAACACAAAGCTGAAAGTGGAGTATCTTCTCCTTCTTCTGCTTTGTAGTTTCCTCTTATCATACTATAGTTACTGTCAACTTCCGCTCCATTTTTTAGTTCATTTAAAAGTTTATTATACCCTTCTTTATCTTCTGAAGTTGCATAGGATATAAGAGAATTATTATTGAAACTTATTTTATTAACTATTGAAAATCCTGTAAAAGCAACAACAGAAAGAACTGCTAAAATACCGATTATTCCTAAAACAAGAAAAACTATTCCGAGCGGTTTTATAGCTTTTGTTTTTGTATTTTTACCGACAACAGATAAAGTAATACCTGTTCCCAGAGTACCAAGACCTATCAAAAAACAAACTATAAGAATGACGATTATAGTAACTATTATAAAAACCATAAACAGAAACAAAGGTAATCCCAGTGCCATATAATAATCTTCCTTTCTATAATCAAATAAAAGATGTTTGCATAAAAACAAACATCTTTTATTATTTTAAAGCAATATTTCTTTAGGGTCAAACGACCATTTAAGTTCGTTTATATCATATCTTTCACCATTGATATACATTTCATCTTCGATTCCATCGCCTGTTGTATCTTTAAAGGTTACAACAAAATTCTTTGAATTCACATCCATAGGGAAATGATTGTATTTCACAGATTTATAGCCTGTTGGCTTAAACATTATTCCGAAAGCCTCAAAATCCATATCGTTTGGTTCGACATAAACTCTTGTGCTACCATTTTGCTGATTTTGAACATTCATAACAACATATCTGTAAACACCTGATTGGGAAGTTCCTGTAAGTGTGATTTCATCAACTGTCTTTGTGATGAATATATTTGTTACAGCAAAGAAAGCAAGTGCACCAAGAATATATCCTATAAGAAGAATTGTTCCAAAAACCGTCTTAACTCCTTCTGAAGCACCACTACAGAAAAACGCTGTAAGAGATACGAACATAGGCGGAATTACAACCCACCAATTTCCTATATTAAAATAAAGAACAAATACCATACAGAACATAAGCAATATAGAAAGAATAGCAGTAAGAACTCTT
>CALGTU010000049.1 GCA_937901465.1 uncultured Clostridia bacterium | reverse complement strand
AATAGTTCTTATTTATTTAGATTAGAAGGTATTAATGAATTTGAAGGATATCAAGGTTATTTATATCCTAATGGGACTGTAATATTTGAAAAATATTATGACAATATTAAAACCAAAAAAGTTGCTAGTGGTAGTGCAACTTATGTTATGAAATTAGATAATTTTGTTGAAGTATCGAAATTAACTAAAACTGAAATTATTTCTAAAATAAATAACGGAGAAATTGAAGGCGTTAGTAGAATTTTTCATCGTGAAGATATGGAAAGATGGAAAGCTGATGTAGAGAGAGCTATAACAGGTAGTGATTATACTGTCCAAGTAGAGCAATATATTGGTGAATTAATCGATACTAAAAAAGTGAGTAAAAAGGGAGTGAAGCAATAATGCCACTAAAGGAACATTTAATAAATTGTCTTTTAGAAGATAAAAGTATAATTGATGAATTATTGTTGATTGATAATAGAGTTCAATACACTAGTTTAACTTATGAAAACATATTAAATAACTTGAAAAATGCAGTTGTTTATGATAATTTAGATGTTGTTTCAAGTTATATAGCAATAACTGATGGAGAAATAGATTCTGTTTTAAAAGCTAAAGAATTATATGAGTTATATAAGAAATATGATGAAGCTTACTTTAATGAAAAAGTTCTATCAGTATTAACAAGTAATATGACTATTTCAGATGTATTAAATTTATATTATAGTTTTGATTTCTATAAGAAACAAGAAATTTCCTGTTATCAATGATGAAAAAGGCGAAAAAATGATAGAAACAATTTGTGCTGCTAAAGACGCAAAAGATTCTGTTGGTGGTATTATCGAATGTATCGCTACTGGTGTTCCTGCAGGTATTGGTTCGCCTATTTTCAATGGACTTGAAAATTCAATTTCTCAAATCATGTTTGGGATCCCTGCCGTTAAAGGTATCGAATTTGGTGCTGGTTTTGATTGCACAACTCTTATGGGAAGCGAAAACAACGACGAATTCTATGTTAACGGCGAAGGACATGTTGTTACTAAAACCAATAACCATGGTGGAATTTTAGGAGGTATTTCTTCAGGAATGCCTATTATTTGTAATGTTGCATTCAAACCTACACCCTCTATTGCTCTTCAGCAGGATACTGTTGATTACAGTGCTATGAAAAATGAACATATAAATATAAAAGGAAGACATGATCCCTGCATAGTTCCAAGAGCTGTTCCTTGTGTTGAAGCAGCTATGAACATTGCTATTATGTCACATATGCTTGATTATCCCAATTTTTAACAGAAAGGTTTAATATGGCTAGTTATTTCCCTGATATAAATTATGAGCTCAACGACTTACATAGCGTAAAAGTTCTTTTGTGTCATCTATTGAATAGTATCCATAAAGAAGTTTCACTTGAAGAACTCTATGAAATAGCGGTAGGAAGCGAAATCATCAATTATTTCTATTATAACGAAGCTATTGAGGATTTACTCAAAACAGGCGCTATTGAAAAGAAAGTAAAAAACGGCAAAGAAGTTATCGTTATTACTGCAAAGGGATCTTATGGTGCTGAAGAACTTAAAAGATGTGTTCCTAAATCACTGAGAGATAAAATCATTTCTGTTGCATTAAAATTGTTTGCTAAGCAAAAGATTTCAAACGAGGTTGATTGCGATATTGAACAAACAGAAAACGGATTTTATGTGAGTTGTAAAATTCATGACATTCATGAAGATATACTTCAGATGAAGCTTTATTCTCCTACATACGACCAAGCGGTTTTAATCAAAGAAAAGTTAGAATCCAACCCAAGCGAATTCTATAACAAAATAATTTCTTATGCACTTAATCTAAAAGAATTTCAACCTAATGTTGAATAGAATAAAACAGGTATATGTCTTTACATATACCTGTTTTTTATCTCCATTATTCAATAATAAATCTTCCGATAATCTCGCCTTTTTGCAAAATATGTTCTGCGGACTTTTTTAAAAAAGTTTTCTTAAATATATTTGCGGACAAATTCATTTCGCAATCCAAAACATATAATGTGAATTTATATGAATGACTTTTTCTCTTTGGTGGTTTAGGTCCGGCATATCGATGCCAACCGTATGCTATTCCCTGCTTCATATTTTCAATATCTCTACTCAAAGAGATAGCTTCTTTAATTATTTTTGTTGCAGGAATATTCCAGATAACCCAATGTGTAAAATTTTTTATAGGATGATCCAAATCCTCTAAAGTTATTGCTATCGTTTTTGCATTTAAAGAAAGGTTTTTAATATCGAATTCAGGCGATATATCTTCGCCGTATCCTGTATATTTAATAATAAAATCGCCTTGTGCATCAATTCCGTTACACTCGAATTCCAGCAAATCATTTTCCATCTCAACATCCTCTTTTCTGATACTATAACACTTTAAGCATTTCCTGATTTAATCAATTCAGAAAGAATATCACTTGATTCGTTTAACGCTTCTAAATACTTATATTCCAATACCATATGTATATCAAAAACATCGGAATCAAGCCTGTATTTATTAGGCGTATAATTCTCATCATAAGTAACCTCTCCCACAACCTTACTGCCGTGATAAATCACGCAAGGAACAACGGGACCAAACCCATAATCACATTCCATATGATCATATTGGTTACAAGACGGACAAAACGACATAAAGTTGGCAAATTTCTCGTGTTCATATTCAAAACCACATTTTGTGCAAATCTCTTTATGCATAATAATCACCCACTATTTTATAATTTATTTATTATCCAATGCAATAAGATCTGATTTTTCATAAATGTTATGACCTTTCAGACTCTTTTTATATTTCCAGCATATAATTGCCTGTTCTAAACTTTTTCCTTCGTTATTTTTAAAGAAATCACGAATGTATGTATTATATTCAAATTGTTTATCTATTGTTGTTTTTCCTTTTTTCTTTTCATCTAAAATCTGATAATAAGCCTTTATTGCTTCTCTATAAGTCTTTCCTGCATTATTTTTCAGCCATTTCTGGAATAAAACATTAAAAGAAAACCCTTTACCGATTTTTTCTTTAAAAAACACTCTGTGTTTTTCTGAACAAATAATATTTTCTTCTATTTTTGTATCTTCGGTAATTGTATCAACATTTGTAGGTACTTTTCTCTTAACAGAATTCTTCAATGCCTTCCCTGTTTCAAGAAAATATGCAATTCTATCTGTAAGTCCTATCTTTCCACCAGAAACAGGTAAATTATTCTCTCTACAAAATTCAACAAGTTCTTCTTTGAGATAATAAAACTCTCGAAAAGTTTTAGCATCTAAATCTTTATTCAATTCAGGTCTTTCAGTCATATGCACCTCTGATTATTTTAATTTCGTTTTCACTTTTAAAATTCTTGAGCGATTGAATCTCTGCATAAATACAATTTTTGTAAATATTTTTAAGCTACTTAGTTTGTTATATTCGTTCTTCTCCTTTTTCATATTCATAAACCACTACTGATTCAAACGGAAGATCTTGTAGGAAAAACTTTTTGAACCGTTCTATATCTGGATTACTCTCATTTATCGTAGTATTCTCTTTCAAATACCAATCATTTTCACCAACATATAAATTCCATATAACACCTGGATTCTTAAATTTTTGCTCACCCTTATCATTTATATTAGGATACATTTCTATACTAAGCCCATAATATTTATGAAAAAAACAATAATAATATTTATAATCCCAAGGTATTTGTTTAGAATTCAAAGAAATACCACCATAATTTTTCGTTTTATCTAACGAATAACTATTGTATACATCATATTCTTTCCCTGCTATTTCCAAAAAGAAAGTTTTTAATTTTGAATTCAACACTTTCAAAATTTCTTTTTCAGTCATTTTTCCTGTCATTAAACCATATTCAATATTCATACATTCTCCTTATAAAATCAAATTCTAATATCTAACTATACAATCAAATTTTCGTTTTACATATTGTTAACAGTTAGCCACAACATTTTCTTCTGTATAATTATTACCATTATTATACAATATCATATAAGAATAATCAATCAAAAAATAAAAGCCCGAATTTAAAATTCAGGCTTTTGAATATCTTATTAAATTTATCAGTGAGGGATAATCGCCATAAGTACACCAGCTGCAACAGCAGAACCGATAACACCAGCGACGTTAGGACCCATAGCGTGCATAAGAAGGAAGTTTGTAGGATTATATTCAGCGCCAACCTTCTGAGAAATACGAGCAGCCATAGGAACTGCTGATACACCTGCTGAACCGATAAGAGGATTAACCTTACCGCCTGTAACAAGATACATAATCTTTCCGAAAAGAACTCCACATGCAGTTCCGATTGAGAATGCTGCAAGTCCGAGAAGAATAACCTTGAGTGTAGACCAGTTAACGACTGTATCCGCTGATGTTGTTGCACCAACTGATACACCAAGCATAATTGTAACGATATTCATCAAAGCATTTGAAGCTGTATCAACAAGTCTTGAACAAACCCCGCTTTCTTTAAGAAGGTTACCAAACATAAGCATACCTACGAGAGGAGCAGCAGCAGGAACAAGAAGTGAAACTACAAGTGTAACTGCTACAGGGAAAATAACCTTTTCTGTCTTTGAAATAGGACGAAGATTGCTCATTACAACCTGGCGTTCCTTCTTTGTTGTAAGAGCCTTCATTATAGGAGGCTGAATTACAGGAACAAGTGCCATATATGAATAAGCTGCAACAGCAATTGTACCTACTGAAAGAGTGAAAGGTGTTCCGTCAACACTGAAACCACCATTAAGCATCTGATTTGAAACATAAATAGCAGTAGGGCCATCTGCACCACCGATGATAGCAATTGATGCACATTCTTCAGGAGTAAGACCTAATGCGGCAGCACCAAGAAGCGCTGCGAAGATACCGCCTTGAGCTGCGGCACCGAGAAGAAAACTCTTAGGATTAGCAATAAGTGGACCAAAGTCTGTCATACAGCCTATGCCAAGGAAAATAAGCGGTGGGAAAAGTTCAAGTCTTACACCAGTATATAGAACATTAAGTAATCCTTCTCCAAGTCCTCCATCGACAACCGCAAGATGTGTCAAAGGAAGATTCGCAAGGAACATACCAAAAGCAATAGGAAGAAGAAGTAAAGGTTCAAAACCCTTCTTTATTGCAAGATACATAAGTACAAATGAGATACAAAGCATCAGACAGTGCTTCCATGTAAGAGCGGCAAACCCTGATGCTTCCCAAAGGCTCATAATAGAGTCGAGAAAAGTCTGTAACATAAAATATATAACTCCTTTAAAAATATTACCTAATCAAAATCAGAAAGAAGATGTATTCTCTCTGATACCAGCCATAGCCCAAACGGGTCTTCCGCCGATATTACGAGTTTTCTTAATCGAACGAACAGCATACCTTGTTTCACCATCAGACATCGACGCAATAGCAGCAGCGATAACTGCAACCACCTCATCACTTATGCCGTCTTCAATAACTGGTGCTGGTGCAACAGCAGGTTCTTCTCTCTTTTCAGCAATAACTGTTTTCTTTTCAGAACTCTTTTTGTCTGCCTTCGCTTTCTTTTTTTCTGATTTTTTAGCAGAAGATTTTGATATTGCATTAAAAACAAGACCCATAATTGAAAAAATTGTAACAAGAAGAATAAGACCAATAAATACAACCGTAAAACCAACAATAATTTTAGAGCCAGCATCACTCAGGCTCATATATTTAAACCAATCAATATTTCTTATCAATTCATAATTAAAAGACATAACTAAATCAAACCTCCAAAAATAACTATCAGATTAATTATAACTCAAAATGAAAATAAATGCAACTTATTTATCCAAGATTTTTTTAAAAATATTGACGATTTTTTTTGACTGTTGTATAATCATACTGTGTTAAGTAATTTTCAAAAAAGGAGTTTTGGTACTATGTTTCCAATAATTTACACATCACCCATATCCCCTTCTGATGTTCCGGGATATTTAGAAACCCTTTCAGAAAGACTCAAGGGGTTTTTTCCTACTTTTATTTTTGCTCTTATAATATTTTTTATTGGATATATAATTGCTAAAATTGTAATTTCTATAGTAGGAAAAGGACTTAAAAAAAGCAAACTTGATGAATCAGCACATGGTTTTATAAAAACTCTCATTCAGATAATGCTTTATGTTCTTATATCCGTTATAGCTCTTTCAACACTCGGAGCTGATCTTTCATCGATAGTTGCTGTTATTGGTGCAGCAGGACTTGCGATAGGTCTTTCATTGCAGAATAGCCTTGCAAATGTTGCAGGTGGGTTTATAATTCTTTTTACAAAACCATTTAAAAAAGGAGATTTTATAGAAACCTGTGGTGTTTCGGGAACAGTTTACGAAATATCAATTCTCTCAACAACATTTATAACAACTGATAATAAAGTAATCAGAATTCCTAACGGAACGTTATCTTCATCTACTACTATAAACTGTACTGAAAAAGACAGAAGAAGACTTGATATAGATTTTAAAATCAAAAATGAGCACGATTATAAAAAAGCAATAGAAATAATTGAGAATATTGTTAAAGAAAATCCTCTCGTTCTCAAGGACGGCGAGGTATTTGTAAGAATAACAGAACTTACTCCGGGTATTACAACGATCACATCTAAAGTGTGGGTTAAAACAGATGACTATTATGATTTGAAAAGTGATATTTTAGAATCTGTAAAATCTGAATTTGACAAAGTATTTGATTAAAAAATGGCTATCTGACTTTAAAATCAGATAGCCTTATTTTATATTTGTTTTATCATCATATCATAACAAAGATAATCTCCATTTTCTGTTTTTATAGAATGAAACTCTATCTCTTTATATCCTCTTTTAAGATATATTACCTTAGCAGGCAATGAGGCATGAAGAACAATTTCATTATATTTATCAGATATTTTATTTTCAGCAAATGAAATCAGTTCTTTTCCGTATCCATTTCCCTGATATTCAGGTAATACAAACAAACGACAAATTTCATTTTCTTTTATAGTAACAGTTCCGACAGCTTTGTTTTTATTATTAAAACACAAATAAACGCTGCTACTTTTAACGTCATTTTCTATATTCTTATCGTTATGATGACTAAGAAAGAAATCAACTGCACCTTTAGGATAATAATGTGGATAAATACTATTTATCGTTTCTATTGTTATGTATTTTACTGTTTTCATATCTGAAACATCTGCCCTAATAATACTCATTTCCATTTACCATTCCTAAAAACTGTTTTATCTGTTTTCTATGCGCTTTTTGAATGCACGGGATTTTCTTTCGATAACAGATGTTATAATAATTCCGAAAACCATAAAACTACTGCTCATACCAAGAATAAAATCAGATACATTATCTGCAATCTGATTTTCAACAACAGGAGTCCTTGAAATCACCCCCGAAACAACAAAACCGACTACACCTATTATCATTATAACTCTCATCATTTTATAACATATAGCCCAATCTTCTGTCACATAATTTGCTGCCTTCAATACCGTTTCTTTCATATCATTATCCATTTCTTCATTTCTCCTTTCGCCATCAAGAATTTCTCTTAAATCAACTTCATAAAAATCTGATATTTCAATAAGAAGATCTAAATCGGGCATATTGTTTCCATTTTCCCAACGCGATACCGTTCTGTTTGAAACATTGAAAACCTCAGCAAGTTGTTCTTGTGTAAGCCCTTTTTCTTTACGAAGCGATTTCATAAACATTCCGATTTTCTGCTGATTCATAAAAATCCTCCCTTCAAGAGAAATTCTAGTATAAAATTAAAGAAAATAACACGACATAAAGTGAGAATTGAAGAAAAATTTGAAAAATACCACTTCTGACAAACAAAAATCAGAAGTGGCAAAATTATACATTATAGAATTTGATACTTTCAAATCCATCAAGAAGTTTATCAAGCATTTTGAAAGCTTTTCCTGTTCCTATTGCAACACAAAGCATAGGATCTTCAGCAACATGACATTCAACACCTGTCTCCTGTTCGATGAGTTTATCGAGTCCTTTAAGAAGTGCTCCTCCACCTGTGAGATAAATTCCATTCGTCTTTATATCTCCAACTAGCTCAGGAGGAGTAATTTCAAGAACGCTTTTTATTGCAGCAATAATTTCCTGAACAGGTTCTTCAATCGCTTTTTTAATATCAAGATCTGTTATAGTAACAGTTTCAGGAAGACCGTGAATGAGGTGTCTGCCTTTTATAACCATAGTTTTGGACCCATCAGGATCAAAAACATTACCGATATTTTTCTTTACCTGTTCGGCAGTTCTTTCGCCGATAAGCATCTTGAACATATAGTTTACATATTTAATAATCGCCTGGTCAATTTTATTTCCACCGACTTTAATAGATGTAGACTTTGCAATACCACACATGGAAATCGCCGCAACATCGGTAGTTCCACCACCGATATCAACTATCATATTTCCTTCGGGTGTACTTATATCAACGCCTGCGCCGATAAGTGCAGCAACAGGTTCCTGAATGAGATAAACCTTTCTTGAACCTGCATTTTTAGCAGCATCAACCACTGCCCTGCTTTCAACTTCGGTAATCCCCGAAGGAACGCAGATAATAATTCTCGGCATAAAAAGCTGTTTAGCACTTACTTTTTCGATTAAAGTTCCTATCATACTTTCTGTCATTTCGTGGTCAGAAATAACTCCGTCTGTCAAGGGTTTTACAGCAACTATATATTCGGGTGTTCTGCCGAGCATCTGATATGCTTCTGTTCCGACAGCGACAACCTCGTTTGTTCTTTTATTGAATGCAACAACGGAAGGCTCGTTTAAAACTATGCCTTTATTTCCGAGCGCAATTATTACATTTGCCGTTCCAAGATCAATTCCTATATCAATTGAAGGCAACATTATCACCTCTGTTTATTTTATCGAAAATATATTATATCATATTTTGATAATTTTTTCAAGATAAATATATAATTCCCAATATATTATGAGATTTTTTCATTTGTGAGATCAGTCGTAGCAGCGAGTGCGACAGCTACAAATTCTGCTCCCATTTCTTTTAAAAGTCTTGAACATTCAATAACTGTACTTCCTGTTGTTATAACATCATCACAAAGAAGAATTCTTTTTCCTTTGAGAGAAATATCCGATGAAGAAAACATACCTTTGACATTTTCTATTCTGTCCTCTTTCGATAAAGTATGCTGAGCAATAGTATTTTCTGCTTTTATAAGCGCATCAACAACGGGAATTTCAAGTCTTTTCGCGATAAAATCAGCAATTACAAATGCCTGATTATAGCCGACATCTTTCTTCTTTGATTTTGCCATAGGAACAGGAACTATCATATCAAATTTTTCTTCAGATTTCAAAATCCGTTCAGAAAGTTTATCGGCATAGAATTCAGCGGCATTTATGCCGTTCTTTCTTTTAAGTGCAATAATGCTTTCTCTGACTATTCCTTCATATTTAAAAAGAACATAAGCCCTGTCGTAATGAAGTTCCTTATCACACATACAATCTGTTTTACCACATTTTTCACAAGTTTCTATATATTCAAGAGTATCAATGCATTTATCACACGCAAGAGCATCCCATTCTATAAAATCATCGCAAAACGGACATCTGTTAGGATAAAATATATCAAGAATATATTTAATCGCTTTCTTCATTCGGCAAACACTCTTTTCTCAGCATATCTTTAAAACAACTGTATCTTAATGTTCTTCGGTTGTTTTCAATCATAGTTTCAAGCATTTCGGGAGTCCCGATTATAACGAGAATTTCTTTCGCTCTTGTAACTGCTGTATAAAGAAGATTTCTGTAATAAAGTTTATTAGAAACACCGACAATAGAAAAGATAACGGCAGGAAATTCACTACCCTGACTTTTATGTACTGTAATCGCATAAGCGAGTTCAAGTTGTTCAAGCATATCGGTCGTATATTCAACAATTTTACCCTCGAAATCAATTACGATAACACCCTCTCTTTTGCGTATTTCTGTTATAACACCAATATCCCCATTATAAACGCCTGTTCCGACTTCATCATCTTTTTTCCAGACAATATCGTAATTATTACGCGTCTGCATAACTTTATCATTCTCACGGAATATATAAACAGGGCCTCTGATTTCGTTTTTTCCGAATTTAGGTGGATTAATTTCAAGCTGTATTCTCTTATTGATTTCAACAGTACCCGCTGTTCCTTTTCTTGAAGGAGAAATAATCTGAATATCTGTTGTAGGATTGTATTTATATGCTTTAGGTAATCTGCGTTTATATAAATCAACTATGGTTTCTATAGTAGCCTGCTCATCATTACGCTGAAGGACAAAAAAATCTTTAGATGAATTATCAACTTCAGGCATTTCACCACTAACAATTTTATGTGCACTTGTAATAATACAGCTTTCTCTTGCTTGTCTGAATATTTCTGTAAGCTGAACAACTGTCATAGTTTTGCTGTCAATAAGGTCTTTAAGAAGATTTCCTGCACCAACAGATGGTAACTGATCGGAGTCTCCTACAAGAATGAGTTTGCAAGAAAGCTTTATTCCGCGAAGTAATTCAGCAAAAAGAAGGGTATCAACCATAGACATCTCATCCACTATAAGAACATCACAGTCAAGGGTATTCTGTTCGTTATGAACAAATTTCATTATTCCTGAACCATCATCATAAGCGACTTCAAGTAGTCTATGTATCGTCTTGGCGGTATATCCTGTAAGATCAGATATTCTCTTTGCCGCTCTTCCTGTAGGTGCAGCAATTACCGCTTTTAAACCTTGTTGTTCATAAAGTGAAATTATAGCATTAAGAGTTGTCGTTTTTCCCGTTCCGGGTCCGCCTGTAAGAATAAGAAAACCTTTTGATAAAGCAAGAGAAATAGCTTTTCTTTGTAATTCTTCGTATTTAATACCATTTTCTTCTTCTATAATGTCAATCGCATTATCAAATTCTGTTCCTGAATCAAGAAAAAACGCTTTCATAGCACTAAGACGCGAAACAATATAATTTTCGGCAATATAATAATCGCTTAAATATGTAAAACATCTGTTGTTTTTTTCATATTCAATAAGATTAGCTTCGTTATATTCCTGTTCAAGTGTTTTATAAAAAGCTTCTTCAGATATATCAAGAAATTTGCAGGAAGTTCTCTGTAAAAAATCAGTAGGAACACAAGTGTGTCCTGAATTGGCATTTTCGTTGAGTATATATGTCATTCCCGCTTTTATTCTGTTAGGATTATCTGACGGATATTCAAGTTCAGCAGCCATTTCATCTGCTTTTATAAAATCAAGATCAACTCCTAAATCACAAAGTGCATAGGGATTGTCCTTGATAATATCAATAGAAAATTGTCCCCATTTTTTCCATGCCTTGATAGCAATTGCAGGAGATATTTTAAAAACTTCGAGATAATTCATAAGTTTTCTCATACCAAAAACACGTTGCAATTCCTGTCTTACATTTTCTATCTTCTTTTTTGTAAACCCCTTTACTTTAGCAAGTTCTTCAGGATTATTCTCTATTATCTCAAGAGATCTTTCGCCAAAAACATCAACTATATTCTTAGCAAGAGCGGGGCCTATTCCCTTTATCACACCCGAAGAAAGATATTTTTGTATAGCATGTGCAGTTTCAGGCATCTTCCTCTCGCAGACCAGTGCTTTAAACTGTACACCATATTTTGGATTATTTACATATTCTCCCTCAAGATAAAGTTCTTCACCTTCATCAACATTTCCTATTTCTCCGACAACTGTGATGAGTGTATTGTCAGAATCTAGTTCTAAAATCACATATCCGTTTGATGGATTTTTATACACTATTGTTTCAACTGTTCCAGATAATTTTATCAATTCTTTTTCTTCCATATACACTCACCTTCTTTCAAGATTTATTATAACAGATTAGCGTAATTATTTCAATAATCCATCAATATAATCAAACAATTGATTAATTGTTATAAGATCCAGCATTGCATTGTTTTTTACAACATTTTCACATATTTTATATTGTTCAAGGGTTAATCCGTTATCAAGTAAAACAACTTTACATATATTTATTCTGCTATTTTTAATCAAATCCATATGATGTTTCAGATATATTTCAGAAAAATCATCATTATATAATGGTATAATGATTATAGAATCTGATTTATGTTTATAGAAAACTTTTTTATATGATAGTTCTCTTACCGATAATACAAAAGTAATAACACTAAATGTTATAACAAAACACAACAGTAGTTCCATATAATCATCTCCATATAATTGATATTATAAAATATGAAAATGACATATAAAATGATACAAAAACGCTGTATCCGGATGGATACAGCGTTTAAAATTACTGATGATTTTTCTTTGCTTCAATATCTGCAAGTGCATCTTTTCTTGAAAGATTAATTCTTCCTTGTGAATCAATTTCCATAACCTTAACCACAATCTGATCACCGATGCTTACAACATCTTCAACTCTTTCAACTCTCTGGTTGTCAAGTTTTGAAATATGAACAAGTCCGTCCTTACCAGGAGCGATTTCAACAAATGCGCCAAAGTTCATTATACGAACAACCTTGCCTCTGTAAATCGCGCCGACTTCAGGATCGTTTGCAATTGTTTCAACGATCTGAAGAGCCATTTTAGCTTTTTCGCCATCAATACCAGAAATAAATACATTTCCATCTTCAGAAATATCAATCTTAACTTCACAATCAGCCTGAATCTTCTGGATAACTTTTCCTCCCTGACCGATGACTTCACGAATCTTTTCAGGATTAATCTTTGTCTGAAGCATCTTAGGAGCATACTTGCTTACTTCAGCACGAGGTTCTGGAATAGCCTTAAGCATAATTTCATCAAGAATATAAAGTCTTGCTTTGCGTGTCTTTTCGAATGCTTCTTTAATAATATCCATTGTAAGACCATCAACCTTGATATCAACCTGAATAGCTGTGATACCATTGTGTGTACCGCCAACCTTAAAGTCCATATCCCCAAAGAAGTCTTCGAGACCCTGAATATCAACCATAGTCATGAAACTTCCGTCTTCACGAGTAATAAGTCCGCAAGAAATACCCGCTACAGGAGCCTTTATAGGAACGCCTGCATCCATAAGCGCAAGAGTAGAACCACAGATTGATCCCTGTGATGTTGAACCATTTGAAGAAAGAACTTCAGAAACAAGTCTGAAAGCATATGGAAAATCTTCAACATCAGGAATTACAGGAGCAAGAGCCTTTTCTGCAAGTGCACCATGTCCGATTTCACGACGTCCAGGACCTCTTGATGGCTTTGTTTCACCAACTGAGTAGCTGGGGAAATTATAGTGATGCATATATCTCTTT
>CALGTU010000048.1 GCA_937901465.1 uncultured Clostridia bacterium | reverse complement strand
CTCAAAAAATAAGATACAACAAACACAACAGCGAATATGAGTGAACATATCGCAGTAATTTCTGTTTTTTCATAAAAATTCTCCCGTTTTAAAAACTACTTCTTTAAGATTATAGCATATTTTTAAAAAGATGACAATAAAAAGCACCTCTGTTATAAGAGATGCTTTTTATTATCAGTATGTTTCAGAAGAAATAAGAGTTCCATCGGGGTTGTATTTGCTTTCTTTTATCTTATTACCATTCGAATCGTATTCATATATATGGTAATAATCAAGCGTTCCGTCGTCGTTGTATTCGCTTCCTTTTATCATGTTACCATTCGAATCATATTCGTATGTACTGTAATAATTAAGCGTTCCTTTGGCGTTGTATACGCTTCCTTTTATCATGTTACCATTCGAATCATATTCGTATGTACCGTAATGTTTAAGCGTTCCGTCGGGGTTATAACGACTCGATTTTATCTTGTTACCATTCGAATCGTATTCACATATATGGTAATATTTAAGTGTTCCGTCGGGGTTATAACGACTCAATTTTATCTCGTTACCATTCGAATCATATTCGGGTATGTCGTAATAATCAAGCGTTCCGTCGGCATTGTAATAACTTGATTTTATCTTTTTGTTATCAGCATTATATTCAATTATACGATATGTTCCGTCTTCGTTATCTATTCTCTCTGTTCTCGGGCCTTTCGGTTCTTCTTCAGATTTTTCTTCATCTTCCGATTTATCTTCAACAACAATTTCATCGGCGGTAACAACTGCAGTTTTTCCCGCTGTAAGTTCTTCTGATTTATCTTCGGTTTCAACGGCAACAACGCCTTCGATAACTTCAACCGAGGTTGTTTCGGTTTCTTCATCATAATTTACTTCAAATGTCGTTCCTCTTACCGAAAGGGTAGCATTCGGGGTTGTAACCTCAAAATAAGATTCTTCCGTGAGTTTGTTTTCGATTTCGATAAGCGATGTTCCGTAAAGAAGATTTATTGTTATGTTTCCGCTTTTTTCCGTTCCCGTTGCTTTAAGAACAAACTTTGTGTTTTCTTCGGCAAGAATATGCTTGTCGCTGTCGGCTAAAAGTTCCGCTTTTGAACTCTCGCCCGTTTCGACTGTATCTTCCGAAATAAGTTGCAACCCTTCAAAAGCGTTCATCTTTTCATCTCGTAAGACGGTTACTTCGCCTTCAAAATGATTGATTTTTACAACGCGGTAGACTTCTTCTTTCTT
>CALGTU010000047.1 GCA_937901465.1 uncultured Clostridia bacterium | reverse complement strand
GAAGGAATACGCGGGTATTTCGAGCGAGTTTAACGACGAAATAAGCCACGGATTTCTCGTTTTATTATAAAAGCTGTACTCCCTTTTCGTCACATTCAAGAGCCATCTTTTCAGGCCAAACAGAAACCTGAACTTCGCCTATGTGTGCTTTTTCAAGAAGAAGCATACAAAGTCTTGACTGACCTATTCCACCGCCTATGGTAAGCGGAAGAACGTTATCTTTAATCATCTTGTGATATTCAAACTGAAGTCTGTCCATAGCATTGTATTTTTCAAGTTGAGAGATAAGTGAAACATCATCAACACGAATACCCATTGAAGAAATTTCCAAAGAGTCTTCTAAAACTTCGTTCCAGAAAAGAAGGTCGCCGTTAAGACTCCAGTCGTCATAATCGGGAGCTCTGCCGTCGTGCTTCTCGCCGTCTGAAAGAACATCGCCTATCTTCATAATGAAAACAGTTTTATATTTTTCTGTTATAAGACGTTCTCTTTCTTTTCCCGTTTTATCGGGATACATTTCGCGGAGTTCTTCTGTTGTTATAAAATAGGGTGTTTCACAGATTTTCTTTGTAAGCTGAGGGTAACGAAGATTTACCTTTCTCTTTGTATAGGCAATAGCTTTAACTATTGATTTTACAGTTTCTTTTAAGAATTCTTCTGTTCTTTCTTCTTTTGAGATTACCTTTTCCCAGTCCCACTGGTCAACGAAAACCGAATGGATATTATCGGCGTCGTCATCACGGCGGATAGCGTTCATATCGGTGTAAATTCCCTCGCCGACATTATAGCCGTATTTATAAAGTGCCATTCTCTTCCACTTTGCAAGCGACTGAACAACTTCTGCCTCGCCGTCGATTTCCTTGAAAGAAAAGTCAACCTTTCTTTCTGTTCCGTTAAGGTCATCGTTTATACCGCTTCCCTTTCTTACAATAAGGGGAGCTGTTACCCTGTCGAGAGTTAAGGCAAACGAAAGGTTCTGCTGAAAAAGGTCCTTTATATATTTGATTGCGTGCTGGGTTTCTCTGAGTGTCAGAGCGGATTTATACCCTTCGGGGATAATCATCTGTCTTGACATTTTTTATTTACACCTCCATTAAGGTTTGTTTTATTTTGATGTATGCTTAACAAGAGAGTTTCGCACTCTGCGGAGTGCGACTTTCTTTTTTTTCCGTGAAAAAGAAAGCAAAACACGGCTCCTGCGGAGAGCCTACGCCTGCTCATGCGCAGGCGGTAATTCTTTTTCCATTCGCATTCAGATATGAGCCCGTTACCGATATTAGTGCTAAAAAGCAACCGCGAACATATTATCTGCTATGCTCATTAGATAAAACTAAAAGATTGTATCTTTTCCTCTGCCATAAAAACGAAAAGACGTGGTTTAGTTCTAGGCAAACGAGCGAAGGAATACGCGGGTATTTCGAGCGAGTTTAACGACGAAATAAACCGCGGATTTCTCGTTTTATCTTATATTTCCTACTGTTCTGGGATAGAGAATAACATCACGGATATTTGAAACACCTGTAACATACATAATGAGTCTTTCAAAACCGAGACCGAATCCGCCGTGTGGAACAGAACCGAACTTGCGGAGTTCGAGATAGTCTGTATAAAGGTCGAGATTCATATTTCTTTCGTTCATAGCGGCAACGAGTTTGTCATAATCTGCTTCTCTTTCACTTCCGCCGATGATTTCACCAACGCCGGGAACCAGAAGGTCAACAGCGGCAACTGTCTTGCCGTCGGCATTCTGTTTCATATAGAATGATTTTATTTCCTTTGGATAATCTGTTACGAAAACAGCCTTTTTGAACACCTTTTCAGAGATATATCTTTCGTGTTCTGTCTGTAAATCAGAGCCCCATTCTACAGGATACTGGAATTCTTCACCCGAATTTTTAAGCATTTCAACCGCTTCTGTATATGTTACTCTTCCGAACTCATTCCCGATAAGGTTTGTGAGCTTTTCTGTAAGTCCCTTTTCAAAATGGTCATCAAAGAACTTTATTTCATCGGGACACTTTTTAAGAATATCACCGATAACTGTTTTAATCATATCTTCTGCTGTTTCGATAACATCGGGGAGTTCGGCAAAAGCGATTTCGGGTTCAACATGCCAGAATTCAGCAACATGACGGGGAGTGTTACTGTTTTCAGCTCTGAATGAGGGGCCGAATGTATAGATTTTTCCGAATGCCATAGCGGCAACTTCGCCCTCTAACTGACCCGAAACAGAAAGGCCTGCTTTCTTTCCGAAAAAGTCGTCTGCCCAGTATTCTTCTTCGCTCTTGTATTTATCTGTATAACCTGTTGTTGTTACCTGGAACATTTCTCCCGCACCTTCGCAGTCGCTTCCTGTTATGAGGGGAGTGTTTACATAGGTAAAGCCTTTTTCCTGAAAATATCTGTGGATAGCGTCAGCCGCAACGGAACGAACTCTGAAAACAGCGTTGAATGTGTTTGTTCTTCCACGAAGATGAGGCATTGTTCTTAAAAATTCAAGTGTATGACGCTTTTTCTGTAAAGGATATTCAGCGGGACATTTTCCTATTACAGTAATTTCTTCGGCGTTGATTTCGGGATAACCCTGTCTGCCTTCAACGAGTTCGCCGACAACCTTGAGTGATGAGCCGAGTTTCATAGCTTCATCTGAATACTTTATACCCTTTTCCTTATCGATTACTACCTGAATATGCTTTAATGTTGTGCCGTCGTTGAGTTCGATAAAAGCAACGTTTTTGGAATCTCTCGCTGTTCTTACCCAACCGCATACTGTTTCTTTCTTGCCGTATTCTTTAGCGGAAAAAATTTCTTTGATGTCTGTATGTTTCATACAAAATCCTCCCTGAAAATAAAAATACCCCCACCCAACATAATAGGGCGAGAGTTCGCGGTGCCACCTATCTTTGTCGTAAAGTTATCTTTTACGACTCCTCTTTCGTCTCATTCTAAAGACTTTCCGCTTTAACGGGCGAAACCCGACTCCCCTAATAACGAAGATTTTTACATCCGCTTTCAGTTTGCTGCTCCAAAGTGTTATTCATAAAGACTCTGCTATGCGGTTCACACTATCCCGCACTCACTTTGAGTGAATTTCTTTACTACTTCTCTTTATCATAGCATTTAAAATATTTACTTGATAATACCACAAATTATTTTTCTTGTCAACAGGATTTGAAAAATTTTGTTGTGATAATAAATGAATTTTTACCCTGAAATTTAGTGATAACATAGATTTTTTGAAAAACTTTTTTATTTGTTGTATGTCTGTGTACAACTTTTTCCCCGAAAAGCCCTTTAAATAGAGGCGGTTTTTCCGCGGATTTATGCCGAAATGTTGAAAAC
Organism: uncultured Clostridia bacterium; assembly: GCA_937901465.1. Lineage (GTDB taxonomy): Bacteria > Bacillota > Clostridia > Oscillospirales > Ruminococcaceae > RGIG4131. The sequence continues at coordinate 2,792 of CALGTU010000047.1, read as the reverse complement.
TCTGCCTTTATATATATATTTATTAAATATACTATTTATAAATAACAAATTATCCTTGAAATTTAAAGAAAAATGTAGTATAATTATCTTAACTTTTGATTTCAGGAAAATGACGGGAGGATTTTTTGAAATGACATCGTTCAATGAAGTATTTGAAAGCGTCAAACAATACATCTTACAGGCCGAACTTATAACCTCCGTAGGCTATAATTCGTGGATAAAAGGGCTTACTGCGGTTGAGCTTGAAAACGGCAACACAGCAATCCTTGGCATAAACCACGAATTCGCAAGAGATATAGTTGAAAGAAACTATACCGACATTTTAGAAAAAGGCTTTTCAGATGTTATGGGCTTTCCCATTTCGGTTAAAATCGTCGTTCAGGAAGATTTAAGAAACGAAATGTATGCCGCAGAAAACAGAACAAACGAAATGAAAAACATCTTCGAGGGCGCAAAATACGAATACACCTTCGACACTTTCATCGTCGGAAGGTCAAACGAATTTGCCTATGCTGCATGCACAGCAGTAGCAGGCGTTCAGCAGTCACCCAAGAATTCATCGGAACATTCAATCTATAACCCACTTTTCATCTATGGCCCTTCGGGACTCGGAAAAACCCACCTCTTAACAGCCATAGCACACGAATTCAACAAGAACTTTCCGGGGTCAAACATAATCTATGTTACGGGTGAAGCTTTCACAAACGAACTTATTGATTCCATTCATCAGAAAAAGGATACATCACAGTTCCACCAGAAATACCGTTCGGCTGATATTCTTCTCGTCGATGACGTTCAGTTCATAGCGGGTAAGGAATCTACTCAGGAAGAATTCTTCCATACCTTTAATGACCTTTACAAAATGGGCAAACAGATAGTCTTAACATCTGACCGTCCGCCACGTGATATAAAAACCCTTGAAGACCGAATCAGAACACGATGCGAATGGGGACTCATAGCAGACATTTCTGTTCCCGATTTTGAAACAAGAATGGCTATCATCAGAAGAAAAGCAGAACTTTTACAGCTTACTATCCCCGATGAAGTCGCTGAATACATAGCTAATAAGCTTAAAACAAATATCCGTCAGTTAGAGGGTGCCGTTAAAAAGCTTAAAGCTTCAAAGCATTTACTCGGAACAAACATAACTCTCTCAATGGCACAGAGCGTTATAAAGGATATTCTGACAGACTCACAGCCTATCCCCGTTACAGTTGAAAATATCATAACTGAAGTTGCAAACATCTACAATGTAACATCAGATGATATCCGTTCAAATAAAAGACAGCAACAGATTTCGGTTGCGAGAAAGGTTGCTATCTATTGTATCCGCGAAATAACAGGTCTTTCACAGGAAGCTATCGGAAAAGAGCTCGGCGGAAGAGATCACTCAACAATAGTTTATTCACTCAACTCGATAGACACAGCGCTTAAAAAAGACCAGCATCTTAAAGAAAGCGTTGATGATATCATAAAGAATATCAGGGATAAATAGCGAGGAACCCCCGCAGGTAAATCGTTACCGAGCCACAAACTTATTTCAAAAACAAAATTTCGTAACGAAGAAAGAATAAACATTTTTTCCAAACTAACTCCACAAAAAATAAACTTTTCAACAAGGAAAAAAATGTCTGTTAGTTTCTGTTAAGTTGTGTTGAAAATAAAAAGAAAAAACTTTTCCCGATTTTTTCATAGCTAAGACAACTTTTAAACAGTTTCAACACCCCCTACTAATCTCTACTATCATATCATTTTTTTATAAAATAAATTTTCATATCAATAAAAAAATGAATCACATTTTTCAACATAAAAAATCAGATAAGAATCGAGGTCATATTCTATGTCAAAATTTACTTGTAAAAAATCAGAACTCTCATCTGCAATAGGAAACGTTTCAAGAGCTGTTGCATTCAAATCAACAATAACAGCACTTGAAGGAATAAAAATCGAAGTAACAGAAAACAAAGTATGCCTTACAGGATACGACCTTGAACTTGGTATAACAACTCAGATTGACGCAACAAACTGTGAAAAGGGTGAATTTATAGTAAATTCAAAACTTTTTGCCGAAATGATAAGAAAGATGCCTGATGAAGATGTAACTGTTGAAGTTGATTCATCACTCGCAACAAAAATCACAAGCAACAAGGCTTCATGTTCAATCATTTCACTTCCCGCAGATGAATACCCCGATATTCCCGAATTTGACAAAGAAAAAACTCTTTCTATTCCCCAGTCGCTTTTAAAGAATATGATATGTCAGACAATCTTTGCCGTTGCCGTTACAGATAACAAACCCATTCTCACAGGTGAACTTTTTGAAATCGAAAACGGAATTTTCAATCTTGTTGCAATCGACGGTTACAGACTTGCTGTAAGATCAGAACAGACAAACAACGATGACTATTTCAGATTTGTTGTTCCCGCTAAGGCTCTTAAAGAAGTTTCAAACCTTATGAACGATGAAGAAGAAAGTGTATGCAACATAATAACAAGCAGAAAACACATAATCTTTGATATAAACGGATATTCTGTATTTTCAAGACTTTTGGAAGGACAGTTCCACAACTATAAAGGTTCTATCCCCGAAATTTCAACAACAGAAGTTATTGTTAACACAAGAGAAGTTATCAGTGCACTTGACAGATGTATGCTTATTATTTCCGATAAGGCAAAAGCTCCCGTTCGTTGCAACTTTGATAACGGAACAATGAAGATTTCTTGTTCAACAATTCTTGGTAAAGTAAACGACGAAATCGAAGTTGATTTTTCAGGAAATACAATTGAAATCG
>CALGTU010000046.1 GCA_937901465.1 uncultured Clostridia bacterium | reverse complement strand
ATACGCAGATTACATAAAGGCAGCACTTGAAACCAAAAAGAAAACACCACTTTCTCCCGCTGCTATGGAAGTTCTCACAATAGTAGCCTATAATCAGCCTGTGACAAGAGGTTTTATAGAACAGGTAAGAGGGGTTGATAGTTCTGGGATAGTAACATCTCTCGTTGAAAAAAATCTTCTTGTTGAGGCGGGAAGAATAGATGTTCCCGGAAAGCCCATAGCATACAGAACAACCGATAATTTCCTGCGTTGTTTCAAGATGAATTCTATACACGACCTTCCGCCTATTCCTAATATGAGCGACCAGATAGGTTTTGATGAACTCGCGGAAGAAGAGCAGAAAAACGACTGATTTTATCTCATAAATCATCAGGGGAGGTGAAGGTTTGATTGCTCTTTATATCATCGGCGGAATAATTCTTTTTCTGGCAATACTCCTTCATTGTCCTGTAAGAGCAAAGATAAGTTTTATAGATAAAAAACTCGATATATCGGTTAAATATCTTTTTTTCACGATATATCCGATGAAAGAGAAAAAACCGAAGAAAAAGAAGATAAAACATAAGAAAAATAAGAAATCAGCGGACAAAAAAGAGGTTGTTTCCGAAGAAACCAAAGAAGAAACCGCAACCTCTGAAAAAACAGAGGGAACAGAAGAAAAGCCTTTATCTGAACCACCTCCCATTCCGACTGATAAAAAGAAAAAAGATAAAAAACCAAAACTTACAAAAGAAGAAAAAGAAGAACGCAAAAAAGAACTTTTAGAAAAAATTGAACTTGTAAAGATGATTTTAGCATCAGCAAGTAAAGGGCTTAAAAAACTTCTTTCGGCGATAAGATTATATGATATCGCAATCGATATAGATGTCGCCGATGAAGATGCGTATAAAGCGGCGTTAGGTTACGGAAGAATGAATATGATAGTTTATAATGTCATTTCATTTTTAAGAACATTCTTTACCGTTTCTATCGACCATGTAAACATAAACTGCGTTTATAACAGCGATAAGAGTAAATATGACGCTGCTGTGAATATTCACGCTATTCCGTCAACAATACTCTGTGCTGCAATTATAATCGGAACGAAATTCCTCGTTCTGTATCAGAAGAAAAAGAGGGCAGATAAAAAAGCTCTCAAACAAGCAGAAAAAGAACTTAAAAATCAGGCTGCATAAGCCATAACGAAAGGAAGTTATTTATTATGAGCGAACATCCTATCAAAGACCTTATGGGAGTAAGTATGGAAAAAATCAAGGAAATGGTTGATGTAAACACCATTATCGGAACACCTATCCAGTCTCCTGACGGAACAGTTATCATTCCCGTTTCAAAGGTATCATTCGGTTTTGCATCGGGCGGATCTGACCTCCCCACAAAAAACACAAATGAACTTTTCGGCGGTGGTGCCGGTGCAGGCGTATCAATCCAGCCTCTCGCATTTATCGTTGTTTCAAACGGAGATGTAAAGCTCCTTCAGATGTCAGTTGACGCTAAACTTCCCAACGCTATCGTAAACCTCGTTCCCGAAGTTTTCGATAAGGTTCAGGGACTTTTGGATAAAGGCAAAAAAGAAGAATAGAAATCCGGTCACCGCCATAAAATGATGTAAAATCTTTTATGGGCGGTGGTTTTATGAAAAGAATATCTGTTGTTATTTCTTTGGTGCTGGTTTTTGCTGTATCTGCGGTTGTTTCGGTTTTTGCCGATGATAAACCCGTCGTTTCGGCAGAAAGTGCCGTGCTTATCGATGCTATGTCAGGCAGGGTAATCTATGCTAAAAACGAAAACGAAAAAAGACCTGTGGCAAGCACAACAAAGATAATGACAACTCTTCTTTGTCTTGAAAGCGATAATCTCGATGAACCGTTTATGGTTGATAGCGATGCTATAAAAGTCGAAGGTTCTTCTATGGGACTTTGCGAGAAAGATATCGTAACAAAAAGAATTCTTTGTTATGGAATGCTTCTTCCTTCGGGTAACGATGCCGCAAACGCGACAGCTGTTAAACTCGCGGGGGATTTGTCTTCATTTTCGGATATGATGAATAATCGTGCAAAAGAAATCGGAATGGAAAATTCTCATTTTATAACCCCTTCGGGACTTCACGATGAAAACCATTATTCAACGGCTTATGATATGGCAATCCTTACCCGTGAAGCACTGAAAAACCCTGATTTTTTGGATATCTGTTCGCAAACTGAAATCACAACCGAATACGGCAATCCGCCATATAGAAGAACCCTTTATAACACCAATAAACTTCTTTCTATGTATGACGGTTGCATAGGTGTTAAAACAGGATTTACCGATGAAGCGGGAAGATGCCTTGTTTCCGCCTGCGAAAAAGACGGAGTGAAACTTATAGCAGTAACACTTTCGGCATCTGACGACTGGAACGACCATAAGAAACTTTTTGATTACGGCTTTTCAGAAGTCAAATGCTATAAAACGGATAAAAAACCTTTCGAGAAGAAGATTTCCGTTGTCGGAGGTGAAAAGGATACATTATCTCTTTCATCTGAATATGACGGAAAACTCTCGCTTTTTGACGGAGAATATAAAAACATAAAAAAGATTGTAAAAACTCCCGCTTTTCTTTATGCACCCGTTTTTGAGGGTGAAAAAATAGGCGAAATTGATTATTATATCGGCGATGAACTCATCTTTACAGAAGATTTGTATGCCGATGAAAATGTGTATGTGAATATAAGAAACTGAAATTTTTTATAGGACGGAGAATTTTTTTGGAAAAGGTAAGAATTCAGAAAATCATAGCCGAATCGGGCTATTGTTCAAGAAGAAAAGCAGAGGAATATATCTCTAAGGGAAAGGTTAAAGTAAACGGACACCCTTGCTCACTCGGAGATAAGGCAATCCCCGGGAGAGATCTTATAACTGTCGGCGAAGATAAAATCCAGTATGTTAAAAAGAGAAAGAAATATTATCTTATGCTCAATAAACCGCGTGGATATGTTACAACTCTTTCTGATGAACTTGACAGAAAGTGCGTTACCGAACTTTTAGAAGGTGTTGAAGAAAGAGTTTATCCCGTCGGAAGACTTGACAGAAATTCAGAGGGACTTCTTCTTTTGACAAACGATGGTGATTTTGCGAATAATATTATGCATCCGTCAAAGCATATCGGAAAAACATATCGCGTAACAGTTCGTTCTTCTCTTACCGATGAACAGGTTGTAAGCCTTTCTGAAGGTGTTGTTCTTGACGGAAAAAGAACCGCTCCCGCATCGGTAACAGTTCTTTCACAAGAAAAAACACGCTCTGTTTTCAGAATAACAATCTATGAGGGAAGAAACCGCCAGATAAGAAGAATGTGTGAAGAAGTAGGTCTTGAAGTAGCAAGACTCCGCCGTGTTTCGATAGGCCCCTTAAAACTCGGAATGTTGAAGCCCGGAGAATACAGAGAACTCACAGCGGAAGAACTTCGTGCTATAAGAAACGCAATAGGAAAAGAGGGTTAAAAAATATGCTTGAAATACATCAGCGAGAAAATACAAACGGATATGAAGAGATGATTTCGGGTATAGAATATCCCATAATCATAGAGGCTGTAACAGGCGATAATGTTGATGGATATTGTATCTATTCCGTTTCAGACGGAGAAATTTTTATCCATAAACTTTCTTATAATAACGATATCTATCTTTGTGACGGAATTATAAGAACAGCACTTTTCAAAGTCTCGTTTTTAGGGATAAACAAAGCCCGTTTTGCCCCTGAGGTTAAAGATGCGGCAAAGAAACTTCATCTTTGTGACGAAGAAGGAGTTCTTTCTTCAATAGAATCGGTCATGTCGGGGTGCGAAGGTTGTAAAAAATAATTTACAAATATCGGCTCAAATAACTATTGCAGAAAATTTCCATTTGTGATATAATGTATATTGATATATTTTTTATCGAGGAGGATAATATTTATGAATTCCCAGAGCGCAAAACTTGCAGAACTCAGAAAAGCCAATGAGAATTCCGTAGCAAGAAAAAGACTTACATATCTTTTCGATGACGGCGTATTTACTGAAATCGGCTCTCTCACAAGAGAAAAAAACGATATCTCAGGCGTTGTTACAGCATACGGATTTGTAGAAGGAAACCCCGTCTATGCATTTTCTCAGGATAAAGATATAAAGGGCGGTGCAGTAGGAACTGTTCATTCAGCGAAAATTGCAAAGATTTATAAACTTGCCGCTAAAACAGGTGCTCCCGTTGTAGGTATCCACGATTCAAACGGTGCGTTTATCGATGGTGGCGTTGAAGCACTCACAGCTTACGGTGAAATGCTTAAATGGACAAGCAACATTTCAGGCGTTGTTCCCCAGATTTCAGTAATCGCAGGAACATGTGCAGGCAGTGCCGCAATGGTAGCTTGTTCAGCTGATTTTGTTGTAATGTCAAAAGATGCTGAACTTTTCGTAACACCTCCTTTCGATAAGGAAGCAGGAACAGCAGAAAGTGCCGCAAAGTCAGGAACAACAACACTTGTATGTGATGATGATAAATCAGCAGTAGAAGAAGCAAGAAAACTTGTTTCACTTCTCCCTGCAAATAACCTTTCAGCAGTTCCTATGTTCGAATTTGATGAACCCACAACTGCTTATTCAAAGGAAGCAGAAAAAGCAGTTGCTTCAATAGCTGATGCGAACAGCGTTATCGAACTTTCAAAGGATTTCGGAACAGCTTCATATACAGCTTTAGCTTCTGTTCAGGGTGCAACAGTAGGTTTTGTTGCAACAAACAAAACAGACGCAAGACTCACAGCTGATGACTGTTCAAAGCTCGCAAGATTCGTAAGAACATGTGATGCTTACTCAATCCCCGTTGTAACACTTATCGACAGCGAAGGATTTGAATGCACATCAGCAGCTGAAATCGCAGGTAGCGTAAGAAATATGGCAATGCTTTCTTCAGCTTATGCAGAAGCAACAACAGTAAAGGTTTCTGTTATCACAGGAAAGGCTTACGGCCCTGTGTTTGTAGCACTTTCAGGCAGAAGCTCAAATTCAGATATGATTTTCGCACTTTCAGATGCGGTTATAACTCCTATGGCTCCCGAAACAGCAGTTGAATTCCTTTCTCATGACAAACTTAAAGGTGCGGCTGATGTCAATGCCAAGAGAAAACAGCTCGCTGATGAATATGCAGAAAACGAAGCATCTGCAATCATTGCCGCTGAAAAGAACGCTATCGATGAAGTAATCGAAGCAGCAGAACTCAGAACAACAATCGTTTCTGCTCTTGATGTTCTTTCAGGCAAGAGAGTTACAAGACTTTCCAAGAAGCATAGCAATATGCCTTTGTAAAATAACAGAATAGGTGGTAAAAAGATATGAAAAGATTTAATATTACTGTAAACGGAAAAGCATACGATGTAGCAGTTGAAGAAATCGGCGGAGGAGCACCCGCAGCAGCAGCACCTGTAGCCGCAGCTCCCGCTCCCGCAGCAGCACCGGCAGCGGCTCCTGCACCTGCAGCAGCACCTGCAGCTAACGTTGAAGGAACAAAGGTAACTGCTCCTATGCCCGGAACAATCCTTGACATCAAGGTTAAGGTTGGCGACGATGTAACAGAAGGACAGGTTCTTCTCATTCTCGAAGCTATGAAGATGGAAAACGATATTCCTGCTACTGCAACAGGTAAGGTTGCCGCTATCAATGTAAACAAGGGCGATACAGTAAACTCAAACGATGTTCTTGTTGTTATTCAGTAACATAGAAAGGCGGAACGAAAATGGCTAAATTACAGATTACCGAAACAGTCCTTCGTGATGCTCATCAGTCACTGATTGCAACACGTATGCCTATCGAAGATATGATTCCCATTCTTCCCAAAATGAATAAAGTTGGTTTCCATTCATGTGAAGTATGGGGCGGTGCAACATTTGACTCATGCCTTCGTTTTCTCGATGAAGACCCATGGGACAGACTCCGTATCATAAGAAAACTTATGCCCGATACAAAACTTCAGATGCTCTTCAGAGGACAGAATATGTTGGGTTATCGTCATTATGCAGACGATGTTCTCGAATATTTTGTTCAGAAAGCAGTTGCAAACGGAATTGATATTATCCGTATTTTCGATGCTTTAAACGACATCAGAAACCTTGATACAGCTATCAAGGCTGCTAAAAAAGAAGGCGCACACGCACAGGTTGCTATTTCTTATACAACAGGTGAAGTTTTCACAAACGAATACTACTGTAACTATGCAAAGGAAATCGAATCAGCAGGTGCAGATTCAATCTGTATCAAGGATATGGCTGCTCTTCTCACTCCTTATGCTACAGAACAGCTCGTTAAGGATCTTAAGGCAACAGTAAAGATTCCTATCCAGCTCCATACACACTACACATCAGGTCTTGCCTCAATGTGTACAATAAAGGCTGTTGAAGCAGGTTGTGATATTGTTGACACAGCGATGTCTCCTCTTGCTCTCGGCACATCACACGCTCCTACAGAATCAATCGTTGCCGCTTTTGCGGGAACAGAATACGATACAGGTCTTGACCTTATCCTTCTCAACGAAATCAGAGATTACTTTATGGGCCTTCGTGAAAAATACATCAAGAGCGGTCTTCTCGATCCCAAGATGCTCGCTACTGACGCTAACGCTCTTATCTATCAGGTTCCCGGAGGAATGCTTTCAAACCTTCTCTCACAGCTCAAGCAGGCAGGCAAGGAAGATAAACTCACAGAAGTTCTCAACGAAGTTCCTCGTGTTCGTAAGGATTCAGGTTATCCTCCTCTCGTAACACCTACATCACAGATTGTAGGAACACAGGCTGTATTCAACGTTATCAACGGTGAAAGATACAAGACTGTTACTAAGGAATTCAAGGCTCTCGTTAAGGGTGAATACGGTAAAACTCCTGTTGAAATCAGCGATGAATTCCGTAACCAGATTCTCAAGGGCGAAGAACCTATCACATGCCGTCCCGCTGACAATATCGCTCCCGAACTTGAAAAACTTCGTGACGAATGTGCAGAATGGGTTCAGCAGGAAGAAGACGTTCTCAGCTACGCTATGTTCCCACAGGTTGCACCTAAATTCTTCGAAAAGAGAAGAAATAAGAAATACGGTATTGACGGTGTTCACGGCGACGCTGCAAATAAAGTTCATCCCGTTTAATCTAAAATATCATAACATCGGAAGGTAAACCCTTCCGATGTTCTTTTTGTTTTGAAAAGCCTTGCTTTTGTTATAGTGTTGTGATATAATTATATGATAGAGATTTTATCGGAAAATATAGGATTGCGAGGTTGTTTCAAGTGATAAAAAGTATGACCGGCTACGGCAGAGGACAGGCAACAGTTGACGGAACAGATATACTTGTCGAAATAAAGTCTGTCAATAACAGATATTACGATTTTTCAGCAAGACTTCCCAGAATGTATGGTTACCTCGAAGAAAAACTCAAAACCTTTTTAAACGGCAGTATTTCAAGAGGTAAGATTGAAGTTTCTGTTTCGATTTATAACAGCGGAAGTAAAAGTGAAGAAATTTCAATAAACCTTGATGTAGCAAACGGATATATAAATGCACTCCGTGAGGCTAATCAGTCTTTAGGACTCACAGATGATATAACGCTTTCACATGTTTCAAGATTCCCCGAAGTTTTCATCGTGAAGAAAATCATTGAAGATGAAGAAAGCGTCTGGAATAACATAAAGCCTGTTGCAGAAGAAGCTGTTGCAAGGTTTGTTTCCATGCGTGAAACCGAGGGCGAAAAGATGAAGGAAGACCTTTCATCAAGACTCGATTTTATTCTTTCAAAGGTTGAAGAGGTTGAAAAAATTTCACCCACAACAACAGAAAATTACCGCAATCGTCTTTATCAGAAGCTTAAAGATATTCTTTCTGATAATAATATAGATGAACAGCGTATTTTAACAGAAGCAGCAATCTTCTCCGAAAAAATTGCCGTTGATGAAGAAACAGTAAGACTCCGCAGTCATATCTCACAGTTCAGAGAACTTTTAGAAACAGATGAACCTGTCGGAAGAAAACTTGATTTTCTCGTTCAGGAAATGAACCGTGAATCAAATACAATCGGCTCAAAAGCACAGGATATCGCGATAACCAAAATCGTTGTCGATGTAAAATCCGAAATCGAAAAAATCAGAGAACAGATACAGAATATCGAATAGGAGGAATTTTTTTGAAACTTATAAGCATAGGCTTCGGAAATATGATTTCTTCAGAAAAACTTGTTGCAATAGTTTCTCCCGAATCAGCACCCATAAAGCGTGTCATTCAGGAGGCTAAAGAAAAAGGAACACTTATCGATGCTACTTACGGCCGAAAAACAAGAGCCGTTGTCATCATGGAAAGTGAACATATAATCCTTTCTTCCGTTCAGCCCGAATCGCTTGCCGGAAGATTCAACGAGGAGGATGAAAATGGCAACTGACAGAGGAATGTTAATAGTAGTTTCGGCCCCTGCGGGATGCGGAAAGGGAACAATCCTTGCCGAAATTCTAAAAGATGATAATTTCTGCTATTCCGTTTCAGCAACAACAAGAAATCCACGCCCCGGCGAAATCGACGGTGTCAACTATCATTTTATGACAGTTGACGAATTCAAAAATCTTGCCGATAATGACGGAATGCTTGAATATGCCCAGTTCTGTGATAACTATTACGGAACTCCCCGTAAATTTGTTGAAGAAAAACTCAACGAGGGAAAAGATGTAATTCTTGAAATCGAAGTACAGGGTGCTATGATAGTCAAGAAAAATTTCCCCGAGGCACTCCTTGTTTTCATTCTTCCGCCTTCCATAAACGAACTCAGAAGAAGATTACATAAAAGAGGAACAGAAACAGAAGAAGTCATAGAAAAACGTGTTTCAAAAGCAAGCGGTGAAATCAAAATGGCAGAAAACTATGACTACACATTCATCAACGGCGAACTTGAAACTGCTATTGATGATTTAAAAGCGATAATCCGTGCAGAAAGATGCACATTAAAAAGACAAAAAAATACTATCAGAGAGGTGCTCAATAATGCTTAGACCAGCAATATCACAGCTTATCACAAAGGACGAAAGTTACTACTCACTCGTAGTAGCAGTAGCGAAAAGAGCGAGAGAAATATCAGATGAAATGCTCAACAAACCCAAGGATTCTGAAGAAAAAACTGTAAAACAGCAGGCAACAGAATTCATTTCACCCGTTAAGGTTTCAGTTGCTGAATTTGCTTCAGGCAAATGCAGATTTGTAGAAGACCCTTCACTTCAGAAATCAAAGGAAGAATAATTTAATCGGGGGAAATAAGGGTGAGTGTCGGATTGATACTTGATATCGCCGTGAGCGGAACGGTTTATGGCTATGATAAGCTTTACAGTTATAAGCTTCCGCATGATATAAACGACGATAATATTAAAGGAAAAAGAGTGCTTGTTCCTTTCGGAAATGGTAACAGAAAACGCGTAGCTCTCGTTGTTGATATAAGAAACGGCGATGTTTCAAAACTGAAACCGATAACTTCGGTTATAGACGAAACACCTCTTCTTTCAGACGAAATGCTTTGTCTTCTCTTATGGCTCAAAGAAACAACTTTATGCACCTATTTCGACGCTCTCAGATGCCTTATCCCCTCAGCACTCAGTGTTAATTTTGAAAGAAAATATCAGCTTTCTGATAATATCCCCGAAGACATTGTTCTTAGCGATGAAGAAAACAATCTTCTTTCATCACTTAAAACATGCAAGAATCAGAAAGAATTTGATATTCTTCTTGATACCACATCAAATCGTTCAAAACAGAATATCGTCAACGCCCTTATCGATAAAGATGTCATCATCGAACTTGATAGGGTAAAACGTAAAATCAAAGATAATACCCTTGTAACATTCCGCCTTTCAGAAGAATATCTTTCGGGCGAAATAAAGGCGGAACTTACCCCTAAGCAGAAAAAAGTCGCAGAAGTTCTTTCTGAAAACGAATGTGCTTCAGCGAAAGAACTCTGCTACCTTTGCAATATATCAGAAACTACCGTAAAGAATATGTTGAAAAAGGGTATTCTCACAGAGTATGAATACGAAGTCATTCTGCCGAGCGATGCGGTAGCAACAGAAAGCCCTGAGGATATTATTCTTTCAAATGAACAGCAGAATGCGTTTTCTGACATTTCTGCTATGATTGACAAAAACAAACCTGCGGGTGCGTTACTTTTCGGAGTGACGGGAAGTGGAAAAACATCGGTTTTCATAAAACTCATTGAATACACTCTTTCTCTCGGAAAGAATGTTATTCTCCTTATCCCACAGATTTCACTCACACCACAGACAGTAAACCGCTTTCAGTCGCTTTTCGGCGATACTGTAGCAGTACTTCATAGCAATCTTTCTCTTTCACAGAGAATGAACGAATACAAGAGAATACAAAACGGCGATGCAAAAATAGTTATCGGAACAAGAAGTGCTGTTTTCGCACCTCTCTCTGATATCGGACTTATAATCATGGACGAAGAAGACGAACGCACCTATAAATCCGAAATGTCTCCGCGTTATCATGCCCGCGATGTTGCGATAAAAAGATGCGGAATACATAACAGTGTTCTTGTTATGGCTTCGGCAACTCCGTCTGTTGAAAGCTTTTATTTTGCAGAGGAAAACCGTTTTTCACTCATAAAAATGAAGGACAGATACACAGGTTCTGTCCTGCCTGATGTTAAAATAGTTGATATGGGCGATGAGATATCATCCGGCAATATATCAAATTTCAGCGATACACTATGCGAAGAAATAAACTATAATTTAGAACATGGCGAACAGACAATCCTTCTTTTAAACAGAAGGGGATACCATACCTACATCAGCTGTCCCGTGTGTCGCGAACCACTTTCCTGTCCTAACTGTAATATCCCTATGACCTACCATAAAACCAACGGAACAGTCATATGTCATTATTGCGGATATCAGAAACCTTTTGAAGAAAAGTGTGAGGCATGCGGACACGACCATATGAAGAAAATGGGACTCGGAACACAAAAAGTCGAAGATGAACTTTCTGAACTTTTCCCCGATGCTAAAATTCTTCGTATGGATACCGATACAACTTATTCCCGCTATTCTTATGAAAATAAGTTCAAAGAGTTTTCAGAGGGTAAGTATGATATCATGATAGGAACCCAGATGATAGCAAAGGGACTTGATTTTCCCAATGTAACACTCGTCGGCGTAATATCTGTTGATAAAGCGCTCTTTTCAGGCGATTTCAGAGGATATGAAAGAACATTTTCTCTTATAACTCAGGTTGTCGGAAGAAGCGGAAGAGGCGAAAAACACGGCAGAGCGATTTTACAGACATTCGTTCCTGACCATTATGTTTTAAACCTTGCAGCAGAACAGAATTACGAAGGTTTATATAAACAGGAAATAGCAGTGAGAAAAGCGCTTATATATCCGCCTTTCTGTGATATATGCGTTGTCGGATTTTCTTCACTGATAGAAAAAGATGCTGAAAGCGCATCAAAAATCTTTGCCGATGAAATGGCAAGACAACTTTCCGAAATAACTCCCGATTTCCCGATGAGAGTTTTAGGGCCTTCAAAGGCAATACTCGGAAGAATAAACGGAAAATACCGCTATAAACTTATTATAAAAACAAAGAACACAAAGTGTTTCAGGGATTATATCAGTAAAGTCTATGCGCGGATGTTTGAATATAAAAACTTCTCCAATGTTTCAATTTATATTGATATCAACGGAGATATAGGTCTTTAATACGGAGGAATAAAAATGGCTATAAGAAATATCGTTAAAAAAGGCGATGAAATCTTAAACAAAAACTGTAAACCCGTAACTGAATTCAACGAAAAATTATGGGCACTTCTCGATGATATGCACGAAACTTTAAGAGACTCCAATGGCGCTGGTCTTGCAGCACCACAGGTCGGCATAATCAGAAGAATTGCTCTCATTCTTATTGAAGACGGTGAACCCTATCTCGAACTCATAAATCCCGTTATCATAAAGAAAACAGGAAGACAGCGTGAAATAGAAGGTTGCCTTTCATGCCCCAATGTTTTCGGCTATGTAAAAAGACCTAAAAAGTGTGTTGTTAAAGCACAGAACAGAAACGGAGAGTTTTTCGAAGTTTCTCTTTCAGACCTTTCATGCAGAGCAGCCTGCCATGAAATCGACCACTTAAACGGTCATCTTTTCACAGAACTTGTCGATGAATATGTCGATCCCGATGAAATGGAATAATCTTTGCGGAGGAAGAATATGAACATAGTTTTTATGGGAACACCCGATTTTGCCGTTCCCTGCCTTAAAGCACTCATAGACAGCGATAATAAAGTAACAGGCGTTTTCACACAGCCTGATAAACCAAAGGGAAGAGGCTATAAACTCACACCCCCGCCCGTAAAGGTTTTGGCAGAAGAAAACGGAATTCCCGTTTTTCAGCCTAACAGCCTTAAAAAAGGTGAAGATGCTGAAAACGCTCTTAAAACTTTGAAAGAACTTTCGCCCGACCTTATCGTAGTTGTTGCTTACGGAAAGATTCTTCCTAAAGAAGTTTTAGATGTTCCCAAGCTTTATTGTATGAATGTCCATGCATCACTTCTTCCTAAATATCGTGGCGCAGGCCCTATCCAGTGGAGCGTTTTGAACGGCGAAAAAGAAACAGGCGTAACAACAATGCTCATGGCAGAAGGTCTTGATACAGGCGATATGTTGATGAAAAAGTCAACAGAAATCGGCGAAAACGAAACTGCATCAGAACTTCACGACCGCCTATCTTTAATAGGCGCAGAACTTTTAATCGAAACTATCGATGCTATAAAGAATAATAATGTAACTCCCGTAAAACAGAATGATGACGAAAGCTCTTATTCTCCTATGCTCACAAAAGATATGTGTCCTATTGATTTTAACAAGAGTGCAAGAGAAATCCATAACCAGATAAGAGGACTTTCAGACTGGCCTTGCGCAACTGCTACTATGTGTGAAAAGCGTATAAAGATTTATAAATCACATATTGTAGAAAATGTTAAAGGAACAGCGGGAGAGATTGTTGATGCCGATAAATTCATCATTTGTTGCGGAGATAACAATGGTATTGCCGTTGATGAAATTCAGGCAGAAGGCGGAAAGAGAATGAAAACCGCCGATTATTTAAGAGGAAACAAGATAGAAAAGGGAACAAAACTCTCATAATTTTACGGAGGTAAATCTTTTATGCCGTCAGCAAGAAATGTCGCTGTAAAACTTCTTTTGCGTGTCGAGAAGGGAGCGTATTCAAATATCATCCTTGATAACGAACGTTCTTTTTCAGAACTTTCGGATTCCGACAAGAAATTTACAAGCCGACTTTTTTACGGGACGATTGAAAAAAAGATAACCCTTGATTATATCATTTCTTCTTATCTTTCAAAACCTATTTCAAAACTCGATAAAGAAATTCTTATGATTTTAAGAACGGGAGTGTATCAGCTTCTCTATATGCCTTCCGTTCCCGATAATGCTGCCGTTAATGAAAGCGTTAAACTTGCGTCTGAATTTTCAAAATCCAGCGCAAAGGGAATGGTAAACGCAATCCTTCGTAACTTCATAAGAAACGATAAAACTTTTTCTTTGCCGAAAGATGAAATCTCTGCTCTTTCAGTAAAATATTCCGTTCCTTCTGAACTTATCTCAAAATGGATAAAAGACTACGGCAAAGAAGAAACAGAAAAAATTCTCATAGGTTTTGATGCCGATGAAAATAATATAACAATGCGTGTCAATAATACAAAAATTTCTGATGATGATTTCATTTCAGAAATGAAATCTATGGGAATTGAATGTGTTAAATCCGAAATACTCCCTCATTGCGTTATATCCTCATCTTTTTCAGGAATAGAAAATAATCCACTCTATAAAAAAGGTTACTTTCATGTTCAGGATATCGCATCTCAACTCTGTGCAAAAGCACTCGGAGCTGAAAGTGGCGATATAGTTTTAGATGTCTGCTCTGCTCCGGGCGGAAAAACCTTTACCATAGCCGAGATTATGGAAAATAAGGGAGAAATCCTTGCTTTTGACCTTCACGAAAACCGCGTGAAACTTATAAAAAACGGTGCTGAAAGACTTTCTCTCACATCTGTAAAAGCAAGGGTGTCAGATGCTACTGTATTCGATGAAACAATACCAATGGCGGATAAGATTTTATGCGATGTTGTCTGCGCAGGTTACGGGGTAATCTCTAAAAAACCCGAGATAAAATACAAATCCCTTAAAGAAACCGAGCGTCTTCCCGAAATTCAGCTTAAAATTCTTCAGAATGCATCAAAGTATCTCAAAGTCGGAGGAGAGCTTGTTTATTCAACATGTTCTCTTTCAAGAGACGAAAACGATAATGTAATAGATAAATTTTTAGAAAATAATAAAGATTTTGAGGGCGTTCCCGTTTTGTCAGAAATGGGAGAGCCTTTCGGAAAATATAACGCAACAATTTTCCCCTGTCATTTCGGGGGAGATGGATTTTTCATATCAAAGATAAGGAGGGTAAGGTAGCCATGGAAAAACTTGATATTCTTTCTATGAGTCTTTCAGAACTTGAAACTGCACTTTTGGATATGGGCGAAAAAAAGTTCCGTGCAAAGCAGATTTTCGAATGGTTCCATATAAAAAGAGTATCTGATTTTTCTCTTATGACAAACCTTTCTTCCGACCTTCGCTTAAAACTTTCCGAAAACTTTGAAATAACAGAACTTAAAATAGTAAGAAAACTTTGTTCCAAAATTGACGGAACAATAAAATATCTTTATGAACTTTCCGATGGCAACCATATAGAAACCGTTTTAATGGATTATCACCATGGCGACAGTATCTGTATTTCAACTCAGGTTGGTTGCAAAATGGGGTGTAAATTCTGTGCTTCAACAATAGCAGGTTTCAAAAGAAACTTAACTCCGTCTGAAATGCTTTCTCAGATTTATACCGCCGAAAAAGACAGCAAAAGAAAAATCTCAAGCATTGTTATGATGGGAATAGGCGAACCACTTGATAATTACGATAACGTAATAAAATTTCTGAATCTCGTTTCTTGCCCCGAAGGAAACAATATGAGTCTTCGTCATCTTTCTCTTTCAACCTGCGGGCTTGTTGACAGAATAAACGACCTTTCAGAACATAAATTCGGGCTTACCTTGTCTATTTCTCTCCATGCTGCCAATAATAAACAGCGTAGCGAAATTATGCCCGTAAATAATAAATATGATATAACAGAACTCATCTCTGCTTGTAAGAGCTACATAAAGAAAACAGGCAGAAGAATTTCTTTTGAATACGCCCTTATAAACGGCGTCAACGACAGTAAAGAAACCGCAAACGAACTTATCTCTCTTCTTCGCGGAATGAATTGTCATGTGAATATCATTCCCGTTAATAAGATTAAAGAAAGAAATTATAAAAGCTGTTGTTGCAAATTCAAAAGTGCCTGTAACATTAAAGTTTAGAAAAGGGTGGGATAATGAGAATATAGTGGCTTGTGAATTAGCAAAAATAGCAGAAAGAAATGGAATATCTGCAATAACAATTCATGGGCGAACACGTG
>CALGTU010000045.1 GCA_937901465.1 uncultured Clostridia bacterium | reverse complement strand
AGAAGAAGGCTTTGTATCAAAAATGAACGAAAGAGCAAAAGAACTAGGAATGTATGATACAACCTTCAAAAACTGCCACGGTATAGATGAAGATGGTCATGTTACATCAAGCTATGATATAGCATTAATGAGTAAAGAATTACTTCAAAATCATCCATGGATAACAGAATACACAACAATATGGATGGATTCGCTGAGAAACGGCGAAACGGAGCTTGTGAATACGAATAAGCTTGTTCGTTTTTATAATGGAACAACAGTTATTTCAGGGGTTTCGAGTGTTTATTTCATAGGCGGAAATCCCGAAGATAAAACCGCTCTCCCTCATGAAATCACAGAACATATGTGGACCTTCAAGGGAGCGGTATGTGCCGTTTCGCAGAATTATGATTCATCAGATGTAGGAAACAGACTTCTTTTCGTAAACACGATAGAATTCGACGAAGACACAGTAACTCAGCTTCAGTCACTTAAAAAAGATTATGGAAATGAAGCTTTGATAGATAACTACATAGAACACGGCGGTGTTCTCAATTTCGCAGGAAAATACACAGTTTTCGGTCAGGTTTTTGAGGGAATGGAAGTTTACGAAGAAATATGCTCTATCCCGAACGATACCGAAGCGAGAACAAAATTCACAGAAGAAGTTAAAATCGAAAGCATTGAAATAACAACATATAAAAAATAAAGGAGAAAAAGAAAATGAAAATTCTTAAGAAAATAGCAACAGTGGCTTTATCTTTATCAATGATTACAATGATGTTTTCGGGTTGCGGAAAAGAAGATTTGCTCAAAGAAAAAGTATCTGAAACAGTAGTTCCCATGAACTTTACAGCTCCGGAGATCGGCGAAAAAATTGCCGTTATCAAAGTAAAGGATTATGGCGAAATCAAGATTAAATTCTTCCCCGAATATGCAGCCAAGGGCGTTGAAAACTTTACAGGTCTTGCTGAAATGGATTATTATGATGAACTTATTTACCACCGCGTTGTAAAGGATTTCGTAATTCAGGGCGGAGACCCCAAGGGTAACGGTGAAGGCGGAAACAGCATATGGGGACAGGATTTTGCAGTTGATGCAGCTTCAAACCTCTATCATTTTACAGGTGCCGTTGCTTATGCACACGCACAGAACGGCGGAAACGGAAGCCAGTTCTATATCGTATGCACAAAAGAAGGCGAAACTTTCTATGATACAGCAATCCCTCTTACAGAAGAAATTATTTCCGAATATGGCTATACAGATGAAGTAGAAGCTCTTTATATGGAAAAAGGCGGTCTTCCTTATCTCGACGGTGGCTATACAATTTTCGGACAGGTTTTCGAAGGAATGGACGTTGTTTACGCAATTTCAGAAGTAAAGGTTGACCCACAGACTTCTATGCCTGCAAAACAGGTTGTAATAGAAAGCGTTGAAATTGTCGAATATCAGGGCTAAAAACTCCTTTTAAAAATGCGTTTGGGCAGATTATACTAAAAAATTTGTTAACTGATATTAAAAATGTCAAGACTTTTATTGAAAAAGCTATTTATTTTTCTTTAAATTTGTGATATAATACCAAAGGTAATGTCTGTCTTTTAAAAACAGCCAAGCATTACGAGGGAGATGAAGAATTGGAAAAATTCGTTATTAAGGGCGGAAGACGCCTTACGGGAGAGGTTGAAATAAGCGGTGCTAAAAACGCAGCCGTTGCTATTCTTCCTGCCGTAATTCTGTCTGACGAACCCTGTATACTTGAAAATGTTCCTGATATAAGCGACGTTTCCATTATCATAAGAATTCTTTATGAAATGGGCGCTGATATCAAGACTATAGATAAAACAACGCTCCGCATTGACGGAACAGGCATAAAAGACGCTGTTGTCCCCTATGAAATGGCAAGACATTTAAGAGCTTCCTATTATTTCATAGGTGCGCTTCTCGGCAAATTCAGAAAAGCAAGAGTAGCTCTTCCCGGCGGTTGTGACCTTGGTGCCCGTCCTATCGATCAGCATATAAAAGCTTTTCAGGCGTTAGGTGCTGAATGTGGAATTGATCATGGCATGGTTGATGCAACAGCCGATATGTTACTCGGTTCACAGATTTATCTTGATATGGTATCTGTCGGTGCAACAATAAACGCTATGCTCGCGGCAGTTAAGGCAAACGGCCTTACAATTATTGAAAACGCTGCTAAAGAACCCCATATAGTTGACCTTGCAAACTTCCTGAACTCAATGGGTGCCGATATCATGGGCGCAGGTACTGACGTCATCAAGATAAGAGGGGTAAATTTCCTTAAGGGAACAACCTACTCGATTATTCCTGACCAGATTGAAGCGGGAACATTCATGATAGCCGCAGCGGCAACAAAGGGCGATGTTCTTATAAAGAACGTTATCCCCAAACATCTTGAATCAATCACAGCAAAGCTCGAAAAAATCGGCGTAAACGTTGAAGAATTTGATGATAGCATAAGAATTTCTGTTGACGGCCCATTAGTTAAAACATCAGTTAAAACTATGCCACACCCCGGTTTCCCTACAGATATGCAGCCTCAGATAGCAACACTTTTGTGCCTCGCTGAAGGAACAAGTATTGTTACTGAAGGAATATGGGATAATCGTTTCAGATATGTTGATGAACTCAGAAGAATGGGCGCAGATATCTCGGTTGACGGCAGAGTTGCCGTCATCAATGGCGTTGGTCAGCTTCAGGGTGCACCCGTCAAGGCGACAGACCTTCGTGCAGGTGCCGCTCTTATGATAGCAGGTCTTTCAGCAAGCGGAATTACAGAAATTGAAGATATTTATCATATCGAAAGAGGATATGAAGATTTAGACGCAAAACTTCGTGGCCTTGGTGCTGATGTCGTTAAAAAGACAACTCCCGGCGGAACAGAAGTAAGAAAAGCAATCTCATAACCAAAACGGAGGATAAGAATGGCAAGAATTTACCCGCTCTTCAGTTCAAGCAGCGGAAACTGCATTTTTATCGGAAGTAAAACAAGCGGAATACTTATTGACGACGGAGTATCTTATAAAAGATTCTCCGCCGCTTTAGATAAGTGCGGAATAGAAATATCATCTGTAAAGGCGATATTCATTACCCATGACCATTCCGATCATATCGGCGGAATAAAAACGCTTACTTCAAAGCATAGTATTCCTGTTTATGCACTTCCTTTAACAGCAAAGAAACTAAAAGAAAGCGAAACAGTTGTTTCAGAAATAAATCCGCTTACAGAAAGCGTTTTTGTTGACGAAATGGAGGTTTCGTTTTTTAAAACCCCTCATGATACCGATGAGAGTTGTGGTTATAAAATAAAAACCGCCGACGGAAAAGTGTGTGCTGTCTGCACAGATTTGGGGCGTATAACAGATGAAGTGGATAACGCAATAACAGGTGCCGACCTTGTTTATATAGAAGCAAACTATGATGAAAATATGCTTAAAAACGGGCCTTATCCCTTTTATCTCAAAAAGCGTATCTCGTCAGATAAAGGTCATCTTTCAAATTCCGATTGTGCAAGAGAAATAGAACATCTCATAAAAAACGGAACAATGCGCTTTGTTTTGGGACATCTGAGTCAGCATAACAACACTCCCGAAAAGGCACAGACAACCATAGAAAACTACCTTTCGGGATATAAGAGAAACTGCGATTACATACTTTCAGTAGCACCCGTTGAAACAGAGGGTGAATGTTTTGTATTTTAATTCTGGGAAAATGATATTTCATTTTCCCTTTTTTGTAAATACTGAAAAATAATTGATATATAGGTTGTATATTTTAAAAAGGAGGTTTTTTCTATGAAAAAGATATTTCCATTTATTCTTTCGATTTTCATTCTTTCGGGATGCACAGTCACCCCCGATACAAACCCACCCATATCAGAAACAACCGAAATAACAGAAACAACTTCTGTTACAACAACTCCCTCGACTTCTGAAACAGAAGAAACCATAACAAGAATGCCTTCTGAAGTAGACGAATTTTCTATTAAATGTGTCGAAGAATTTTTCTCTGCCTTAAAATCAAAGGATAAAGAAAAGATATACGAACTTTCAGAAGCAACCAAAGGCTCTTCTACAGGATATTACGAAGGCTCCGTTGAATACTGGCTCGATAAAACAACCCTTTCATCATATAAAATTTTAGGCTCTTATGCTGAAACCGCCGAGAATAAACAGGTCGGTTTCTATACACGCTATTATGTTCTCGTTGAAGCGGATTTTTCTGAAACTTTCCAATGCGTTTTCAAAGAGGGAAAAAATCTTTACAGAGTTTATCTCGACGGCGGTGCCGTTCTTTTCGGAAGAATTGTTCCCGACGGAGAAGAGTATACAGATTATCATGGTGATGCGATAGTAAACCTTTGCACCAAATATGATGTTTATTACGGCAGGGATTTTTCAGGCGATCATTCTGTCCTTTTTGATAGAAAAACACCACTTGTAACGCTCAAAGAATTTGCCTGGGTAAACCATGATGATATTTCTTCTATGGAAGATTTAACAAAAGCTGTCGAGGATAATATAGGTCTTTCAGATGTCGAATGGGATTCTACAATCCAATCAAAATACTACAAAGATTATGAACGCATTCCAAGAGGCGGAAAATGGCATACCTATAAGGTAGAAGAATACTCAAAGGAAAGATGCGTCATAACATACTACGCCGATGTAATGGGAATAATGAAAGCCTATACAGTTGAGTATCATCTTTCGGAGAATGAAAATAAAACCCCACGCATCGTTTCTGCAAAGAAAACAGGAACAACAGGCTTTTCCGCAACAGTAAATTCTATTTAACAACGGGTAATATTTTTAATTATAATTACTATTTGTAAATAGCTATATGTAATAATATCATCATATTATACAAATAGTAAAACAAAAACAGCGTAGCCGAGAGAAAGCATACGCTGTTTTAAAATGAGGGAGGAAGTTGTTTTGACAATAAATATAGTGTCTGTCGGAAAACTCAAAGAAGGCTATCTTCGTGAAGCATCGGCAGAATATGAAAAAAGAATAAAGGGCTTTTCAAAAATAAATATCATAGAACTTTCTGAAAGCCGACTTCCCGATAACCCTTCAGAAGCCTTGATTGAAAAGGCGCTTTCAGATGAAGCTTTAATGATGGAAAGTTATCTTACGGGAAAATCTTTCAATATCGCTATGTGCATTGAGGGAAAACAACTTTCTTCTGAAAAGCTTTCGAAAAAACTTGACGAAACTGGTGTATTAGGATACAGCACAGTAAACTTTTTTATCGGAAGTTCATTCGGCCTTTCAGAAAAAGTAAAACAACAGTGTCATTTAAGGCTTTCAATGTCAGAAATGACATTCCCGCATCAACTAGCAAGAATAATGCTACTCGAACAGATTTACCGCGCATTTCAGATTTCTTCGGGCGGAAAATATCATAAATAAGTTATCTCTTCGAATAGTTTTCGCTTAAATTATTCCATGTAAAAATGTCGGTCTCTCCGGTTGGCGTAAGCCCTGCGAGAGACTGATATTTTTTTACCGCATCTTCGGTTTCATCGCCGTATATTCCGTCAACGCGAGGGTAGGGAATATCATCTTTTTTCATAACAGAAAGCATTATCTGAATGAAATAAACTATATCTCCCGCATCACCTTTTTTGATTACCGCGAAATTATCTTTAAAAGGAGAAATACTTTGCGGTGTTTCATAAAAGGGGATAATAAGGTTATATTCCGCTATAATACTATCCCATGTTTCGTTGTCAACAATACCCGTCGGCTCAAAACCCTTGTTTTTCTGAAACTCTGTTACAGAATTTTTTGTGGTTTCACCATAAATTCCGTCGGGGATAATTCCGTTCCTGCCGTTGTGAATATCAATGTATCTTAAATATCCCTGCAATTCTTTTATATGTTCTTTTCTGTCTTTTTCGGTATAGGGCATATCTGAAAAATTCTCCTTTACGAAATAGTATATCCGGGGAACTGTTGCGGTCTTTTATCAAATCCGAATTTAAGGTCTGAATAAACACCCGTTATCTCATTCCATGTTATCGGGCCGACAACTCCCGATTGTTCTAACCCGAATCTTTTCTGAAAAGCGATTACAGAGTTTTTGGTTAAAGGACCAAAATACCCCGTCGGGTTAACATCGGGTATTTCAGGATAGGTTTTGCTGATATAAGAAAGATACTGCTGTAAAAGCCTTACATATTCGCTCGTTATTCCTTCAGATAAAACTGTATTGGGGTATAAAGCAACTCCCGTTTCAGGAAGCGGGGGAGGAGAACTTTCCGCAATTCCCGCATAGGCTCTGTAAATATCATTCCATGTTCTTTCATCAACAACTCCCGTCTGCGGAAGCCCGAAAACTTCCTGGAAAGATTTAACCGAATCTTCCGTCATCTGACCGAAATTTCCCGTTATGTCAACGGGCGAAACCCTTTCATAATAAGCACCGATAACCGCAAGATAATACTGAATAGAAAGAACCCCTTTTCCCTTGTCGCCCTTTTTGAGTTCTTCTTCATAGATTCTTTCTATATCGCTCTGCTTTATTCCTTCAGATGTAAGCTCCGCGAGTTTTTTAACACTTGTATAGATATATGAAATTCTATACCATGTTGCCTCGTTTACAACTCCCGTTGGCGACATTCCGAAAACCTCCTGAAACTTCTTAACGGCATTTTCTGTATCAACTCCGAAAACACCATTGACTTCTGCGATTTTAGGAATCCCCGGATAGTTTCTTGAAATTCTGTTAAGTTGCGTCTGAATTGTCTTTACAGAATTTCCTGAATATCCTAAAGTAAGGTCTATGCCTTCAAACGAGGGCGAATTCGTCTGAACGGGAACATTCTTTTCTATATTGATGTTGTTTCCATAATATCTTTGAAGTATTTCATAGGGGACAAGTCCCTGATTAGCAAGAGAAACAGTTCCCCATTGCGAAAGACCATCACAAGTAGCCTGCCTTCCGTCACAGAAAACAGCGAAGAAAGGCTCTATGTTACCGTCTTTTCTTATGTATGTGGTGAAAAGTTCGTCAACAATTCTTGATATCGGCTGAAAAATGTCCCTGCCTTCTCTGAAAGCCATGTCGTATGCAGTTGAGTTTGTTATGTCAAAAGGATACCCTCTGCTTCGGTAAAATTCGGTATAAACTCTGTTCATGGCATATGAAACTATCGCATAAACATTTGCTCTTATAGCGTTTTCAGGCCATGTAGGATATATTTCGCTCGATGCTACATTCTTTATGTAATCGGGAAAAGAAAGGGTAACATTCGGTGCGTTTTCAGAGGGCTTTCCTAAATGAACGGTTATTGTTTCGGGTATAAATGGCTGACCTTTCATTCTTCGCCCTCCTTGTTTTCACCATAAACTATCTCTCTTTGCGGATTATCCGAAAATTCAGTAATGGGAATCATGTTAACGGGCTGAATTGATTTTATTCCCGAAAAAATAACAACCCTTTCATTTAAAACAGGGTAATATCCTTCAGAAACAACCCTTACCCTGTATTCAGAGAAAGGCTTTTCTTTCATAGATTCCTCGGGAGATTCCGATATACTCCGTGGCGGTGCTGTAAGTGATATTTCGGGAGAAATTCCGTTTATATCGGTTTTCATAAATCTGATTATGTTTTCACCCGTTTCGTCATAAACAGTAACATTTGCGTTTTCTATCGGAATATCTCCTTTAGCGGTAGTAACCTCAACCTGAAGAACACCGCAGTTTCCGTCGTTTTTGCAAAGACTCTCTTCAGATGAAAAAATGCTTATCCTTTCTCTTGCTCTTTCGGCTTCGGTTTCTGTTTCGTCAGGTTCGGGTAACCTTTCTCTGTAAAGACGCATCATTTCGTCCATGTATTTTTTGGTAAGTTCTTTTTCTTCGTTGTTTTTCAAAATACAAAACACCTCTTTTCAATAAAGTCTATGCTTGTACTTCTGAAAAAATGTTTCAAATTTATTGACTTGAATAAGATTTTAGGATAAAATATATGTATAACTTATCAAAGGAGAGATTTTATGAAAAAACTTCTGGAAATTGTCTCAATCCTCGGAACAGTAAAGGATTTTGTCGAAAAATTTGCCGACAAGATTGTTGATAAAATCAAAAAGGCAGAGCCTATAAAAACAAAGTCAAACGCTGGCTCTGTTCTCGGTGTTTTAGGGATTATCTTTGCTCCCGTTTTCCCCGTTATAACCTACGCACTTTCAGCAACAGGTATGGCTCTTTCAGCAGGTGGAAAGAAAAGAGAAAAATCAAAATCAGGTATTGCTCTTAATTCAGTAGCGCTCGCATTTGCTGCTATTAACTCAGTTATCGCTATCGTTATTGCGGTTATGTATTATAATAAGAAAGAAATTCCCTTTATCACAAAAAAGAAGTAAAAAAATAACGCTTGAGACAAATCGCCTCAAGCGTTTTTTGTTGGTATGAGCAGACCGGTAAGCCGAGTTCTGTCGTGTGCGATAATCTATCTAAGCCGCCTTTGTAATATGCCCGCCGAGCAGACGTTAAGACATATTATACCAACCGGCGTTGCATCGGATAGGGTTTACACGTCAATACGCTCTCACGTATCACGGTGAGCTCTTACCTCGCCTTTCCATCCTTACCTGAAAAATCAGGCGGTATATTTCTGTTGCACTTTCCCTGAGGTCGCCCTCGGCAGTAGTAATCTGCTATCCTGCTCTGTGATGCCCGGACTTTCCTAATGGCCCTGATAAAAAGCCACTCTATCGCATAGTCTACTCACAAAATGTATTATACAACAACATTTTTAAATTTGCAAGTTTTATTATAATTTCAGAAGTTTCCTTGCGTTTTCGCCAAGGATTTTTTTCTTGTCTTCATCAGAAAAATCAAGACTTTCAATAAATTCTTTTTCCATACTGCTCTTATGCCATGGAAAATCACTTCCGAAAAGAATTTTATCAGAACCATGTTTTAAAACTATCTCTCTGAAAAGGTCTGTCGGCATAAAGTTTACCGTATATGCAGTATCAAGATAGATGTTATCAACCCCTGCGATATGTTCTAAAACTTCTTCCCAGTGCTTCATTCCACCCATATGAGCAAGTATCATTGTCATCTGAGGAATAGCGTCGTGTGCCTTTCTCGATGCCTTTGGCGGAGCGTGAACAAGATCTGGTGATAAAGGATCCCAACCTGCATGGAATATAACGGGAAGAGAAAGCTCAGCACATTTTTCATAAACGGGAAAAACCTTTTCATCGTCTATGAAAAATTCCTGATAATCGGGGTGAAGCTTTACTCCGTAAAGTCCCATTTCCTTTATTCTCCGGAGTTCTTCAAAAACATCTTCCGAGAAAGGATGAACACTTCCGAAAGGAATTATGTTTTCGTATTTATCACCCATTTCTTTTGCCCAGTCGTTGATTATTGTCTGTTGAGTCGGTTTTGTCGCAACAGGCAGAAGAACCGCCTTGTCGATAACGCCCGATTTTGTTATTTCATCGATAGCATCGATTTTTCCGTTTGAATATGCTTTCTGATTTGAAACAACTTCAAGCTTTGCTATTGCTTTTTCAGCAATTTTGTCATTGAAAGCGTGCGTATGAAAATCTATAACCATTTTTAAACATCTCCAAAAAAGTAACTGTTTTCTGCCCCTTGCATAAACTGTAATTAAGAAAATATGTCCCCTGATTTTCTTTGATGATTATTCCATAAAAATTATGGCAATAATATCATCAGATGATCATCAAGTATTTTTATCAGGAGTATTAAGTTATGTCAATTAAAAGGGGAGAAATCTATTATGCCGATTTAAGTCCCGTTGTAGGTTCGGAACAAGGCGGCATAAGACCTGTTCTCATAGTCCAGAACGATGTAGGAAACCGTCATAGCCCTACAGTTATCGCGGCGGCAATAACAAGCCGTCATGAAAAAGCAAAACTGCCCACGCATATAGACCTTTCAGCAGTAACCTGCGGTCTTGCGAAGGACAGTGTCGTGCTTTTGGAACAGATAAGAACGATAGATAAGCGTCGTCTTCGTGAAAGAATGGGCGAACTTGATAACGCCTCAATGCAAAAGGTAAACGACGCTTTATCGATAAGTTTCGGACTTCATGACAGCAGTAATCTGCTTACATAGTATGATTATTGCTTTAAGCCTCTATGTAGACCTTTTTCATTATCTGGTCTTCAACGGGTCTGTCGCCGAATGAAGTTCTTGTTTCTGCGATTTCATCAACAACATCCATTCCTTCAACAACCTTGCCGAAGGCAGCATAGTCGCCGTCGAGGTGAGGAGCGTCTTTATGCATTATAAAGAACTGTGAGCCTGCTGAGTTGGGCATCATTGAGCGAGCCATTGAAAGAACGCCTCTTTCGTGTTTAAGGTCATTCTTAACGCCGTTTGAAGCAAATTCGCCTTTGATTGTCCAACCTGGGCCACCCATTCCTGTTCCCTCGGGACAACCGCCCTGAATCATAAAGCCCTTGATAACTCTATGGAAAATAAGCCCGTTATAGAATCCCATATTAACGAGCTTTTCAAAGTTCTTGCAACTTTCGGGTGCAATTTCGGGATAGAGTTCGAGTTTGATTTTTTTGCCGTTTGCCATTTCGATAATAACCATGTCAAATCTCCTTTGAAATTTTTTGATACATATATATAATATTACATTTTAAAGAAAATGTAAAGTTATCAGAAAGAAATAACCCCTAAATGTTCAAGAAGAATTTTTGTTCCCATAAGAATAAGAATAATTCCGCCCGTTAGTTCAGCGGCAGATTTGTATTTCATTCCGAAAACACTTCCGATTTTAATGCCTATTGCCGAAAGGATAAAAGTAGTTATCCCGATAAGCGATATAGCATGAAAGATATTTACATCAGGGAGTAAGGCGAATGTGACACCTACAGCGAGTGCGTCGATACTTGTAGCGATAGCAAGGAGCAGCATATTTTTAAATGAAAACGAGGCGTCAGTCTCGTTTTCTTCTTTTGAAAAACTTTCTTTTATCATATTTATTCCTATGACAGAAAGAAGTATAAATGCAATCCAGTGGTCAAAAGAAACTATGTATTTTTCAAATGCGGAACCTAGTAAATACCCTAAAAACGGCATCAGTGCCTGAAATCCACCAAACCATAGCCCCGTTATTATATAGTGTTTAACCTTCGTTTTCCCGACAGAAAGCCCTTTGCATACAGCAACGGCGAAAGCGTCCATCGAAAGACCTATTGCGATTAGTAAAAGTTCTGAAAATGACATATAAAAACCTCTTTTCAAAAATTATCGGATACAGTCTTTTCTGTACCCGATAAAAGAAAAAAGACTTCGGGTACATAGAAAAACTACGTACTCAAGTCTTGAAATTTAAGATAAGCCAGACCAAAAAGTCAGTATGTTGACTTACCACGCAACTTTTTTGCGCCATCTACTCCCTTAAGATATAATTATTCTAACATATTGTTATTTATATTGTCAATAGCCGTCTGAAATTTCAGCAAGCTTTCTCATATCCAGTTTTTCTGCGAGATAATTTTTAAATTCTACCGATGGATAGAATTTTTCTTCTTCCCATTTTCCTTTTGGGAGTATAACAGAAGTGAAATCCTCTTTTTCTGCCTTTATATCCTTTATGCATTCAGCACGACTTTTAAATTCTTCATAAGAAAAATTATGCTCCATAAAATCCTTTAAAAGACCTGAATTTTCTGAAAATCCATAAATATCTCCGTTTTTGCTTTCTATTGCTTTTGCAATTATAAAGGCCATCTGTTCAGAACGGAATTTTTCAGAAAACGAAGGATAAGAAATATACTGCCTTATCTCATTCCCTGAAAGACTGTTTTTTCCGTTTTCAATAAAAACATATTCAGATAACATATCATTATAATATTCTATGGGATAAGAAATATCATATTCAACTTCTCCCGCTATATAGTCAATTGCCGTTGCAAAACCCGTGTTGTCAAGAAAAACATATTTTTCTATCTGAATATTCATAGTTTCACTTATTGCTTTTAATGCCTTTTTACAGCCGTATCTTCTGAAAAATTCAAAGATTGTGAGTTTTTCTGTCCCTGATTGACATACCATATCTGAGGGGATGGGAATAAGATAAATCCTTTCTTCAGCCGATAAAAACCTTGCTATTATAAATGTTGTTCCTGATTTTTCACCGTTTTCGCCGAGTATCATAAGAGTTGTCATATTAAGCGAATTATCGGGATTTTTCTCGGTTTTTCTGATTTCAGTAACTATGTTTTCTGCATATTTTTCTTCTGATTTTTCGAGCAAAAACGACAAAATAAAAACTGTCCCTCCTAGAAGGACAGTTGTAAAAATCAGAGTTTTTAAAAACACCATAGCTACGCTGTTGTATTTTTTTGACATTTAATCACTTCCATAAGAGAGTATGTATATACAAAAAATACCAACGCTTAAAAAGGGCGTTTTTAAGAAAATATACATTTATGAACGACAGTTTATGCATAATTGTTGAAAACTATGTTGAAAATGTTGAAAGTCCATAAGCGGAAGAACTTTAAACTTTGTCAATAGGAAAAAACAAATTTTTTTGAATTTTTTACTCGGTTGACAAAAAAGGGGTTGTATCGTATAATTTAAAAAGATGTTTATAGGTTATATGATAACAGGTGTGTATTCCTCAATACCCTCAAATGCGTTTCCTATGTTGATAATATGTGCTTTAAGGCCTTTTTTTGCGGCATATCTTATTGTCTGTGAAGTTCCGCTTCTGTCTTCTTTTACAACAGCTATCAGAAGATCCGACATATTTATCATAGCGAGATTTCTTTTGCTCATACACCCCTTAAAGTATTCATCTGAAATATATATTACTTCAGAAGATTTATCAAGTGTGTTGCGATATTCCCAATAATCAGCATTTTTGCGGTCATCACCGAATGATTTATAAGGAGATACAGTTATAAGCTTTATATCAGGATATTTTTCCATAAAGGAAATTGCGTCGTTTACATAGACAAGTGCAATATCATACAGGATGACAATTAGCTGCGCAGAGTTAGCCTGCGTTATTTTTCTGGTAAACTCTTTTTTCTGCTCCGCTGTCATGCGCTCTTACCTTCCTACTGTAATAACTGAAGTACCTGTGAAGGACGTTCGTTTGCCTGTGCCAAAATGGATGTTGCCGCCTGTGTAACAACCTGCAAATTCGTGTAATCTGTCATTTCTTCCGCCATATCGGTATCCATGATACGGGAGTAAGCAGCGGTTACATTTTCCTGGGATGTAGCAA
>CALGTU010000044.1 GCA_937901465.1 uncultured Clostridia bacterium | reverse complement strand
CCAGCTTGCAAAGTGGTGCGACGCTGATATTATAGTTTATATCGGATGCGGAGAACGCGGAAATGAAATGACTCAGGTTCTTGAAGAATTCGGAGAACTTATTGACCCTAAATCGGGAAAACACCTTACTGACAGAACAGTTCTTATTGCAAATACATCAAATATGCCTGTTGCAGCGAGAGAAGCGTCTATATATACAGGTATTACTCTTGCCGAATATTATCGTGATATGGGTTATCATATCGCAATTATGGCGGATTCTACTTCAAGATGGGCAGAAGCTTTAAGAGAAATTTCAGGAAGACTTGAAGAAATGCCTGCTGAAGAAGGATTTCCTGCTTATCTTCCTTCGCGTTTATCAGAATTCTATGAACGTGCTGGATATATGAAAAACTTCAACGATAGCGAAGGTTCTGTTACAATTATCGGCGCTGTTTCACCACAGGGTTCGGATTTTTCAGAGCCTGTAACACAAAACACAAAGCGTTTTGTTCGTTGCTTTCTTGCACTCGATAAATCACTTGCTTATGCAAGACATTATCCTGCGATAAACTGGATAACAAGTTATAGTGAATATATCGATGATCTTAAAGATTTTTATGCTGAAAATGTAGGAATTGAATTCCTTGAATACCGTCAGAAGATAAATAATATTCTTGTTGAAGAAAATAACCTTATGGAAATAGTAAAACTCATAGGTTCCGACGTTCTTCCTGACGATCAGAAACTCACTATTGAAATCGCAAGGGTTATAAGACTTGGATTTTTACAGCAGAATGCATATCACAAGGATGATACCTACGTTCCGCTTGAAAAGCAGTTTAAAATGATGGAAACTATCCTTCTTCTTCAGAAAGAAGCAAAAAATGCGATTTCAAAGAATATTGCTATTTCAACTATAGCTGAAACAGGACTTTTTGAAAAGGTTATAAAAATAAAGTATAATATTTCAAATGATGATCTTTCGGCGTTTGATGAACTTAATTCTGAAATTAAAAATACGATTTTTTCTCTTTACAGAGCGTAAATAAACGGAGGTTGAAGTATGGGGCTTCAATATATAGGACTCAAAGAAATAAACGGTCCTCTTATTGTCATTGATAAGGCGAAAGATGTCAGTTTTGACGAAATAGCCGAAATACATCTTGATGACGGAACAATCCGAAACGGAAGAGTAGTTGAAGTTTCGGGAGATAAGGTTGTTCTTCAGGTTTTTGAAGGAACAAAGGGTATTTCTTTGACAAACACAAGGACAAGAATGATGGGAAGACCCATGGAAATGCCTTTATCAAAAGAAATTCTCGGAAGGGTTTTTAACGGCTCGGGAAGACCTATTGACGGATTGGGCGAAATATATTGTGAAAAAAGTATGGATATAAACGGCAAACCTCTTAATCCCGTTTCAAGAACATATCCGCGAAATTATATAAGAACAGGTATCTCTTCTGTTGATTGTCTTACAACACTTATAAGGGGACAGAAGCTTCCTATTTTTTCAGGTTCGGGACTTTCACATGACAAACTTGCTGTTCAGATAGTAAGACAAGCTGAAATTGCCGAAGAAAAAGGCGAAGAATTTGCAGTTGTTTTTGCAGCTATGGGTGTTAAAAACGACGTTGCCGATTATTTCAGAAGAAGTTTTGAAGAGAGCGGAGTTCTTTCAAGAGTTGCTATGTTTTTAAATCTTTCAAACGACCCTATCATTGAAAGAATACTTACTCCCAGATGTGCTCTTACCGCCGCAGAATATCTTGCTTATGAAAAGAACATGCATATTCTTGTTATTCTTACAGATATGACATCATATGCAGAAGCGCTTCGTGAATTTTCATCTTCAAAAGGTGAAATCCCCGGAAGAAAAGGCTATCCGGGTTACCTTTATTCTGACTTTGCTTCGCTTTATGAAAGAGCAGGAGTTATCGAAGGCTCAACAGGAAGTGTAACACAGATTCCTATTCTTACAATGCCTAACGATGATATTACTCACCCCGTTCCAGATCTTACAGGATATATAACAGAAGGACAGATAGTTCTTGACAGAAATCTTGATCAGATGGGTGTTTATCCGCCTATATCTGTGCTTCCTTCACTTTCTCGTCTTATGAAAGATGGCATAGGTGAAGGATATACAAGAGCAGACCATACCGTCGTTTCAAACCAGCTTTTTGCAAGCTATGCAAGAGTTCAGGATGCAAGAGCACTCGCGTCTGTAATCGGTGAAGATGAACTTTCTGAAACTGATAAGTCATATATGAGATTTGGCACAATGTTTGAAAAATATTTTATAACTCAGGGAATATATGAAAACAGAACAATAGAACAGACTCTTGATCTCGGTTGGGAACTTCTCTCACTTCTTCCTGTTTTTGAACTTGACCGAGTAAGTGAAGAACTTCTGAATAAAAAATATAATCCAGAAAACGCAAAGAAATTCAAATAAACGATAAGGAGTTGATATAATGGCTGAACAGGTTTTTCCTACCAAGGGCAATCTGATTAATATAAAAAAATCCCTTGCTTTATCTCAGCTTGGTTATGAACTCCTTGACAGAAAAAGAAATATTTTAATAAGAGAACTTTTATCACTTGTTGATGATGCCAAAGAACTACGCGGAAGCATAAGCGAGGCTTATTCCGAAGCTTATAAAGCTTTGCAGAAAGCTAATATTTCCTTGGGAATTGTTGAAAGAGTAGCTCAGGCTGTTCCTATTGAAAATTCAGTTAAAGTTTCTTATAGAAGCGTTATGGGTGTTGAACTTGTAAAGGTCCATATAGATAAAAAATCACTTGAAATAAACTATGGCCTTAATAATACCAACGGAGACCTTGACTATGCATATTATTGCTTTGACAAGGTGAAACACCTTACAGCGATTCTTGCCGAAGTTGAAAACAGTATTTATCGTCTTGCAACAGCTGTAAAGAAGACACAGTCAAGAGCAAATGCACTTAAAAACATAGTTATTCCTAAATTTCAGGCTAATGCCAAATATATTTCTGATAGCCTTGAAGAAAAGGAAAGAGAAGAATTTTC
Organism: uncultured Clostridia bacterium; assembly: GCA_937901465.1. Classification (GTDB taxonomy): domain Bacteria; phylum Bacillota; class Clostridia; order Oscillospirales; family Ruminococcaceae; genus RGIG4131. The sequence continues at coordinate 1,757 of CALGTU010000044.1, read as the reverse complement.
TCGTATGAAAGTTATCAAACTTCATAAAAATAAATCTGCTGATGATTATATGTCTTAACTATATTCGGAGGATTTAAAAATGCTTGGAATATATTTTAGTGGAACAGGAAATTCAAAGTATGCAGCAGAAGTATTCTGTAATGAATACGATAAAGATTCAAAAGTTCTTTCAATAGAAGAGGAAAACATCACAAACGAAATTAAGAATAATGATTTTCTTCTCTTTTCTTATCCTGTTCAGTATAGCACATCACCCAAAATACTTCGTGATTTTATTTCGGATAATTCTGAACTCTGGAAAAATAAGAGGATTTTTATCATTGCGACAATGGGGTTATTCAGCGGTGATGGTTCAGGGTATCTTGCAAGAATTTTAAAGAAGTATAGTGCTGAAATTATTGGAGGGCTTCATCTTAAAATGCCCGACAGTATCGCTGATGAGAAGGTTTTAAAGCGTTCTTTTGAAAAGAATAAAATCATTATCGAACAAGCTGAACAGAAAATCAGAAAATCTGTTGAACTTTTAAAACTCAGAAAACCGACAAAAGAGGGAATAGGTTTATTTTATCGTATCCTTGGTTTTTTGTGTCAGAGATTGTTTTTCAGCCACAAAACTAAAAAGTATTCTGATAAACTTAAAATAAACGATAATTGCATCGGATGTTCTTTATGTGTTTCGATATGCCCTATGAAAAATATAAGGATTGAAGATAAAAAAGCGGTAGCGGATGATAAATGTACTATGTGTTATCGTTGTATAAATAATTGTCCGAAACAAGCAATTACTCTTCTCGGCAATAAAGTTTACGAACAATATAAAATAGAAAAATATATTTAAAACGGCTATCAGTTTATCTGATGACCGTTTTTTCTTTACAATTTATTTTCTTTTGACCATTCTCTTGCGTATTCTGCGTTCTGTTTCGTTTTATTGTAAACATTTCCGCTTTTTTTAGTTTTGTTTTCTGTTACAGGGTTTGTTTCATAAACAGGCGTTATTTCTTTTGTTTTCTTTACTTTTCTATGCATTTTGGTCACTCCTTTTATTTTTTATTATGACTTTAAATCGCGATTTTATGATATAAAACTGATTTTTCTTATATTTGCTATATAATTTTCCAAAATTATTTTAAATACTTGCTTGTAAATTCAAATTGTGATATACTATATATTGTATGCGAAAAATAATCAGGGGGGTATATATATGAACTGGACAGAACTTTGTATATTCACTTCTACAGAAGGCTCGGATATTCTTTGCGGTTGTCTTCTCGGAATAGGCATAAACGGATTTGTTGTGCGTGATTCAAAAGATTTTGAAGAATTTCTTGAAAATAAAACAGGTAATTGGGATTACATAGATGACGATCTTATGAATCTTAAAGATTGCGAAACCAGTGTTACAGTTTATCTTCCCGATAACGCACAGGGAAAAGAAATGTTTGATAGCATAAAATCTGAACTTTCAAGACTTAAAGATATAGATGAAGAAAACTTATTTGGAAGACTTGAATATGAATTCAAGAATGTTTGTGAAGAGGATTGGGCAAATAACTGGAAACAGTATTTCAAGCCGCTTTGCGTAGGAGATAAACTTCTTATAAAGCCAAGTTGGGAAGAAGCTTCTGCAAATGATAGCCGTATCATTCTTGAAATTGATCCTGCATCGAGTTTCGGAACGGGTCAGCATAATACAACTCAGCTTTGCCTTGAACTTCTAGAAAAGAATATAAACGGAAATGAAAAGGTTCTTGACC
>CALGTU010000043.1 GCA_937901465.1 uncultured Clostridia bacterium | reverse complement strand
AAGAGATGTGAAGGAACAGTTGATGCTGTTGAAACTCCTATCGGATACCTTCCCAAGAAGGAAGACATCAACATCGAAGGTATTGAAGACGAAGTTACTCCTGAAATCATGGATAAGCTTCTCGCTGTTGATATCGACCTCTGGAAGAAGGAAATCGCTGAAATGAGAAGATACTACGACGAAGACATCGCTGCTAAGGGCGGTCGTGTTCCCGATGCTCTCAGAGCTCAGCTCGATAAGATTGAAGCAAACCTCAATAAGTAATTTCTATAAATTGCCAACGCTGTATTGCGTTGGCAATTTTTTTATGTTAGAATATAAAAAATGAAAAAAATTGTCAATATAGGTTGTATTATTAAAAGAAAGGGGAGTGGAGAAAATGAAAATAAATCCCGTTAAAAATCCGAAAAAACCGGGTTATCCCGATTTAAACGAACTTTCAAAGAAGAAAAAGAGCAAGAAACTCGTTGCCTTTTTAGCAGCACTCGCATCTCTTGCTACAACGCTTACAGGTTGTCAGGTTCAGGGAGATGTTGCTTACGAAGGTGTTGCTATGCCTCCCGTTGAAACAGAAGAACTTGCGGGCGATGTTGTTATTGATGGTGGAATGGAAATCGAAACCTGCGAAGTAGACCTTATGGGTGAAACAGCAGTCGATACAGTATTTATAAATCAGTATAAATTCAGTGATGATGGTAAATGGATATTCAGTTCTGTCATTACCGATGAAGAAAATGATATTGAATATTTACTCGATGACGGAAGAAGAATAAAATTCTATTCGGGCGACCTTCTTGTAGTTTCAGGCGCTAATCCCGATGAAGTTTTCGACAGTGAAGGTTACGGCGAATATGTAAAACTGTATCCCGAAATGGCTTTCCCCGATGATAAGGTTTTCTATACAGCAGACGGAGAAACAATCCTTATCCCCGATTATAATAATCATTATGTTATTTTCCCCGAAAAAGAAGATGAAGAAATCGTAACTCTCGCGGGAGATGTTGCATATGATTCTGAAATCGCAGGCGGAATGATGATTGAAACTCCTGAAGAATAAAGGTAAAAATATATGAATATGACGCTTTATCTCACTATGGACTGCAACCTCGCGTGTACCTACTGTTATCAGTCGGATAACGAAAGTTCTTCTGAGGAGGCTTTCTGTAAGGGTAAGACAATAACAAAAGAAACAGCAAGGGCAGCTGTTGATTTATCCGTTAAAAAAGGCGATGACAGAACAGGAATCTGCTTTTTCGGCGGCGAACCTCTTCTTTGTAAAGATGTTCTTTATGACCTTATGGAATACTGCAGAAAAATAGCGAAAACAGGACATAAATTCTCTTTCAAACTTGTTACAAACGGTCTTCTTTTAGATGAGAATTTTATGCGTTTTGCAAACGAAAATAAGATTATGATAGCGCTTTCTCATGACGGACTTATGCAGGACGATTGCCGTCTTACAAAGGATAAGAAGGGAACGCTTGACGCACTTTCGCCTAAAATAGACCTTTTGCTGAAATATCAGCCCGATGCCGTTGTTCTTATAACGGTTGACCCTTCTTGCACTGAAAAACTTTCAGAGTCGGTAAAATATCTTTTCGGGAAAGGTTTTAAAAATGTTGCTATAACTCCCCGTTACGCAGAAATATGCCCTTGGGATGACGATAGTTTTTCCGTTCTTTCAGATGAGTTTTTAAAACTTTCTGAAATATATGTAGAAAAGACACTCGCTGGTGATGATTTTACATTAGCTTCATTCGATGTAAAGATAAGAGATTATATTACGGGCGGAAAAAGAGCAGGAAAAGGTTGCCGACTTGGTGAAAAACAGGTCTGTATTATGCCCGACGGGAAAATCTATCCTTGTCAGCAGTTTATTGAGGATAAGTATTTTATGGGCGATGTTTATAGTGGTATCATAAAGGAAAAACTCGATTACATAAAAGAGATAAGAAAACCAACACCCGTTGTCTGCGATGACTGCGGACTTAAAGAAAGATGCAGGTATAGTTGTGCTTGTCTTAACAAACAATGCACAGGAAATATAGGTGATATTTCTCCTTTTCAATGCAGTTTTGAAAGACTTCAGATTTCATGTGCCGATAAAGCGGCAGAAACTCTTTACAAAAAGGGAAATACAAAATTTTTGAAGAAACAATACGGTGAATTTTATAATCTTATCGAAATATGAAAAGACGGCTTAAAGCCGTCTTTTTTATGCTGCCATTTCTTCATTCATAACCGAATACATATTTTCTATGAAAATCCCATAGCCTTTTGTTGAGTCGTTTACGAAAACATGAGTTACCGCACCGATGATTTTTCCGTCCTGAATTATGGGACTTCCCGACATTCCCTGAACAATTCCTCCTGTTTTCGAAAGCAGTTCGGTGTCGGTTATTCTTATAACCATATTCTTTCCTTTTTCGTTATCCCGCATATCTATTTTTTCTATTTCTATACTGTATTTTTCAGGCGTGTTTCCATCAACTGTTGAAAGAATAAACGCCTCACCCTCGTGAATTTCCTGACGCATAGCCATAGGAATGGCTTTGTTTTTTGAAGGACACGACGGAAGAATTCCGAAGACTCCCGAGTCGGTATTTGCGTCAAGTGTTCCTGAATTTCCGAGTTCAGAAAAACAACCGCATAATTCTCCCGGCGAGCCCGACTGACCTTTCACAACTCCCGTTATGGTAACGGGGCATACTTCTCCCATAGAAAGCGGGATTATATCGCCCGTATCAACATCGCATACAGGGTGGCCAAGACCACCGAAACATTTTGTTTCAGCTTCATAATAGGTTATTGTACCTATTCCTGCGGTGCTGTCTCTTACCCACATTCCCGCCTGATAAAGATTTGTGACAGATGAATAAACGGGTGTTAAAAGAAGATGCATTGTCTGATTATCTCTTTTGGCTGTTACTTCAAGCGTTCTTCCACTACTTTCTGTTATTATCTTTGAAACATCGGAATTCGATGAGACTTTTTTGTTATCTATAGAAATTATTATGTCACCTTCTTTAAGCCCAGAGTATCTTGCGGGGGAAAAAGAATCGGTATTTGTCTTTACTTCTGAAATGCCTACAATCATAACCCCTTCTGAAAGAAGTTTTATTCCGAAAGGTTCTCCGCAGGGGACAAGAAGCGGTGTGTCAACTTCTTCTATATAAACTTCTTTTATAGGTATTATTCCAAAAAGTTTAAGCGTTGTTTTTTCGCCGAGTTTTCCGTTTTCGGATTTCAAAGATTGCAGAGCGTTATCGGAATTATCGGGTGTTACTTTAAAATAACAGGATAAGGAAAGTTCGCTTCCTTTATGTGTATAATAACTGTCGGGGAGCGTTATGGAATAAAATGCAAGCAGACAGCAGATGAAAAGCAGAAAAAGGTCTGCAATGCCCAAAACAATTTTTATTGACCTTCTCATATAAATCTCCTTTTTAAAAATTTCTGATAATATTTTTCGCAGAAGAAAGTTAAATATCATTAGTTTATCTATCATTTTTTTCATAAAACTGTCATTTTTTCTTACATTCTGAGCCTTATAATTTATTTTATAATAAAGACTGCGAAATTAAGGTCGAAAAATGAAATTGTTATAAATGCTACCTATACCATGTTTATTTTGTGAATTATTTTCATTGAAAAAAATGTAAAAAGATGTTATCATAAAATATAGTATGCAAAAGGAGGTAATCAGCTTGACAGTAACAATAAAAGAAGTTGCCAGAAGAGCAGGGGTGTCCGTAGCGACAGTTTCGAGAGTTCTGAATAACAATCCCGCGGTATCCGAAAAAACTGCTAAGATAGTCAGGGATACAATAGAAGAACTTGATTACCGCCCTAATTTTTTAGGCAGAAATTTAAGAAAATGCGAAACAAATGTTATTCTTGCTATTTTCCCTTCAAGCGAATATTCGGCGGGTCTTGAAATTGTAAAGAGTATGCACGAAACCGCTTCGGAATATGGCTATGATATCATTATGGCTACAAGTTATGATAACAGCAAAAATGAAATGCGTTTACTCAATATGCTTTTCAACAGAACGGTAGATGGTGCTGTTTTGATGAGTACACACCTTGATGCAGATGAAATAAACAAGATTTCTGAAGAATATGATATAGCACTCTGTGGTGAAAGAGTTGACGGAACAAATGTTTTGACAGTAACCGTTGATGATGTTACGGGCGCTTATGATGCCGTTTCCGAACTTATAAAAGAAGGTCATACAAAAATCGGTATGATTTCAACAGGAAACGAAGCTTTATCATCTCTTGACAGAGAAGAAGGATATAAAAAAGCACTTTCAGACGCAGGTATTGAGTTTGATGAAAATTACATATTCCGCGGGGGATACAGTTTTTCAGACGGAGAAAACGGCTATCGCTATCTCTTCTCTCTGCCCGAACCGCCAACAGCTGTTTTTGCGGTTTCTGATATTCTGGCTATGGGCGTTGCAAAAAGAGCGCTTCGTTCAGAAAAGGGAAAGATTCCTAAAATCATAGGATATGACAATATCCCTTTGTGTGAAAGCTATTCGCCCACAATTTCATCTGTTTCACAGCCCGCCAGAGATATAGGCAGAGAAATTATAAAGAAACTCATAGAAAATATAAAATCAGAAAATAAATGCCGTGAGCATATAATTATGCCACATAAAATAATAAGAAGAGAATCTTTTTAGGAGGAAGAAAAAATGCCTGTAAGCGAAATCCGTAACGCTGACCTCTGGGAAAGCGGAAAAATAAAGATAGAATGGGTTAAAGGCAATATGCCCCTTCTTCGCAGTATTGAAGAAGAATTTTCACAGACAAAGCCTTTCTCAAATCTTAAGATAGCACTTTCTGTTCATCTTGAGGCGAAAACAGCATATCTCTGTAAAGTTCTTGCAGCAGGCGGTGCTGAAATGTATGTAACGGGAAGTAACCCTCTTTCAACACAGGACGATGTTGCGGCTGCTCTTGTTCATGACGGACTCAATGTTTTTGCCTGGTATAATGCAACAGAAGAAGAATATCACAGACACATCTCAAAGGTTATAGAAGCAGGCCCTAATATCATCATTGATGACGGCGGTGACCTTGTAAATCTTATTCATAATGAATATCCCGAAAAGATAAAGGATGTTTTAGGCGGATGCGAAGAAACAACAACAGGAATTATAAGACTTATCGCTATGAACAGAGAAAAGAAACTCAAATTCCCTATGGTTCTTGTAAACGACGCTGACTGTAAGCATCTTTTCGATAACAGATACGGAACAGGCCAGTCTGTATGGGACGGCATAAACAGAACAACAAACCTTATTGTTGCAGGAAAGAATGTTGTTGTTGCAGGTTACGGCTGGTGCGGTAAGGGTGTTGCGATGAGAGCAAAGGGTCTTGGTGCTAAGGTTATTGTAACAGAAATAAATCCCATTAAGGCTATGGAAGCTGTTATGGACGGCTTTACAGTTATGAAGATGGAGGAAGCCGCTAAAATCGGCGATTTCTTTGTAACAGTAACAGGCTGTAAGGATGTTATCACAGAAAAATCTTTCCTTAATATGAAAGATGGCGCTATTATGTGTAACGCAGGCCATTTCGACTGTGAAGTTGACGTTAAGGGACTTAAAGCTATTGCAACAGAAACAAGAATTGCAAGAAACAACATTCAGGGTTATAAACTTTCAAACGGAAACTGGCTTTATGTTATAGCAGAGGGAAGACTTGTAAATCTCGCCGCAGGAGACGGACATCCCGCTGAAATTATGGATATGAGTTTTGCTATTCAGGCTTTAAGTGCTCTTTATGTTGTAAATAACAAGGGGAAATTTGATGACAATATAATCAATGTTCCTAAAGAGGTAGACAACGAAGTTGCAAGAAGAAAACTCAAGTTCTGGAATATGGAAATCGACACTCTTACAAAAGAACAGGAAGATTATCTCAATAGTTCAGAAGTATAAAAATAAAATCCACAGATTTATTAATAATCTGTGGATTTTTTATTGACAAAACTTTTTCGTAATGTTAAAATAAAAGTGGATTTTCACGAAACGAGGGGATAAAAATTCTGCCATTTATAAAAGAAGATAAAACATCATGGGAGTTTCTTTCGGAAACAGAACTTCCTGTATACATATATGGCATGGGCGATGGCGCTGTGAAAATAATGTCCGTTATGGAAAGATATGGTATAAAGATAAAAGGGATTTTTGCGAGCGATGAGTTTGTAAGAGGCCATTCTTTCGCAGGTTTCAAAGTCCAGACATTATCTCAGGTTGAAGAAACTGAAGATGATTTTGTGGTTGTTCTTGCTTTTGCAGCAGGATACAGAGAACTTTATGACAAGATTTTTTCTATAGCAAAAAGACATATCGTTTTATCACCCGATGTTCCCGTTATAGATTTTAACGGAGAAGTTTTTGATTTAGAGTATATAAAAAAGAATGAAGAAAAAATCATGGAAGTTTATTCTATGCTTTATGATGAAAAATCAAAACAGACTTTTTCGGATATAATAAATTATAAGATAAGCGGAAAAATAGAATATCTCGATAACTGCACAACCGAAAAGAGTGAGGTTTATGAAGATATAATAAAACCATCTTCTGATGAGATTTATGTTGACCTTGGTGCTTACAGAGGAGATACTGTTGAAGAATTTCTATCTTTCACAGACGGAAAATATAAAAAAATCTACGCTTTAGAGCCTGACGGAAGAAACTATAAAAAACTTCTTTTGTCTATTGAGGGAAAAGAAAATATTTCTGCAATAAACGCTGCCGCATGGAATGAAGATACAACTCTTTTCTTTGCCGCAAAAGCAGGAAGACAATCTTCTGTTTCAAAAGATGGAAAGGAAACTGCTGCAAGAAGCGTTGACAGTGTTCTTTCGGGAGAGGGATGCAGTATTATTAAAATGGATGTTGAAGGTGCCGAAAAACAGGCGATAGAAGGGGCAACCCTTACCATAAAGAATTATAACCCCAAACTTATGATTTCTCTTTATCATAGAAATGAGGATATTTTTTCAATTCCTCTTCAGATAAAAGAAATAAACCCGGATTATAAATTCTTTTTAAGGCATCAGTTGTATATTCCTGCATGGGAAACAAATCTTTATTGTATATAATTTAAGGAGGAAGAATTATGAAAACACTTTTTGCAAACTTACCTAAAATCCTTGCTACTATTTTCGGACTCATTGTCGCGACTTTTATCATAGTGGCTATTGTAAATTCACTTTTCCTTTTCAAATTTGAAAATCAGTTTGAAATGGGTGAAAATCTTAAAGGAACAGATTGCCGTGACACAATAAGTGCTTGCGGAGACCTTGTAGGAACAGATGATTTTACATATATGGCAGCAGCTCTTGTTGAAGTAAAGGCAGATAAAAAGGGAATTGACGAAGACAGCATTAAAGCATATTATGAAAGTGCCGCTTTCGGACTTGAAGGTGCTGCTGACCCTTCGCATGAAGTAAAGGTTGAAGTTTTTGAACTCGGCAACAACACAGGAATGTTCTCACCTTCACTTTGTCCTGACAGAACATATATATTCAACGATATTTCAACAGTAAGAAACTTTGAAAACTGCTATGTTGTAATTATCTATGATATGGGTAACAGTGCTCCCCTCGATTACAGAACATATTTTGCATAAAATTTCAGAATTTACCTCATTTTCTGTTGAATAAAGCAGAGTCTGCTGATTAGAATATCATCAAGGGCTTGCTTATCGACTTTACTGAAATGAGGTAAATTTTTATGTTAGACCGAATTGCTCTCGCTCTTCTCATCGTGGGAGGCGTGAATTGGGGGCTTGTCGGACTTTTTCAGTTCGACCTGATTGCATGGCTTTTCGGAAGTTCTGCTGCTTTGATGAGCAGAATTTTATATATACTCGTTGCCGCTTCGGCAGTGTGGTGTATATCACTTCTGTTCAAAAACAACAGCCTTATCGAAAGCAGAGGCTAACAGCCCCTTGGGACTTGCAAGAAAGTTGTATCACTGAAAAACATTGATACAACTTACATATTTTGCCAAAAAGTTCAACAAGTATAGACTAAAAAAATAAACTTTATTTGTGCAATCATACGAAAATTTTGATAAATTTTTCGTTATTAAGAAGATTTGTTGACAGATTGATTATCGGGGGTTATAATGATTATGATGTTTGAATTATATATTTTTATTTTTGATATAATTTAACATTCGTTTTGTTGTCTCCTTTCTTTTGTTCTACACATATTTTATCCTATTATTTTATTTCTCTTAACTTCGCAGGGCACCGTTTGCCCTGCATTTTTTTTGCCTGAATTGTCCTTTTAAATTGACAAATACTATAATTTGGAGTATAATTTATTCGATGAATTTTTTTCTTGGAGGAATATAAAAATGTCAGAAAAAACTTTTTACATTACAACCCCGATTTATTACCCATCGGGAAACCCGCATATAGGTCATTGTTATACAACAGTTGCCTGTGACTCTATCGCTCGTTATAAGCGAATGCAGGGATATGATGTAATGTTCCTCACAGGTACTGACGAACATGGTCAGAAGATAGAAATGAAAGCTGCTGAAAAGGGCGTTACACCCAAGGAATATGTTGACGAAATCGTTGAGATTTTCAAAAAATTATGGGCGACTATGAATATCAGCTATGACAGATATATCAGAACGACAGACCCTTATCATATTGAAACTGTGCAGAAAATATTCAAGGCTCTTTATGACAAAGGTTATATCTATAAAGGCAAGT
>CALGTU010000042.1 GCA_937901465.1 uncultured Clostridia bacterium | reverse complement strand
TAGGAACAACTGTAATTATGAGAAAAAATTTAGAAATAAAAAAATAAAATAATTTACTAAAGAGGAGATTTTGACATGACACGAGAAATAAGATTAACAATTTTAAAAGCTCAAAATGGAAATAAAGAAGCAATGTCAAAACTAATAGATGATAATATAAAATTAATATGGAATATAGTAAAGAAATTTAATAATAGAGGATTTGAAGAAGAAGATCTTTTTCAAATCGGATGCGAAGGATTTATTAAAGGAATAAAAAAATTTAATTTTGAGTTTGAAACACAATTATCTACATATTTTTAAAAAAACGTCAAAATAAAAAACAAGGCATTTAAGCCTTGCTTGTCCTAGAGGTGTCTTACAATAAATTATATGTTTATTAATAGCCAAATTAGGCGTAATTAGCCTATTTTAATTAAAAATGGGCAAAAAATAAAAACGGAACATATATCGTTAATGTTAATGGAACATATTGGCTTAATCCGGCTTATAAAGAAGTAAGACAACTTATTGTGAGCGGTGCTCAGGAAATCGTTTCTAAATATAATGTAGATGGAATTCATATAGACGATTATTTTTATCAATCATCATTTACTGAATCGTTTGATAAATCAGCATTTTCTGCAAGTGGTTATTCTGATTTGAAGAAATTCAGAACTGACAATATAAATCTTATGGTAAAAGAACTTTACAGTGGAGTAAAGAATGTGAATCCGTCGATTTTATTCGGTATAAGTCCGGCAGGAAATATTAGCAATCTTTATGCTTATCATTGTGCTGATGTTAAAACCTGGTGTTCAAAAAATGGGTATTGTGATTACATAATTCCACAGATATATTGGGGTTTTACCCATAAATCTGCTGCTTATGATAAGATGTTAAACGAATGGTGTTCTATACATACAAATAAAAATGTCAAACTTGTTGTAGGACTTGCAGCGTATAGAGCCGCTGATGGTGAAATGACGAACGAACCTCAGGTTCTTTCAAAACAGATTTCTTATTTTAAAAACCAATATCCTTCTCATTACGGAGGAGCAGCTTTCTTTAGATACGAAAATCTTTTCAAACCATCTTCAGCACAGGAAAGTAAAATTCAGTCTGAATTGGAAGCACTTAAATCACAACTTAAATAACAGAAAGGAGGGAAAGGTATGAGAAAAAGTGTTATTTCAAAAATATTTGCTATGTTTGTTGTGCTTGTAGCGCTTTTTGCACAGAACACAGTTCCGTTATCAGCTGTTACGGAAGGAACAGAAGCAACAACAACTGTTCCTGAAACTGTTGCTGTTACAGAAAATACTTATACAGATGAACAACTTGATGATTTCGTTGAACCTGAATATGTAAGTCAGTTTACCTTTCCCGACTATATGAAAGCTGTAACTTTGAGACCTTCTCTTGACTTTGCAAAAGAAATTGTTACAGAAACAGAAGATGGAAGTATTATAAAGTCAGAACCTACATCAGAACAGATTTCAACAGAACTCGATGAAATAATGACAAATGTGTCTGCACTCGGAATGAATTCGGTAATTATTTTTACATCTTATGATGGAAAAGCTTATTATTCTGATGATATAAACGATACAGTAGATGTTACTCCTGTTGAAATGGCAATATCAAAAGCTAAGGAAAACGGACTTTTTGTTTATCTTGTTTTTGATATAAATTTTGTTCTTACGAGTCTTGAAAATAAATCTTTGCAGGAAAGAATAGACTATCTCGCGATAAAGACTCATTATTTTACGGCCAAAAACAGAGTTGATGGAATACTTCTTAATGGATATTATTCATCTAAAAATAAAACAAGCCTTAACGACTATATGCAGAATGGTTCAGGAATAGGTTTTGAAAACTGGCTTATGGATAATGGGGCATATGTTTTTAGTCTTGTTAGTGATGCTATAAGAAAAACGAACAATACTGTTCCTGTAGGAATTTATATTTCTGATGTATGGTCTAACTACACAACAAACGAGAAGGGGTCTCAGACTTTCGGACAGTTTGAGGCACTTTCGGATGGCTACGCCGATACTCTTGCTTATGTTCAATATGGATATGCTGACTTTATTATGCTTGATGCACAAGGTGCTATAAGTGATGAGAGCGTTCCGTTTGAAGAACTTGTTCGTTGGTGGGCAAATTATGCTGTTCTTGAAAATCTTCCTTTTTATGTAATGCATAATAATCAGAAAATATATACAGATGAACAGGGATGGAGCTCTCCCGATCAGGTTGTAAAACAACTTCTTATTACAGAAAAAGTTGATGGATATAAAGGGAGCGCATTCAAATCTTATGTAGATCTTGTAAAGAATGTTGAAGAAAGTACAGATCTTCTCGGGAAATATTATGATTCTACAATCAACCTTGATACTATTGACAACGAACTTAAAATAGTATCGCCTTCATCGAAAAAGTTTACAACAGAAGAACCGACAGTTGCTTTCATGGGTAGTTTTGACCCTAACTTTACTGTTTATTTCAACGGCAAAGAAATACAACTTAATGATGCTGGAAATTTCTACTATGAAGTGGATCTTGATGTTGGTCTTAATACCTTTACAATCAAGAATAAGGGGAAAACAACAACATATAACATAACAAGAAAAGTCACGGTTCTTAAATCGGTCGAACCAAGTGGTGCGATGGAAGTTGAAGGCGGAACAAATATTACTATCAGAGCAATAGCTTATAAAGGGTCTTATGTAACTGCTAAAATAAATGGAAAAAGTATGCAACTTGTTCAGAACGAGGGAAGTATTGAAGGCGAAGCAAATTCAAGTTATGCTTATTTTACTGCTACATATACTACTCCTAAAGGAATTATAGGAAAATCTCAGGATTTAGGACAAGTTGTTGTTTACGGAACTTATGCCGGAAAAAATGGTGCTAAATTCAACGAGTCTCTTTATGGCTCAACCATTGTAGTTTCTCCTCTTCCTGAAGTTCCTAATAACGCGGATGGAAGTATTCTTAAAACAAAATATGATGATACCAATGTTTACAATTACAAAACAACAGATAGCATAAAGACACCTGATATGGCAAGACTCCCTGCCGGAACTCTTGATTATTGTGTGAAAACAGTAACTTATAGTGGTGTTAAATATTATCTTACACTTTCAGGAAAGAGATTCAAGGCATCAGATGTTAAGGTTCTTGAAAACTCGCCTATCGGACAGAATGATATTTCTGTTGTTTCTTGTACTCAGGATGGTTATGATACTATTTTGAAATTGAAGCTTAATAAACGAACGCCGTTTTCGATTTCTTATGGCGGTGTATCATATGCAGATGATTATGAAGTCTCAAGCTTTAGTGCTACAAGTGTATCAATTACGTTTGATTATACAAATAATGCTTATGGTTCTGTAGATATGCCTTCTGGATCGTTGTTCTCATCTGCTTCGTGGAGTGATGCATCAACAACTAATGTTTCAAGAAACAAACTTACTTTGAATCTTGCAAGAAAAGGCATTTTCGGAGGAGTAACGTCGTATTATGATGATAATGGTTATCTTACATTCAGATTTAACGGAAACAGTGGATCACTCGCAGGTTCTGTAATTGTAATAGATCCCGGACATGGAGTTACAGCAAACGGCAAAATAGATCCCGGTGGGGTAGGACATATTACTGACCAATCGGTAGCACTTGCGGTTTCGAAATTGCTTGAATCCAAGCTTAAGGCAAGAGGAGCTACGGTTTATCGTCTGAAAACAGAATCGACATTCTATGATACAGAACAACGACCTGTTATCGCGAGACAGTATAATCCGGATGTGTTTATTTCACTTCACGGAAATAAGGCATCGGATTCCTCGGTAAGAGGAACGGAAGCGTGGTATTTCACACCATATTCTTATCCTCTTGCGAATAGTGTTTCAAAACAAGTTTCGAGGTATTTTACCAATAATGTTTATAGCGATGGTTCTAATAAGAACAGAGGAGCAAAGCAGAGTTATTATTATGTAACTCTTGAACAGGATTTTGCATCTATTCTTGTTGAAATCGGATTTGTTTCGAATTACGAAGAAGCTATGGCGATGAGCAATTCGAAGCATCAGGACGGAATTGCAAATGCTATTGCAAACGGAATAGAAGAATACCTTTCAAGATGATTTTAAAAAGACACTTTCGATATCTACATCGAAAGTGTCTTTTGAATTGATATTACAGTGTGTTTTCAATAATTTTGAAAATTTACTTGAAATACTTATGAAAATATGTTATCATATAACTTATGTTGAAACTATTGCTTATAAAATCGGCAATTTAGTTGTCAAAATAAATATAATCCGGAGGAATAAAATGAACGAACTTTTAAACATTATTGTTGCTACAGCTAATACAACAGCAGAAGAGCCTTCTATGACAGCTTTTCTTCTTACAACAATACTTCCTTGTGTAGCGTTTTTTGCTATCATGTATTTTATAATGATAAGACCTCAGAAGAAAAAACAAAAAGAAGAGGAGGAAATGCGTAAAAACCTTCAGATAGGCGACGAAGTAACAACAATCGGAGGAATCGTAGGAATTGTTGTTCGTAAGGGAGAAGATACTGTTGTTATCGAAACAGGTGGAGACAGAAGTAAAATCAGAATAAAAACTGCTGCTATCCAGTCTAACGCAACTATACACGACGCTAAAGAAGAATAAAATACATGCTCCCCGAATAGATATTATTGAGCAGTTCTATAATATCAGGAGGGGAGTTTTTTGCGTTATAACAACAATTTTAAAAACAGTAAACTATATCTTTGGCTTTCATCTGTGGGTGTCGGTGCTGTAACAACAATGGTTTGCCTGATGCTGTTTGCTTTTGTTATGACAGGAATAGATGTTTCTGAAGGGGCAATTTCTACATTTGGAAGTGTATCAGTATGTGCAGGAAGTTATTTTTTTAGTTTTTTGGTAGGTAAAAAACGAAGAAAAGATGGTATTCTTGTAGGAAGTGTATGCGGAGCAATATCATTTGGCATATTGATAGCACTTAATTTGATTTTTCTTAGGAATCCATTTACATCTGCGTTTTTTTCAAAATTATCAATGATAATGATATGTAGTATAATAGGTGGAATTATCGGAGTAAATTCAAAAATAAGAATTTAAACTTTTTATTAAAAAGTATTGAAATCATATATAATATATGGTATAATAACTTCAAGGTTTTAGATGTGCCGTTTTACATATGTTGTAATTCGGTAAATAAATTGTAATGGAGGAATTATAAATGAAACACATCAAAACAATCAACGCTGCAAATCTTAAGAAAACTGCTGAAAAGGGCGGATGTGGAAAGTGCCAGGCTTCATGCCAGTCAGCTTGCAAAACATCTTGCACAGTAGCAAATCAGAAGTGCGAAAACAAGTAATAATTGTTTTTACTTAAAAAGGGACAGAAATGTCCCTTTACTTTTTGCCTTGGTTCAGGAGGAAATATATGATACATAAATATAAATATAATGATATGAATATTGTTCTTGATGTTCATAGCGGTGGGGTACATATTGTAGATGACCTCAGTTATGAAATTCTTGATTATATAAAAGTTCCTATGGACGAAAAATGTCCGGATAATATAATTGATTCGCTTTCAAACAAGTATAATTCTGATGAGATAGTGTCTTGTTACGAAGAACTTTATACTCTTTATAAAGAGAAAATTCTTTTTTCTGAGGATGATTATGAAAGATTTGCAAAATATTCAGTTGCCTCTCCGGTAAAAGCAATGTGTCTTCTCATTTCTCAGGATTGTAATTTGAGATGTGAATATTGCTTTGCTGAAACAGGAGATTTCGGAATGGGAAGAAGTCTTATGTCGCTTGAAACAGGAAAAAAAGCAATAGATTTCCTTCTTGAAAAATCAGGAAACAGAGAAAATCTTGAACTCGATTTCTTTGGCGGAGAACCTCTTATGAATTTTGAGGTTGTTAAAGAAATTGTAGAATATGCGAGAATACGCGAAAAAGAATATGGCAAGAACTTTCGATTTACAGTTACCACAAATGGTCTTCTTCTCACAGATGATAAGATAGATTTTATCAACAAAGAAATGTCGAATGTTGTTCTTTCGATAGACGGAAGAAAATGTGTAAACGACAGAATGCGTCATCGTGTCGACGGAACGGGATGCTATGACACGATAGTGGAAAAATTCCGCAAAACCGTTGATTCAAGAGGCGATAAAGAATATTATGTTCGTGGAACATATACAAAATACAATCTTGACTTTTCCGAAGATGTTTTCCATCTTTATGAACAGGGGTTTGATCAGATATCCGTAGAACCTGTAGTCGCACCTGATACGGCACCATATGCTCTTACTGAAAAAGAGCTTCCTGCCATTTTTGCTGAATATGATAAACTTGCAGAAAGACTTCTTGAAAATGATAAAAACGGTAAACATTTCAATTTCTTCCATTTTATGCTTGATCTTGATCAGGGACCATGTGCGATAAA
>CALGTU010000041.1 GCA_937901465.1 uncultured Clostridia bacterium | reverse complement strand
CCTGCACCTCTTCCCATTCCGAGATATGTTGCGTCAAGAAGGTCTACCCCATCGCCACAGGCTTCAATTGTGTTGGCAAAAGCAAGTTGCTGATTATTATGTGTATGGATGCCGATTTTCTTATTGTATTTTTCACCGACTTCCATATAATGTTCGGCAACTCTCGCTATCTGTTCGGGACAGAACGCACCGAAACTATCAACTATATAGATACAGTCAACAGGCGTCTGACAAACCATGTTGATTGCAACATCGATATTTTCTTTCTGTGATGTTGAGATAGCCATAAGGTTGCAGGTTGTTTCATAGCCTTTTTTAGCAGCATCCTCAATCATCTGGATTGCTTCAGGCATCTGATGAATATATGTTGCTACTCTTACCATATCAACGGGAGAATTGACTTTCTGATCAAAATCATCGAGTTCATGTCTTCCGATATCTGCCATGATTGCGATTTTAAGATCTGTATTGTTTTCACCGACAATTTCTCTGATATGGTCATCGCTACAGAATTTCCACTTTCCGAATTTTGATTCATCGAATACTTTTTTTGACGCACGGTAGCCCATTTCCATATAGTCTACCCCTGCTTCTATATTTGTTTTATAAAGGGCTTTTACAAAATCATCGGAAAAGTAAAAATCGTTTACAAGTCCTCCGTCACGCATTGTAGCATCAAGAACCTTGATACTTTCGCGGTAGCCCATAAGTTCTGATAAAACTTTCATAACTAAATACCTCGCTTGAATAGAATTGCTTTCCCGATACATATCGGGATTATGTTTCATATTATAGCACTCTTACTTAACGATTTCAAGCGTTAAAGCTTTAAAATCTAAAAATTCGTGCAAAGAATACAAATTCTCTGCACGAACACGATTATTTTTCAAAAGATAATTCAAAAATTGCGGTTTCATCATCATAATTTTCATTTGAAACCCAGAGCACAGTTTTGTCTGTAAGGTTATATACAACGCTATGAATTGTAAGAGCATTATCGTCGTCGTTATTCCAGTCGCGTCTACCTACTGATGAGAGAATCTTCATTCCGTCGTCTTCATCTTCTACAACTCCGTCGCGTGATTTAAGTTCTTCATAGATTCTTTCATAACGGTCATAACCGAGTTTTTTAGAATCATCTTCATAATATCCGGGAAGAATTACAAAGTTTGTAATCCACTGATAATCGCTTTCAGCCTCACGCTTTCCTATATTATCATCTGAATCATTATATGTAACAACGAGTTTTCTTGTGCTTCCGTCGTTATCGGTAATATCTGTTCCGTTAACCCATTCAAGAATAGCACTTTTTCCTGTTGAATCAGCTACCATATAATGATATGAAGTATCGGCAGAATCGTGAAGATCGTAAGCAGATGCGATTTCAACGGCTTCTTCAACGCTGTCTGCATAATCAAGAATCATACGGAGCATTGTTGTTGATGTAAAATCAGGCTTATCGGTCATCTGGTTTGTTGCAACTGTTTCATCGCCCTGATATGTCATATAAATACCACAACTTACACCTGCATCGTTTATGCCATCGAGTGGCGCATATGTTGCTGCAAGGCATGTTACCTTATTCATAAGGCCTTTTACATCGGAATCGCAATCCATTCCTAAAAACTGAAGGTCTACAGTTGAAATTGTAGAATGTCTGCCGTTTACGCCCTCTGTATAAACGATACAGGTATTTGTTTTTGACATATCATAGTTTCTTCCGAAAATTCTGTCGCCTTCTTTGGTTTCTGCTGTAAATGATGAGCAGGAAATTTCGGGAACATCAACGCTTATATCAACAATACCTTTTGTTATATTTCCTGAAATAAAGCTTATGAGATCATCATCATTACTTACTCCGCCCTGTGCAATAAATTCATCAAGATAAAATCCGCCCTTGACAGTCATCATATAAACGGCACCATCTTCATGGGCGTCGTTTCTTTCACGTACTTTCTTGAAACTCATAACTGCTGATATTTCGTTATGCCATACTATGCCGATAATTATTCCGAGAACGAGAATTATCACAAGTATAACGGAAATTATCGAGAGAATTATTTTCTTTGCTGAAATCTTTTTGGTTTTTTCCATATTTTTCTCCTTAAAATAGAACTTGTTGTTTTTTCAACAAGTTCTATTTTAACATATTCCGACAAAAATTGCAACATAAAATAACAAAACCCCTGTATATTTACAGGGGTTTATTTTTTATATACACATTTTTTCTTTCTTCTTGCGTATTTTCTGCAACTTTCTCTGATTTCTATTTCTTTTTCTATTTCTGCTTTACAATGATTTCTTATATCATCAGAAACAATTGATATAAATACAGAATTTGAAGGTTTCTTTCTTCTAGAAAAATATAGTTTAAGGCAGAAAGAATCTGATTTATCCCACACAGATTCGATTGCATGACGCATTGATCTTTCTGCTGAACCGCGCGAGGTTTTGAATTGTCTTTCGATAACGGGATAAATATCTTTAGTTATACTATTCACAGCCTCTGGATTATAAAGAGATATGAGAACGGCCTTTTTAAGATAGCGATAACCTGAAATATGAACAGGTATTCCGAGTTCTGACAAAATCCCAGACACGAGCGCTTTCATATCATGTTTTCCGTCGTCATCAAGGCAGTCGTATTCGGATTCAACCGAATCAACAATGCCGAATTTTCCGAAAGGTTCATCTGTTTTATAATCTTTGAAACCGGCCGTTTTTTCATCGGGATAATAAACAAGAACTTTCGGAGAATAGTTTTCTTCAGATGAAATAAGTTCGAAAAACACCGACATTGCAAAAGGCATAGCAGATTCTTCAAAAATTATAATATCCGGAAGATGTTCTTTTATATACGAAAGTTCGTTTTCGGAATCAAAACACTTTATGGCAACATCTGCCTCATCGGGAGAAATTATGCTTCCGACAGGATGATATTCACTTTCGGGATTTTTATAATATACAATCTTCATATCAATAATTCTTTCATGTTATTTATATAAGCTAATAAAAGTTTACCATAATAAGTATACAAAGACAATAGCATTTGTCGAATACAGTCGTAAAAAATTCGACAAAATCGACTGAAAAACGCGTAAAATCCGAACAAAAGCAAACATCATCTTCTCATGAACAAAAGACCGAACGTTCCCGAACCGCAGTTGCAGGAAATGGTTGCCGATGCCTTTTCAACATATATATGCTTGAAATCAACATATTTCTTTGTTTCAGAAATTATAAACTGTTGCATTTCATAGGAAAATCCAACTGTATTTATGATAAGAAGGTTATCATCTATATCAGAAGGATGATAAAGAACAGCTTTTATATAGCTGCGTATATACTGCTTTTCGTTTCCTAAAATAAACTTTTCGAATATAAGTTTTCTGTTTTTTACAGACATGACAGGATGAACAGAAAGGGTGTTTAAAAGGTCTGTAATACGCTGGTCCATACGGCTGTTCTGTGTGAGAGAATCAGCGGATTTAAGAACAAATGAACACTCTATCTTTTCGCGGACTTTTTCAAGTTCTTTAAGGATAATCTCAACTGTTGCACCTTTTCTTGCAAGGTCTGCTGCGGTTACGACGAGTATTCCCATAGCACCTGAAATCTTGCAGGAATCAACAACAAAGACATTCTCCATATTTTTAGATGCTTCAAATGCATTTTTATATCCGTCGCTGAGTTGTTTGGAAGATGTTATATGAATAAGTATATTTCCTTCTTTGGTATTTTCCTCAAAAAAGGTTTTATATTCTTCTTCAGGCGCACTAGTACTTGTTGCTTTTTTATTATCTTCAAGATATTCAAGAACGCTTGTTGAATCAATCTCTTTTATATCGCGGAATCGGAATTCATCGATATTGATATAATAATACATCACAGGGATAGAATATCTTTCGATAAGTTTAAGGGGAAGGTCACATATGCAATCTGTTGAAACAACAATTCTAGTCATTGTTATCTCCCCTTTCTCTTATTATTTTTTCTTCGGGCAACCAGTTTTCAAGTGCTCTTCTTAAAGCAAGAATTTCAACGGGTTTTGAAACATAATCATCAAATCCCGATTTCAAAAACATTTCTCTCATACCGCTTACAGCGTTTGCTGTCAGTGCTATGACAGGTATTTTTCTTATATTTTCATCATCAGAATTTCTTATACGGGTAAGTGTTTCAATACCATCCATTTCGGGCATGAGATGGTCCATAAGAATAAGGTCGAAACGCTCTTTCTTTAAAATTTCAAGACATTCTTTTCCGCTTAAAGCAACAGAAACTGACGATTTATATTTCTTTAAAAGTCCTTTAGCTACCTTAAGATTCATTTCGTTATCGTCAACCACAAGAATGCGGGCTTCGGGTGATGTGAAATCAACAGAATCATAGTTCTTTTCATCTTCATTTTCGAATGCGATTTTTTCATTATTTACGATATTTGCTATCGGAAGAGAATAGAAAGGTTTATAAAGGGTTCTGATTTTATTTCCGACAGGAATTGCGTCTGTTCTGTCCTGAACTATGGTTACTTTAAGTTTTTCTGAAAGGTTTTCAAAATATGATTTATCTTCTTTATAACCCGCTTTTGAAACAAAGATATGAGTATATTTTCCTGAAAGGATTTCTTTCTTTGTTTCTTCAAGAGTTTCGCATCTTACACTTTTTACTGAAGATGAAGATGAGAATGTATCTAAAATATAAGAATAATTTTCTTTCGCAAAGCTTTCGGGTGAAAAGCCTTTATCTATGTAATAAAGTATTCTTACGGATTCGGGATTTCTGATTTTAACGGCAGGAGAACTATCAACAACTTTCTGAGGGATAACAACTCTGAACTCTGTTCCCTCGCCATATTCGCTGTTTACAGTTATAACGCCATTCATCATTCTTACAAGTTGTTTTGAAATAGGAAGTCCGAGGCCTGTTCCCTCGATAAAATGATTTCGTTTTTTATCAACCTGTTGAAAATCGCTGAAAATTGTATCTATTGCACTTTCTTCAATTCCTATTCCGCTGTCTCTTACAGAGATAATAAGGTTTATGCCATAGCTTTCTTCTCTTGATGAAACAGAAAGAATAACTCCTCCATGCTCTGTAAATTTAACGGCGTTTGTAAGAAGATTTATTATAACCTGCTTTATACGTGTTTCATCGCCGTATAACAAGTCAGGAACGGAAGGGTCGATATTAACAAGAAACTCTATCGGTTTATTGCCCTTTCTGGCAACAGCCATATTTATAATTTCATTGAGCATTGAAGAAAGGCGATATTTCTGACATATAAGTTCCATTTTACCCGATTCGATTTTTGAGAAATCGAGAAGGTCGTTTATAATATTCAGAAGATTTTTACCCGATACACGTATGTTTTCTGAATTTTCACGGACTGTATCTGAGATATCTTCGGCGAGGTTGAGTTCACACATACCCATGATAGCGTTCATGGGTGTTCTTATTTCGTGTGACATGTTGGCAAGAAAGTTGCTCTTTGCTTTATTCGCCTTATTTGCTTTTTCAAGAAGTTCCTTCTGCTTTTCACGATAGCGATAACTTCTTGAAAAGATAAATATACAGATTATTGTATTTGCCCAATAAGCAATAGGAAATCTTATGAAATAGATGGGTGCATACTGATAACCTATGGCTGAAAGCGGTGTCCACATATAAACAGAGAGGATTATTCCCATTATTATGCTTGCTAAGCAGCCGTAATAAAGTGAAAGGAAATACATTCCTACCGCGGGAACAATAAGAAGCCATATAGCACCAAATCCTTCGTTTCCGCCACTCCATACAAGGTAACACATAAAGATAAGAACAAAAATTATACATGAAACAGCCATGACATTTTTATTCTTTATATGGTTGAAAACAAGTATTGACCCTAATGCCCATAAACAGCCTATTCCGTTGACAATTACCATTTCGGTATCTTTAACGGCAAGACATATTATGGACATAATAAGATAATACGCACCGAAAACCGCAAGTCCGATACTTAAAACTGTAACGCTGAAATCGTTTCGTTTTTCTTTAAGACTTCGGATATAGGGTTTCAGTTGTTTCAACCATTCCATAAATAATTCCCCTTTTAGTCTTTTTCGAGCATTTTTATAAGTTCGGGTTTGAGTTCGGCAAAGGTATCAAGAATCACTCCCTCAAAGCCCTTGTTATAATCTTCATACATAATTTCGAATGCTTTTTCAACGCTCATTCCCTCTTTATACTGACGCTTTGAAACGAGTGCATCATAAACGTCAGGAACAGCAAGTATTCTCGCTGAGAGAGGAATTTCTTCGCCTTTGAGCTTTTCGGGATAACCATTGCCATCCCATTTTTCGTGATGATAATTTGCCATATCACAAGCAACCTGAAGAAAATCAGGGTCTACCATTCCCGGCATATTTTTCTTAAGCATATCAGCGCCTGCTTTCGAATGGCTCTGAATGAGTGCGTATTCTTCTTTTGTAAGTCTGTCAGGCTTTGAAAGAATAGCATCGGGAATTGTTATTTTTCCGATGTCATGGAGAGGTGCGGCGTTACGGATATTTTCCAGGAATTCAGGTGTAAGAGCGTCTGCATAAAGACCCTTTTCGAGCATTTTTTCAGCAAGCATCATTGTATAGATACTTGTTCTCTTTACATGTTCGCCTGTTGTACCGTCTCGACTTTCAATTACGTTCGCCATTGTGATGATAACATCATGCTGCATTTTTGTTATCTGAGCAAGCTGTGCGGCAACCATTCTTTCAAGACGTTTACGATATTCTTCGAGTTCTATCATTCTGTCAACTCTTTTATGCATTATACTTGCAACAAAGGGTTTTGAGATATAGTCTACTGCTCCGAGTTCAAAACATTTTTCTTCTGTTTCGTTACTGCGGTCGGCGGTAAGGAAGATAACAGGTATTCTGCACCAGTTGGAATTACATCTTATCTGCTCCATAACTTCAAGACCGTTCATACCGGGCATAGAGATATCAAGAAGAATGAGTGATGGCTCGTTTTTTTCAAGATATTCAAATGCCTTTTCTCCTGAGTTTACTGCAGCGACGCGATATTCGTCGGAGAGAAGCTTCTGGGCAATTAAAAGATTTGATTTGTCGTCATCAACGACAAGTATATTTATGTTTGAATTGGAATTCTGTGACATGAGTCTCCTTCCTTTCCCCTTCTCGACTATGAGTATAAAACCCGTATATTAAAAAACAACAGATAAAAAACTTAAGAAATTATTAAGCCACGGGGTTTTTAA
>CALGTU010000040.1 GCA_937901465.1 uncultured Clostridia bacterium | reverse complement strand
GAAAATATTATAACACTTTATGCCTATACTTCTCTCAACTCACAGAAAGACGATTATATATATTATCGTACCGATCATCATTGGACTACTCTCGGTGCTTATTATGTATATTCAACAACATTGTATGATATGGGATTTACTCCTGTTTCATGGGATAATTATAATATAGAACATGCATCTTCTGATTTTAAAGGAACATTATATTCTAAAACTCTGTATGATGGAGTAAAATCTGATATGATTGATATTTATTATCCTACATCAGGGGTTGATATAATATCTGTTGAAATTTATACCGGAAAGGGAACAGAAACATATGAATCATATTATTTCAGGGATTTTCTTGAAATGAAAGATAAGTATTCTGTTTTCGGCGGTCAGAATCAGCCGGTTATGAATATAAAAACTAATGCTCTTAATGAAAATAAACTTCTTGTTATTAAAGATTCTTACGCTAATTCATATATTCCATTTCTTGCTCAGCATTATTCTGAAATAACAATGCTGGATATGAGATATATAGATGTTCCTTATAATGAAATAATAAATACAGATGATTACGATCAGGTACTGTTTTTGTATAATTATTCGACATTTGCTCAGGATAAAAATATAAGAAAACTTGATTTTTAGGAGAAATATAAAAAATGGCATTTAATGTTTTTATCCAGGTTGCTGTAATGTTTATAATTATGTCAATCGGGATATTATGTTATAAAAAGAAAATGATTTCTGAAAATACAGGAGCGGAACTCTCAAAGTTTCTTCTTATGATTGTAAACCCCTGTGTTATTCTTCATGCTTTTCAGATTGAATATAAGCCCGAACTTGCAAGCGGACTGATTATTTCAGCATTACTTGCAGTTATAAGCAATACACTTGGAGTGGTTATTGCTACTTTATTCATAAGAAAAAATCCGGAAAGAAAAGAATACATCGTAGAGAGATTTGCTATTGTTTTCAGCAATTGTGGATTTATGGGAATTCCTCTCATTCAAGCGGTAGTAGGAGATATAGGAGTTTTTTATGCCAGCACATATGTTGCTGTCTTCAACTTTTTTACTTGGACCTATGGGGTTTCGATAATGAAGGGGAAGATGAATGCAAAAGATATAATTAAGGTTCTTACATCAGCTCCTATAATAAGCATTGTGGTTGGTGTGCTTATTTTTCTTTTCTCAATTAAATTACCTATAATAATTTCGAAGCCTATTGAGTTTATTTCTGCTCTTAACACTCCTTTAGCGATGATTGTTACAGGAATATATCTTGCCAGAACGAATATTAAAGAAGCTCTTAAAAATATAAGAATTTTTGCTGTTTCTGCTTTGCGGCTTATAGTAGTTCCTGCTGTTATGCTTATTGTATTTGCGTTTATAGGCGCTGAAAGTGAGATTTTTATTTCGCTTCTTATTGCTAATATGATAGCAACCGCTTGTCCTACAGCTTCATCTACACTTATGATGTCAAGAATGTTTGAAAGAAATGCTGAATATGCATCTATGATAATTACCGTCTCAACGCTTTTATCAATTCTTACAATACCTATTGTTATGATGGTTTTTGATAAGTTATCAGGAATACATCCTCTGATATTTTTTTCATAGCGTTTTTCGGTGAAATTTCAGATTTTTCTTTTTAACTTTTATTGAATATGATAACATTATACGATTCTTTGATTTGTTGTAAATTTTATCATTGTTACGTATTGTTGTTTTCTGCATAAACTATTATTGTAAGCGGTTTCAGATTACTTTCGGAAGTGGCGATTTTGCGCCCATAGGGGAGCTTCCGTATAAAAGGTACCTTTCCGCTTTGAGATATATTAAGAGGTCAAATGTCTTAAAACATTAAGGCATCTGACCTCTTTTTTATAAAAAAGGTAAAATATTTGTTTTTTTTGTTGACGATAGAGGGATTGTGATATATAATATCATTGTATATTTATATCTATTTTTAGGGGGATTTAAGTGTCTATTATAGTTTCTCCATCAATTTTGAGCGCTGATTTAGCGGATTTGAAAACCGATATCCGAAGACTTGAAGAATCAGGTGCTGACAGAATTCATTTTGATGTAATGGACGGGGTGTTTGTAAATAATATTTCTTTTGGCATTCCCGTTTTGAAATCAGTTAAGAATATAACGGATATGTTTATAGATGTCCATTTTATGATTATTGATCCTATGAAATATGTTGATGCTTTTGTTGATGCCGGTGCTGATATGATAACTTTTCATACCGAAAGTGATGTTGATATAAAAGCTACTATCGACAAAATACATTCAAGAGGAATAAAAGCGGGACTTACAGTAAGACCGAATACACCTATAGAAGTTGTATACGAATATCTTCCGTTTATTGAAAACGTTCTTGTTATGAGCGTTGAACCCGGTTTTGGTGGTCAAGGGTTTATACACGAAACAATGGAAAAAGTATCGGCAGTAAAAAAGGTTATAATCGAAAATAGTTATAATTGTCTTGTTCAGGTTGATGGTGGTATAAATGATGTTACTGCAAAAATTGCGATTGAAGCGGGAGCGGATGATCTTGTTTCAGGAACATATCTTTTTAAATCTGATGATATGAAAACTGTTGTTCAGGCTATAAAATCAATTAAGAACTGATAATATTTCAACAGCGTTTTTTTCAATTATCATTGTATAATGTTCTCTGGTGACTGATGCACTTATGTCATCAATCCCTATTTCTCGGCCGAATTCACATAGGCAATTTTGAATTTTTTCTTTGACTTTGCTATATGATTTGATTATGAGTCGATAATTTTCGTTAGAACATAAAAAATCACTTTCTCTGAAAAGATGGTTTGAGTTTTTCCAGATGATTTTACTTGCGAGAATTGCATCATAAAGTGTGTTGAATTCATAGACTATTTCACTTGAAATACTATCTTTCTTTTTGAATTTTTCACCTTTTATAGAAATATAAAGAAGGCAATTTCCGTTGCTTTGCTCAAAAGCTTCGATATAAAGTTTCTCATTACTGAGATCGATATTGTTGATCTTTTTTATTTCGTTTATTAAATTTAATATAAAAAGTTTGGTTTCGTATTTTTCTTTGTCAAGGTCATCAAACTTTATATTGTGAATTTTCATATCTTCGTTACTTAAAAATATTTTTATTGTCGAGTTACTGATTAAAGTTGATATCATTTATATCACCTCGGCTTTATAGAAAGGATTTTCAGATGCTTAATCAGTTTTCACAGAAAACAGAAAAAAAATCGGTTGTCGATATGTTTCTTGTTTCTCTGGCACTTGTTTTTATGTCTTGTTATTATTATGGGTTAAGATCACTTATTTTAACTCTTATTTCTATATTGTCTGCTTATGTGACTGACATTATATGTGTGAAATTGAGAGGGGAAAAATACGATTTTTCTGATTTTTCTGTTCCTCTTTCCGGTGTTCTTATGGCTCTTATGATGCCGGCTTCTGTTTCGTATTATATTGTTGTTTTATCAAATGTTCTTGCGATTACCCTTGGAAAACAATTTTTTGGTGGAAAGGGTAAGAATATCTTTAATCCTACAGTTGTTGGTTTTGTATTATCTTCAATATGTTGGGGAAATAAAGTTCTTCTTTATCCAAAACCAGAAGAAACTCTTCCTTTTGCATCAGAGATTTCCATTTCTCTTTCGCCATCCCTTACTCGCGTTCTTGGATACGCATCTAACCCTTCGGTAAGTAATGTTGATATATTCATAGGAAAATTTACAGGACCTATGGGTGCTACTCATATTGTTATAATTCTTGTTTGTGCAATAGTTTTGATTTGCCGACGTTCAGCATCGTTTCTTACATTTTTTGGCGGAATAGGAACTATGGCAGTTTTAGCGTATTTTTTCAGATTTTTTGGAAGTGATGCTTTTACCGCTGTATTCTATCAACTTGCAAGTGGAACTGTTCTGTTTTCTATGCTTTTTTTCGCTTGTGATTATTATGTTATTCCTAAGTCAAAATCATCAAGACTCTTATACGGAATAATAATTGGTGGATTGACCATTCTTATTCAGGTTATAGGAAAAGTTGAAAATTCAATCCTTTACGCATTGATTATTGCTGCTCCGATAGGTATTGTTCTTGATGAAAGTGCTTTTTCATTCGGAAGAGAATTCAGAAAGATTAAGAAAAAACTTTTTAAAAAGAAGGAAATAGTAAGTGAGGAGGGAGAAAATGGACAATAATAAGACTGAAAAAAAGTTTGATAAAACTATTTTTGACGGATTATTCATGAAAAATACAGTTCTTGCGAGTGGTCTTGTTGTTGCACCTATAGTTGCAGTTGCAACAACTCTTCAATCGGCCATTGCATTAGTAATTGCATTTAGTTTTATAACATTTCTTACTGTTTTAATATCAAGCTTTGTGCCACGAGATATTGTTTATGCTATACGCATTATATTATATACTGTAATTGCGGCTATGGTGTATGTTCCTGTTGCTGTTTTTGCGGATTCTTTCATGAATCAGCAGTTTTCAACTTTGGGGATTATGTTTCCTCTTCTTGTGACGAATTCTCTTATCATAACAAGAACAGAAACACACTTCTTCAAGTTGGACAAGCTTCGTATGCTTGCTGAAGTTTTTTTCTATATATTAGGATTTGATGTTGTAGCGATTGTTGTGGGAGTTATCAGAGAAATTCTTGCTACAGGCGCTATAGGCGATAAAATCATCGGAATTCATTTTACACTTCCGTTTTTATCAACTACATTTGGCGGTTTTATCCTTATAGGGATACTTGCTGCAATTCTTAAGAAAATTAAAATTTTTGTTAGGAGTCATTCTTGATGGATGTTATCATAAACGCGATTCTTATTTCTCTTACTGCTATCCTTGTTGAAAATACTGTGTTTTCAAAGGCTCTCGGAACGAGTACACTATTTCTTGCATCAAGAAGCCGTAAGAAGTTTTTTACTTTTGGATTGTGTATAACTTATTTTTCTGTTGTGTCAAGCGTTATTGCATATTTTGCAGATTATTACTTCAGAGAAAATGAATATAGTTATATTTTTATGCCTCTTGTTTATGTTGCAATTATAGGGGTAGTGTATACTGTGACGTTGCTTGTTGTATGGAAACTTGCTTATCCTTTCTTTTTATCGATAAAGAAATTTATACATGTTTCGGCTTTTAACTGTGCAGTTCTTGGCGTTCTGTTTACCAATGCGATGAGCGGGAAATCTATTGTTGAATATGTTGCTTATTCTTTAGGTACAGGTATAGGTTTTATTGTTGCAACTTTTCTTGTTTCAGCAGTTTATGAAAAATTGTATTCCGAAGATGTTTCTCCTAGTTTCAGAGGACTTCCGATAACATATATCTACGTTGGAATACTTGCCATGGCTTTTTACGCACTTTCGGGTGGGACAATAACTTTATAAGGTGATTTTATGGTACTTTTAGTTGTTGATACACAAAAAGCAATTACTAATGAAAAATTATATAATTTTGATTTGTTTAAAAAATGCGTCGAAAAACTTATAGATATAGCGCGTAATAACAAAGTAGAGGTTATTTTTGTAAGACACGATGATGGAGTTGGCTCTGAACTGACAAAAGGCAATGAAGGATTCGATATATACGAAGAGTTTGAACCACAAAATGATGAAATTATATTTGATAAAACAGTAAATAGCTCTTTTAAAGATACGGGCCTTCTTGGATATTTAAAAGAGAAGAAAGAAGATACGGTTATCATTGTCGGATTGCAGACTGAGTATTGCATTGATGCTACTATCAAAACAGGATTTGAACACGGGTTTAAAATGATAGTTCCTGAAAATACCAATACTACGTTTGATAATCAGTACATGACTGCTGAAGAAACCTGTAAATATTATAATGAATTTATTTGGAACAAAAGATATGCAGAGTGTGTTTCATTTGAAGATGCTATTGAAATGATGGTGAAATAAATGAAGAAAATATATGCTTGGGAGCCTTGGTTTTTTATATTTTTTGGGATTTTTCATCTTCACAGAATATGGGGACTTATTGATAGAATATCATATGCCGGATTCTGGCTTGGAGTATTAGAAGATAAAGGTCTGTTTTATTTCACTCTTATGGGAATTCTGGCATTTCTTTGTATTTGTGGAATAGTTGTATTTTGTAAGAATATAAAAAACAATTATTGGTGGCGATGGATATATATTTTTGGTGGAGGGTATCTGCTGTTTGATTTATTTGCAATAGCAATTAATCTTAAAGTATGGAATGATTTGTTGCTCTTTATGTTTGATGTAAATTCACCTTATTGGAACATAATCTGGGGATTTTTTATTTTATTGGGTGCATTTGTGTTTGGCCTTGGAGCAAAACTGTTGAAACAAAGCAGAATAGAATAAGGGATGAAAATGCAGAATACAAAAGTTGGAAAAATAATATATACATTTATCGTAATATTATTTTTGTTTTTTATTCAGACTTTTGCAAGTAAATCAGGAGGTTTTATCGCTGATTTATTTGATTATACACCAATTGATAAAGATGGAACTTTTATGTATATAACCATACATCATATAGTTCAGATGTTGCTTGGTTTAATTGTTATTTTTATTATAAAAAAGAAAAAGAATTTGAATTTCTTTTTAAAACCTAAGATGAATAAAACAGGTATATTATATACACTTATTTTTTCTGTTGTTATTCTTGTATATGTTATCATCAGTTATGGCGTTGGGTATAAAATCGGTTCGATATCACCATATGAATATAAACTCAATCTAACAAATGTTATTGGAACATTAGGGTTTCAACTGTTTCTATCAGGAACATCAGAGGAAATTATGTTCAGAGCATTGCCTATAACAATTCTTGCTGCTTTGAATTATGAAGAAGATAAACGTAGTTTTATATTGGAAATTATTATAGCATCGTTATTATTTTCAATTGCACATATAAGTTGGACAGTTTTTCCGTTTGAAGTATCTTTTTCGTGGTTTCAGTTGATATATGCTTTTATATTAGGAATTGCTTATGGTATTACATATGTAAAATCTAAAAGCGTTATTTACCCTATGGTAATGCATGGGCTCGGTAATTTCTTTATGGTTGGAATTGGTTATATATTTATGATTATTATGAAATGATATAAAATGGAGATATGATTATGAAAACTGTATGGATTAAGTGGTTAAGACACTCTGTTTTTGTTTATTGTCTTTTTTATACAGTTGCTACACTTGTTAATAGTACAATATATCTTATACAAGGAATTTATGAAGACCCCAGCGGTAATTGGCACGAAATTGACAGAGCAATAATTACTCTTATTGTGGTTGTTGCTTATACACTTGTGAGAAATCTTAAAATCGAAAATTATTTTTTGAAATCTCTTATAATATATGTTCCTACACTTTTGTTATCGTTGTTATATGTATGGATAACAGGCTTCAGAGATACTTTAGCTGAATCGGCTTACAGAGATATGTTTATGACTATTACAGTCGGCTCTGTGATTGTTACTATCATTGGTTTTATTGTAATTCTTATTAAAAAGAAAAAATAATGCGATTTTAATCGTGAAAAGGAGTTGAAAAGGCTTGACATATAAATATAAAAAGAAAAGAAAAAAGGTTAACAGAAGTAATACGACTTTATATGGTCACAAGCCTGTTTCTAAAACAAGAAAGATAGTCACACTTGTTATAACTATCATCTTTGCGATTTTACTTGTATTTTTCGGATATTGCATAGGAGAACCGATTTACAACTATATTAAAAATCCTCCTGAAACAAGTTCGAATGCATGGACACCACCCGAAGTAACCAATGTTACAATAAAAGAAACTTCAGGCGATTCTGATATGATTCCTGTTTCTTTTCAAGGTTGGTCGGCATATACATTAAGACCTGTTGATATGCTAAATGAAGAACTTTTTACAGCAGCAGTTGACTCTGCTAAAAACAATGGATATACTTCTGTGGTAGTTCCTCTAAAAATAGAAGGAGGAGAAGTGTATTATGCTACCAAAGCTAATGTTGCGTTGCTTAATGGTGAAATAGTTAAATCAGAACTCGAGATTAACGAGATATGTAAAACAATAAAACGTTCTGGTCTCATGCCTGTTGCTTCTGTAAGCGTTCTTTATGATAATCTTTCGCCGGTAAACGAATCCGACATCGGATTTGTGATTGAAGAATCAGGAGTTCTTTGGTATGATGATTATATAAATGTTGGCGGAAAACCATGGATTTCACCTTTTTCGTCATCATCAAAAAAATATCTTTTGCAAATATCAGATGAAGTTGCTGCAGCGGGGTTTGATGCAGTCCTGCTTTCTGATATTGCTTTCCCTGAATTTGAAGAAGATGATTTTCAAGAAATAGGAGATATCATAAGAAATGAAGAACTTAGAGGAACTGTTCTCTATGAAACAGCTACGATTTTTTCTGATTCTGCTTCTTTTACAATATATCGAACATCCGCTTCCGAGATTATTAATAACGAAGATGAATTTCTTGAAAAAAGCGACTATACGCCACCATTTACAGCCGTTGCTATAGAAATTGATTATAACGGAGTCGGGAATAAATTGATATATAACGATGAGGAATTTATACTTTCTGAAATGAATATATATGAAAGGACGAATATCATTTCAACAATAGTTTCATCTGAATTTAATAATGTTGAAATAGTACCTGTCATTTCTTCAGAGAATATGATGCCAGGAGATGTTAAAGAGGCGATAAGAGCTTTATCTGAACTCGGATATACAAAATACATAATAGAATAAAATTAAAGTGCGTATTTTAAAGATCAGTGATTTATTTCTTTATTTTACGCACTATTTTTATTGATTTAATTTGACTTTTAAGGTCTTTTTTGGTATAATATTTATGTATGCAGATTAATAATTTAATAATATATACGATTTACAATATAGGAGGCAAAAATGTCGATTATAGAGGTAATATTACAGGCGCTTATTCAGGGATTTACAGAGTTTCTTCCTGTTTCAAGTTCGGGACATCTTTCATTATTCCAACATTTTACAGGAAATTCAGGTGAAACTGGTGTTATTATGACACTTATACTTCATCTAGGAACATTACTTGCGGTTTTTATTGTTTTCAGACAGACTATATGGGCTCTTATAAAAGAATTTCTTTTTATGATAAAGGATATATTCACAGGTAAATTTAAAATAAAAGACCTTAATCCTGACAGAAGATTTATAATTATGATAATTGCGTCAATTCTTCCGCTTTTTGCTTTTTATGCATTCAAGGATTTCTTTACATCACTTTCTGCTGATGATGATATTATAGTTGAAGGCTGTGCTTTTATATACACATCAATATTATTATTTTTTGCTGATAAATGCGTTTCGGGCTATAAGTCATCCGGAGAGGTTAAATTTCCCGTGGCATTCACAATAGGGATATTTCAAGGAATAGCACTTGTTCCCGGGATTTCCCGCTCAGGGTCTACAATAAGTTCAGCACTGTTTTGTGGACTCAAAAGAGATTCTGCAGTAGAATATTCGTTTATACTTGGTATCCCGGTTATAGCAGCAGGGTCAGTGCTTTCTCTCAAGGATATAAGCTCAGAAACACTGAATCAGATAGAAATCATTCCGCTTATAATAGGATTTGTTGTATCTGCTGTTGCTGGGGTATTAGCGATAAAGCTTATAAAATGGCTTGTTGAGAAAAATCGTTTCAAGATATTTTCTTTTTACACGCTGATATTAGGTGTGGCTACAATTGCAGTTGGTGTATGTGAAAAAATATATGATTTCAGATTTATTTTAGAAATGTGAAAAGAGGGTTAAATTTGGCTAATAAAAGGAAAATAACAACTTCTTCGAAGTCGAAAGCTAAATCAAAATCAAAATCCGATAATTCGGGACAATTATGGTCGATTGTATTATTTTCCAGCGGTATACTTATTTTTCTTATGTCTATAATCGAAGGTCAGGCTGCATGGCTTGCACTTCATAATTTTGTAAGAGGATTGTTTGGAGTAGGAGTATTTCTTGTTCCGGTAATACTTATCTATGCTGCGGTTATGATTGCCTGCGATAAATCAGGCACCGCTGTTGCCGGGAAAATGATACAGGGTCTTGTTCTTATATTTCTTATTTGCGGAATAACTCATATATTTATTTTTGGCAAAGATGAAATACTCCCTATAAACGAACTTTCGAAGCAACTTTACGATAACGGAACTGAACTGATAGGTGGGGGATTTGCGAGTATAGTTATCGGTATTCCTCTTCTTGCTCTTTTTGGAAATGTTGGAGCTACGATTATAGTTATTATACTTACATTTGCATTTATAATGCTTCTTACTAATCTTAATCTTGTTTCTCTTTTTAAAATGCTTGCAAAACCTTTTGTTAAAGCTAAAGATGCTGTTAAGGCTGCAAACGAAGCAGATGCTGCAGAGGCTGAAAGACGTTCTATCGAAAAGCAGAAGAAAAAAGCGGCTAAGCTTCCTCCCAACGAACCACTTCCACCTGAAGCCAGAAAGCCAAAGCTTGAAAATATAGATATTCCTATACCGGTTGAACCTAAATCGAAACCAGTTATAGAAAATAAGAAATGTGAAAAGGTTGAGGAAACTCCTATTGTTGCAGAGGTAAAACCAGAAAATATAAAAACTACAAATGATATAGATTCAATAGTTAAAAAAGCAGCTACAAATAGTATTTCTGATTCTGTTAAAACTGATACAACTTCTAAAGATGATATGGCTATCATTGATAAAGAAGGTCAGACTAAACTTTTTGAAAGCGAAGATACAACAACGGTCAAGAAATATAATTATCCGCCTGTTTCGTTACTCGATGAACCAGTTGCTAAGGCATCTGAAGAGGATGCTCAGAATGAACTTAAAAACAAGGCAGATACACTTGTTAATACACTTAAGAGCTTTGGTGTTCAGACAAGAATCGTTGATATAAACAGAGGGCCTAGTGTTACAAGATATGAATTACAGCCATCAGCAGGTGTTAAAATTTCAAAAATAACAGGACTTGCAGATGATATTGCACTTAACCTTGCAGCTACCGGAGTAAGAATTGAAGCTCCTATACCCGGAAAGGCAGCTGTTGGTATAGAAGTTCCTAACCAGATAAGAGATACAGTATTTTTCAGAGAACTTATCGAGAGCGATGAATTTAAAAATGCCAAGAGTAAACTTTCAATTGCTGTAGGCAAAGATATCGACGGAAATGTTATTGTAGGGGATATTGCTAAGATGCCTCATGTTATTATTGCAGGAACAACAGGTTCAGGTAAATCTGTATGTTCACATTCCCTTATAATGAGCATTCTTATGAATGCTTCTCCTGATGAGGTTAAACTTATTCTTGTCGATCCTAAAATGGTTGAATTTCCTAAATACAATGGCATTCCTCATCTTCTTATACCTGTTGTCACCGATCCAAGAAAAGCTGCGGGTGCACTTAACTGGGCTGTTCAGGAAATGCTTAAAAGATATAAGATCTTTTCTGATAATAATGCGAGAGACTTATCAAGTTACAATGCTATGGCAGAAAAAAATGAAGAACTTGAAAAGCTTCCTCAGATTGTTATCTTGATAGATGAACTTGCAGACCTTATGATGGCGGCTTCAAATGAAGTTGAAGATGCTATATGCCGCCTTGCACAGATGGCGCGTGCGGCAGGCATGCATCTTGTTATCGCAACACAAAGACCTACAGTAGATGTTGTTACAGGCCTTATAAAAGCTAATATTCCAAGTAGAATTGCACTTATGGTTTCGTCACAGGTTGACTCTCGTGCTATCATTGATGCGGGAGGAGCTGAAAAACTCCTCGGATATGGAGATATGCTCTATAATCCTCAGGAATTCTCGAAACCCAAGAGAGTTCAGGGATGTTATGTAAAGGATAACGAAATCGAAAAGGTTGTCGAATTTATCAAGAATGAAGCCAAAGCGCAGTATGATGATAATATAATGGAAGAAATCGAAAATAATATGCCTGCTATAAAAGGTGAAAAGTCTGACGATTCTTCACCAGTTTCAACTGCTTCGGGTGATGATGAAATTATAAACAGAGCAATTGAAGTTGTTATAGATGCAGGACAAGCATCAACATCCCTTCTTCAGAGAAAACTGAAACTTGGATATGCACGTGCTGCGAGAATAATTGATGAACTTGAAGGAATGGGTATAATAAGTGGATTTGAAGGTTCAAAGCCAAGAAATGTACTTATTTCAAGAGAACAATGGTATGAAAAGAAACTAAGATCAGATGTTTCATCTTCAGACTCTGAATAAAATAGTGTGAAAGGAAATTAAAATGGCAAGAAAACGCAGAAAAAAGGTAGTGAAATCTTATCTTAAAATTGCAGCTATAGTTTCTTGTTTCTTGCTTTTGGCTATTTTCAGAATATTTGATTATTTTGAAATAGTTACATATCGTTCCATAGCACAGACGGTAGGACTTTATGATGAAACAATATACCATAATAATGATGCAACAACTATTCATTTCATTGATGTCGGACAAGGTCAATGTGTTCTTATTTGTTCAGATAGCCATAATATGCTTATTGACGGCGGAGAAAAAGAGTATTCTTCTAAAATTATCAGCTATATGAAAAATCTTGACATAGAAAAACTTGACTATGTAATAGCGACACATCCTCATTCTGACCATATAGGTGGACTTTCTGATGTTATAAATCATTTTGAAGTGGATAATATTATTGCACCTCAGGTTCCTGACGAACTTGTTCCAACGA
Organism: uncultured Clostridia bacterium; assembly: GCA_937901465.1. GTDB lineage: Bacteria > Bacillota > Clostridia > Oscillospirales > Ruminococcaceae > RGIG4131. Next base: position 14,781 of record CALGTU010000040.1, on the reverse strand, counting down.
GTAACAGCTATTATAATTTTCTTGATTCTGTAAAGAAAAACGGAAAAGGAATGATAAAAGCGGTTCCGGGCGATATTTATAATCTGGGCGAATCTCAATTTGAAATAATAGCACCATTATCTGCTGAAAGTGATGATTTGAATAATTATTCAGTTGTTTGTGTTTTCAAATATGGTAAGAATACAGCACTTTTCGGTGGAGACGCATCGGAAAACGAAGAGAATGATATACTTGAAAGTGGTACAGATATAGATGTTGATTTATTAAACGTCTTTCATCACGGAAGTTCATCTTCATCAGGAAAAGATTTTTTGTATAATGTTTCTCCTGAATATTGTGTAATAATGTGCGGTGCAGATAATTCATATGGTCATCCTAACAAGACTACAATAAAAAGTTTGGAAGTTTTTACAGAGAACATCTATCGGACTGATTTACAAGGAACGATAATATGTGAAATGGATGGTAATGGTAATTATAGATTTTTTTCTGAAAAAGGTAATGAAAGATGATTATTGAAAGAATAGAAGAAGATATTGTTATACTGGAAATTGAATCTGGAGAACATCTTGAACTTCCTAGAATTATTTTTTCCGAAAACATAAAGGAAGGGGATTTTGTTTTGGAATCCGAAGATGGTTATATTATTGATATCGATAAAACATCGGAACTTCGTGAAAAAATGGCAGAATTACAGAATTCCCTCTGGAATTGAATATAGGGGAGGAAAATAGTATGCAGGTCGATTTATTTGTTCAGATAAAGGATAATATGTCAGACTTTTCAAAGGGACATAAAAAAATTGCTGAATTTATTCTTGAACATTATGAAAAAGCAGCTTATGTAACGGCTGCTAAACTTGGAACAACTGTAGGCGTAAGCGAATCTACAGTTGTAAGATTTGCAACAGAACTCGGATTTTCTGGATATCCGGAATTTCAATCAGCTTTACAAGATATAATCAGAAATAAACTTACATCTATCCAACGAATAGAGGCTACTACAGATAGAATAAGTTCTGATGATGTTTTTGAAAAAATACTTAATTCTGATATCGAAAAGATAAGAAAAACTCTTGAAGAAAGCAACAAAGAGGATTTTTACAACGCTGTAGATACTATAATTTCAGCAAAACGTATTTACATAGTGGGAACAAGAAGTGCAGCCGCTTTGGCAAGATTTCTTGCATATTATTTCAATCTTATGTTTGAAAATGCAAGATTTATAAATACAGCAAGCACAAGCGAAATGTTTGAGCAGATTATGCGCATTGAAAAAGGGGATGTAATGATAGGAATAAGTTTCCCCAGATATTCTAAACAGACTGCAAAAGCACTTAGTTTCGCTGCCGGCAATGGTGCAAAGGTTGTTGCGATTACAGATAGTCAGAATTCTCCGATTGCTGAATATTCTACACATACACTTATTGCTAAAAGTGATATGGCATCATTTGTGGATTCTCTTGTAGCACCCATGAGTCTTATAAATGCACTTATTATTGCTATAGGAATAAAAAAACAGGATGAAATTAAAACAAATTTCGAACATCTTGAGAGTATATGGGATAAATATGATGTTTATGAAAAACATAACGACGATGAGGAAATAGTACTTAAATGAAATACGATGCAATAATTATCGGTGGTGGAGCTGCTGGTCTTATGGCAGCAATAACCGCTTCGGGAATAGGAAAAAAAGTTCTTCTTTTTGAAAAAAACGACAGACTCGGAAAAAAACTTCTCATAACAGGCAAGGGAAGATGTAATGTTACCAATAATTGTTCTGTTGATGAACTTATAAAAAATATTCCTTCAAATCCGAGATTTTTATATAGTGCATTTTCTCAGTTTTCTTCTGAAGATACAATGAATTTTTTTGAAAACATCGGAGTTCCTTTAAAAACAGAAAGAGGAAACAGAGTTTTTCCTCAGAGTGATAAAAGTTCGGATATAGTCAATTCTCTCATAAGAACGGCTAGGGATTATGGTGTGGATATACTTAATAAAAAGGTTTCTTCACTTATAATTAAAGATGACGCAGTGTCTGGTGTTGAAGCGGAAGGCAATAGGTATCTTTCTGATAGCGTTTTAATTGCGACCGGTGGTAAATCATATCATTCGACAGGTTCAACAGGAGATGGATATGTATTTGCAAAGAAAGCAGGTCACAGAATAGTTGATTTAAAACCATCCCTTGTTCCGATTGTTACAAAAGAAAAATATCCGACGGAAATGATGGGACTTTCTCTTAAAAATGTAAATTTGTCTGTTATTGATAAAACTAATGGTAAAAAGATTTTTTCAGAAATGGGAGAAATGCTTTTCACACATTTTGGCGTTTCAGGTCCTATTGTTCTTTCGGCGAGTTCAAGAATAAGAACTGAAGAACCCGAAAACCATCCGTACCGTGACATGTGCAAACCTGCTTTGTCGGAAGAAAAACTTGATTTAAGATTACAGAAAGATTTTTCGGAAAATATAAATAAAGATTACATAAATTCTCTGAATAAATTATTACCGACAAAAATGATACCTGTGTTCGTTAAATTATCAGGTATTCCCATGGACACAAAAGTTAATCAGATAACCAGGGAGCAGCGGCACAATATAGTAAATCTTATGAAGAATATGCCATTTACGATGAAATCATTCAGACCGATTGATGAAGCAATTATCACAAGTGGGGGAATCGATACTAATGAGATAAATCCTAAAACTATGGAATCCAAGCTTGTAAAGGGATTGTACTTTGCAGGCGAAATTATAGATGTTGATGCATATACAGGAGGATTTAATCTTCAGATTGCATTCTCTACCGGATATGTAGCTGGAATGAATATGTAGGAGGTTACTTATGGGAAAAAATATTGCTATTGATGGACCTGCAGGTGCAGGAAAAAGTACTATCGCGAGAGCAGCTGCTTCTAAACTTGGGTTTATATATGTAGATACAGGTGCTTTGTATAGATCTATAGGGTTATACTGTCTTAACAACAACGTTGAAACTACTGATAAGACAGGAGTAGAAAATATACTCCCTGAAATTTCTGTTCAGCTTAAATATCTTGACGGGATGCAGAGGGTTATTCTTAATGATAATGATGTTTCCGAGGAAATAAGAAAACCTGAATGTTCTATGGCGGCATCAAATGTATCTGCTATTCCTGTTGTAAGAGAATTTCTTTTCGAATTACAAAGAAAAATGGCAAGAGAAAACGATGTTATAATGGACGGCAGAGATATAGGAACAGTTATTCTTCCTGATGCTGAAGTAAAGATTTTTCTTACAGCCTCTCCTGAAGAAAGAGCAAACAGACGCTTCAAAGAACTTGTCGAAAAAGGAAATAATCCTGATTATGATGAACTTCTTAAAGAAATAAATCAGCGTGATTATAATGATATGCACCGTGAAACAGCACCTTTAAAACAAGCAGATGATGCTATTTTGTTTGATACAACAACGCTCGGAAAAGATGAAGTTGTTGATGAGTTATTGAAAATTATTTCAGAAAAATTGGGGGATATATAAATGCCTATTCTTTATGGACTTTTCGGTATATTAAGAGGAATCGTAACACTTGTTTTTAAGTGTCGATATAAACTTTCATTTGAAGGAAAAGAAAATATACCCAGAGATGGCGGATATGTGTATGCTTCAAACCACAGAAGTTATTTTGACCCTGTCTTTATAACTCTTCCGGTAAGAACATTTATGTCATATATGGCGAAAGAAGAACTTTTTCATAAAAATATCTTTTTTACTCTTCTTATAAAAATGATGGGTGCTTTCCCTGTTGAAAGAGGAAAAGGTGATATGGGAGTAATTGAAGCTTCTATCAAAAGACTTGAGAAAAAAAGAAATCTTGTTATTTTCCCAGAAGGAACACGTTCTTACACAGGAAAAGTAGGAAGAGGAAAAACAGGTGTTGCACTTATAGCGGCAAAGGCTCAGAGAGATGTAATTCCTGTAGGTATTGTTTTCGAAGGACCTAAGCTTAAACCGGGTGCTAAAGTTGTAGTAAAATTCGGAAAACCCATCAAAGCGGCAGAACTTGCCATATCTGAAAATCCTGATCCCAGAGAACTTAAAGCATTGAAACTTAAGATAATGTCTGCAATAAAAGAACTTGTTGAAGGAACTACTGAAAATAATATGGTAGATAATACTTCAAAGGATGTTTCAGAAAATGAATAGAAGAGTTACAGTTGCAAAAACTGCCGGATTTTGTTTTGGAGTAAACAGAGCGGTAGATATAGTTTATAAAGCAATTGCTGATGGTAATAAGGTGTCAACGTTAGGTCCGATAATACATAATCCCGATGTTGTAAATGATATGAAAAATAGGGGAGTTAAAGTTATAACTTCGGTGTCTGATGCTGATTCTGATGAGACTGTTGTTATTCGATCACATGGAGTTCCTTATTCTGTTATAACAGAACTTGAAACAAAAGGTTATAAGTATATAGATGCTACATGTCCGTTTGTATCAAGAATACATAAAATAGTAAGAGAAAAAAGTGCAGAAGGATTTACCATTCTTATAGCGGGAGATAGTTCTCATCCTGAGGTAAAGGGTATTGTAGGAAATGCACTAAACAAACCTTTTGTTTTTAACGATTTTGCTGATTTAACGGAAATTTTCGAAAAAAACAATAATTTTCTTCAAAAAAAGGTTGCAATTATTGCGCAAACGACTTATAATAATACATTATGGGGTAAGTGTATCGAGTTCATAAAAAACAGATGTGAACAACCGCAAATTTACAATACGATATGCAATGCAACTTCAGACAGACAAGCAGAGGCAGCTAAACTTGCTGCTGAATCTGACGTAATGATTGTTGTGGGTGGTAAAGAAAGTTCTAATACCGCCAAACTTTGTGAAATCTGTAGTGAATATTGTAAATGTTATCATATTGAAAATGCCGATGAACTTTGCGGAATGGATTTATCGAGCTCTTATTCCATCGGCATTACTGCGGGCGCATCCACTCCCGCACATATAATCAAGGAGGTACAAACACTAATGAGCGACAATGTAAAAATTATGGATGAGGAATTTGACTTTGCGAAAGCTGTTGATGAGTCATTCAAAAGAATATATACCGGTAATCGGGTGAAGGGATACATAACTGCTGTTAACGATGCTGAAGCAATCGTAGATGTTGGAACAAAGCATACTGGTTATGTTCCACTTTCTGAATTGACTGACAACCCCGCTCTCAAGCCTAAGGATGTTGTTAAGGTTGGCGATGAAGTTGATCTTATCGTTATCAAGATTAACGATGCTGAAGGTATTGTAACACTTTCAAAGAAGAAAGTTGATGCAATGGTTGGATTCGACAAAATTGTTAAGGCTAAGGAAAATGGCGATATCCTTACAGGCGTTGTTATCAGCGTTGTAAAGGGTGGCGTTATCGTTACAAGCGAAGGTGCAAGAATTTTTGTTCCTGCATCACAGGCAACACTTCGTCGTGATGACAAGCTTGAAGAACTTGTTAATAAGGAAGTTCAGTTCAAGATTATTGAAGTTAACGAACAGCGTGGAAGAGCAGTAGGTTCTATTAAGGAAGTTGCTAAGGCTCAGAAGAATGAAGCTCAGGCTAAGTTCTGGGAATCTGTTAATGTTGGCGATACATTCAAGGGACAGGTTAAGTCTATCACTGATTTCGGTGTATTCGTTGATCTCGGTGGAATTGACGGAATGGTTCATCGCACAGAACTTTCATGGACAAGAATCAAGCATCCTTCAGATGTTTGCAAGGTTGGCGATGTTCTTGAAGTTTACATCAAGGAACTTGATAAGGAAAAGAATCGTATTTCTCTCGGATACAGAAAAGCGGAAGATAATCCTTGGGAAATCTTCAAGTCAAAGTATAACGTTGACGATGTAGTTAAGGCAACTGTTGTATCAGTAACACCTTTTGGTGCATTTGCTCAGATTATCCCCGGAATTGATGGTCTTATCCATATTTCTCAGATTGCAAATCAGAGAGTTGATAAGGTTGCTGACCTTCTTTCAGTTGGTCAGGAAGTTGAAGCTAAGATTACTGAAATCGACGCTGAAAACCAGAGAATCAGCATTTCAATGAGAGCTCTTCTCCCTGAAGAAGTTGTTGAAACAACTGAAACAGTAGAAGAAGCTCCTGCTGAAGAATAATATAAAAGTAAAGCCGTTTTCGATTAGTTTCGGAAACGGCTTTTTGTTTATTACAGATTGTTTACAGTTTCAAGGGAAATATAGACAATAGAAATTTGAGATGATAGAATAAATTCAGTAAATATCCGGAGGAATTTTATGAAAAAATTATCAGCAAAACATAAAAAGATACTTAAAGCGATTTTAATTCCCTTAGCTATTATTCTTGTTATTGCTATGATAAATGAAATAGTAAAATATATTATTATTTCAAAAAATGACGATATAATTATATATAGACATAGAAGCCCGTATTTTTTATTTCTTGTTACAAAAATTGATAATTCAAATGAATTAACAATACAGATATGTAATTATCACGGCAGAGGTTTTCTATTGCTTGATGATCCATTTTATGAAAGTCGTGAATCTATTCCTATTCCATGGAATGCTGTATATGAGAAAATTTCTATTCCTGAAGAATACAATATCAATCCTGATAACATTTTAAAAAACGAATGGAATACACTAATCAGGAAACGTATTTGGTTAAGCGAAGCGGAAGAACTGGGATTATCAGAATATGCTATAGATTATACTATCTGCAATCATTCTACTGAACCTCAAGTATTTTTTTTAAACGACGGAAGAAAGTTTGTTGTATATAAAAAATTTAATTATCTGTTTTTAAAAGAGATAAAAGAAGAAGAGATATCAGGTATTGAACTTTCACCTATGGAGTTTTAATGATAAATAAAATTATAAATTATAACAAAAAATCCTGAGAGATATTCTCAGGATTTTCTGTTTAAGGTATAACAACATACTGTTCTGTCGCTTCTTCTTTTCTTACTATTTCGTTTACAGAAATAACTTTTACTTTAAGGGGAGTCTGACCCATATTTATTTCGATGATATCTCCGACTTTGACATCATAAGATGCTCTTGCAACTTTATCGTTTACAACGATTTTTCCTGCGTCACAAGCTTCGTTTGCAACAGTTCTTCTTTTTATAAGACGGACATTTTTAAGATATTTATCGAGTCTCATAAAAAACACCTCCTGTAATAAAAAAGACAGCAGAAAGACTGCTGTCTTTTAAATATCAGAAATATTACTTTTTCTTTGCTTTTTTAGCCTTGGGAGCGTTAACAGCTTCCTTAAGAGCCTTACCAGCCTTGAAAGCAGGAGCCTTCTTAGCAGGAACCTTGATCTTCTGCTTTGTAGCAGGGTTGATAGCTTCCTTAGCCTTACGATCTCTTACTTCGAATGTACCGAAGCCAACGAGCTGAACCTTTTCACCCTTTACGAGTGCTTCTTCGATTGAAGCGATAACAGCTGCAACAGCCTTATCTGCATCTTTCTTTGTGATTTCTGCTTTTGCAGCAACTGCATTGATTAAATCTGCCTTTGTCATTTTAAAATCCTCCATTTTGCCCATATGGCATTTATTTTGTCTGAACTTTCTGCCAGATAGCGTCAAGTTCATCTATGCTAAGGGAAGAAGCATCTTTCCCTTCAAGCCTGATAGTTTCTTCAACTCTGCCGAAATCCTCAATATAATTGTCAGTTGCTTTCTGAAGTGCTTCTTCAGGGTCAACACCGACCTTTCTGGCAAAGTTTACGAACGAGAGAAGAGTGTTTCCGATTATTCTTGAATAAATTTCTTTATCTATATTCTGAGCCTTCTCATCAAGAAGAATATCGAGGGGAGAAGCTTTGATAACAGATAATCCGGTTCTTTCAGCACGCTGAGCTACTTTATAGCTTCTCATGAGAGCAGGCAATATCTTTGAAACACTTTCAAGAGTATCTTTATAAGTTTCTTGTTCTTTGGTATTTTTCTTTATATTGTCCCAGTTTTTAAGAACTTGTTCTGAATTTTCAACCTTTATATCACCGAAAACATGAGGATGACGAGTTATAAGCTTTTTGCATACTTCATCAGCAACATCATCAAAGGTGAACGAATTGCATTCTGTTTCTATCTGAGAATGGAAAACAACCTGAAGTAAAACATCGCCAAGTTCTTCTCTGAGAAGTTCAGTATCATCTGTATCTATCGCTTCGAGAACTTCATAAGTTTCTTCGAGGAAATCTTTTCTGATTGAATGGTGATCCTGTTCTTTATCCCATGGACAACCATTTTCGCTTCTGAGAATCTTGACTATTTCAATGAGATCATCGATATTGTAATTCTCTTTAAATTCAAAAACGGACAATAAATTCGCCTCCTAAAACAAGTACAAAATATATATTACTCCATATTTTATTATTTTTCAATAGAATTTTTCAAAAAATATGAGTTTTTTATAGATTTTACGGCACTTTTGTCAAAATAACTAATTGCAGCAATAAAAATTAGGTAAATAAATCCACCAAATACTATTGACAAAAGCAAATTTATTTTGTATGAAAGCGAATTTGACAATATGCAGTGAAGTGTTTTAGCTGATAAACCACATAATATTGAACTGTAAATCATTATCCCCATATTTATTTTTACATTTCGGGTTATTTTCATATCCGATTCTTTTAAGAGCGATGAGATAGAAACAATGAGAATCACTATATAACTTATAGTAGTTGATATAGCAGCGCCGTTTATATTGATTTCGGGTATGGGTATAAGGATAATATTACCTGAAATTTTGATAATTGTTCCTAAAATCATTGCTTTTAAAGGAATATCATTTCTTCCTATTGCTTGTAACATTAAAAATACTGTTGTTGATAGTGAAAGAAATATCACTCCTATACCGAGTATTGACAAGGATTTATAAGATATAAGTATTTCATAAACTTTTTCTTTGAAAAGAAATGTGAGGATTTCTTTTGATAAAAAACTTATTCCTATTCCTGAGGGAATCGCTAAAAATGCAGAGGTGAGCAATGCTTTTTCAATGGATAATTTTATTTTATCAGAATTATTAAGCGTTTTGGCTTCTGAAATGGCAGGGAATATGCTTTTTCCGAACATATTTACTACTGATGGAACAAGATTAAAAACGGTTATCGAAAGTCCGACAAAGGAACCGTAAATAAATCCTGGGATTTCGTTTTGGCTGATATCTAAAAATGCAAAGAAATCAGGAGATTTTTCAACGATTTTTTCTATAGAATGAGTGATTGTAGTCAGGTCTGAAAGTGTTGTCAGACTTGTTATAAGTGAACCAGCTGATACAGGAAGTGCTATTTTGATAAGTGATTTATAAAGACTTTTATTATCTGATTTTCGTATTTTTATTGCAGATTTATCTGATTTTGATCTTAAAACCATGAATAACATTCCGAAAAGAGAACTTAAAGTTATGCCCGAAATTGCTGCTGCTGAAGAAATAGAATATATTATCTCATTTTCAGAAGATGATATTTTAAAGAAATCTTTTAAGTTTTTTGTTATTTCAGGATGGTAAATAAGGAATTCGAAAGATTTGTATGAAAATAAAAGACCGAATATAATTTTTGTGATTGATTCTACGATTTGAGATATAGCGGTAGGATACATATTATGAAGTCCTTCATAATAACCTCTGTAAACCGATGTTATACAGCTTATCAATATAGTTGGTGCTATTAAAATCACAGATGGCCATGCAAAAGTCAAATTTGCTATAAATTTACAAAAAGGGTATGAAATTAAAATCACAACTATTGTGAATATAAGTCCTGCTGATAAAAAAAGTTTCAAAGAAGTATATTTTATTTCGGATATCTTTTTATAATCATTTTTTGCGTTTGCTTCAGATACGAGTTTTGCAACCGCAATCGGAAGACCTGTTACAGAAATTGCGTAGACAGGCATAAAAATACTGTATGCACATGAAAAATATGCCATACCGTTTCCGCCAAGAATATTGGTAAGAGGAATTTTAAAAAAAGCTCCTATCAGTTTGGCGATTATTGCGGATATTATAAGAATGGCAGAGTTATATATAAATGATTTTTTTTTCATAATTTCACCCCAAAAATAAAATGAATTTCCTTTAAAATAATATTGCAAAATATGTGATTATATGATATAATATTAGAGCATATTATTAGAAACAGAGGTATATTTTTATGAATTATGTATTTTCTGATAAAGTATCAGGGCTTCAGGCATCTGCTATAAGAGAAATTTTAAAGTTTTGTGCATTTCCTGATATAATTTCATTTGCGGCCGGAAATCCCGCTCCTAATGCTTTTCCTACAGAAACAATAAAGAAAATATCAGATAAAATGCTTAGCGAAAATCCTATTCTTGCTTTACAGTATAACATTACAGAAGGTTATACCGCTTTGAGAGATACTCTTAAGTCAGATATGCAGAAAAAAGGTATTTTCAATCCAGAAACAGATGAACTCATTATAACTTCAGGTGCACAGCAGGCAAACGAACTTGCTACAAAGGTTCTTTGCAACGAAAAAGATAAGCTTATATGCGAATCACCCAGTTTTATAGGAAGTCTTAACAGTTTCCGTTCTTATAATGCTGATCTTATAGGAGTTCCGCTTGAAAATGATGGAATGAATATGGAAATTCTTGAAGAAGAACTTAAAAAGGGAGGAGTAAAACTTATTTATGTAATCCCTAATTTCCAGAATCCTACTGGCCTTACGATGTCGCTTGAAAAGAGAAAAGCTCTTTACGAACTTGCTTGCAAGTATAATACAATGATTCTTGAAGATAATCCTTATGGCGATATCAGATTTGCAGGAGAAGACATCGTTTCTATCAAGTCTATGGATACAGAAGGAAGAGTTATCTATTCGGGAACATTCTCGAAAACTCTTGCTCCCGGTCTCAGAGTAGGATTTTCTATCGCTCCTAAGCCTGTTATTCAGAAAATGGTTGTTTGTAAGCAGGTATCTGACGTTCATACAAATATCTGGTCTCAGGTTATCTGTGATAATTTTATGAAGGAAGTTGATATGGAAGAACATCTCAACGGAATTCGTGAGATTTATAGAAAAAAATGCGATCTTATGCTTTCTGAAATGGATAAACATTTCTCAAAGAAAGTTACATATACTCGTCCTGAAGGCGGCCTTTTCATATGGGCAAGCGTTCCTGAAGGAAGCGATATGATGGGATTCTGTAAAAAGGCGGTTGAGGAATACAAAGTTGCTGTTGTTCCGGGAACTGCATTTACAATCAACGAAAATGATAAATCCTATTCATTCAGATTGAATTTCTCAACACCTACAGATGAACAGATTATAAAGGGTATTGAGATTTTAGGAAATCTTACAAAAGAAATTTTCGGGGAGTGATACAAATGGAAGATAAGAAGTTAATATTCAGCGGTATTCAGCCGACAGGCACATTTACTCTCGGAAATTACATCGGTGCTATTCGCAATTGGGGACCTTTACAGGAAGAATACAACTGTATTTATTCTATAGTTGACCTTCATGCTATAACTGTAAAACAAGATCCTGTAAAGCTTCGTCAGAACACATTACAGGCATATGCGCTTTTACTTGCTTGTGGTATTGATCCTGAGAAAAGCATTGCTTTTATTCAGAGTCATGCAAAAACCCATGCAGAACTCAGCTGGGTGCTTTCTTGCTCAACACAGTTTGGCGAACTTTCAAGAATGACTCAGTTCAAGGACAAATCACAGAAACACGCAGATGATGTAAATGCAGGTCTTTTTACATATCCCGTTCTCATGGCAGCTGATATTCTGGCATATAACGCAGACCTTGTTCCTATAGGCGCTGACCAGAAACAGCATCTCGAACTTGCGAGAAATATCGCTCAGCGTTTTAATAATAAATATGGTGAATTTTTTACAGTTCCTGAACCATATATTCCAAAAGTAGGCGCAAGAGTAATGTCTTTACAGGAGCCTACCAAAAAAATGTCGAAATCTGACGAAAATGTGAATGCAACAATTCTTATACTTGATGATAAGGATACAATCATCAGAAAGTTCAAGAGAGCTGTTACAGATTCTGATTCTCAGGTAAGATATGCTGATGGAAAAGACGGAATAAACAATCTTATGACAATCTATTCTGCAGTTACAGGAAAAACTTATGAAGAGATAGAAAAAGAATTTGATGGAAAAGGCTATGGCGATTTCAAACTCGCGGTAGGCGAAGCAGTTGCTGATAATCTTCAGCCTGTAAGAGATAATTTTGCAAGACTTATGCAAGATAAGGATTATCTCAAGAAGTGCTACACAGAAGGTGCACAGAAAGCCCTTTCTATTTCACAGAAAGTTGTGTCAAAGGTTTACAGAAAGGTCGGCTTTGTCGATTTCAGATAATTATAATTGAAAGGAATTTAAGCTATGAAGAAACTTATGCTTGGTAATGAGGCTTTTGCAAGAGGTCTTTATGAAGCCGGATGTAATGTTGTATCGAGTTATCCGGGTACACCATCTACAGAAATAACTGAAGAAGTTGCAAAATATGAAGAAATATATGCTGAATGGGCACCTAACGAAAAGGTTGCAATGGAAGTTGCGATAGGTGCTTCAATGGCAGGTGCACGTTCTTTCTGCGGAATGAAGCACGTTGGTCTTAATGTTGCTGCTGACCCACTTTATACTGCTGCTTACACAGGAGTAAACGGAGGTCTTGTTGTTGCTGTTGCTGATGACCCCGGAATGCATTCATCACAGAATGAACAGGATTCAAGACATCACGCTGCTGCATCAAAAGTTCTTATGCTCGAACCTTCTGATTCTCAGGAAGTAAAGGATTTTGTAAAGGAAGCATACAGACTTTCTGAAGAATATGATACTCCTGTAATCGTGAGAATGTCTACAAGAGTTGCACATTCACAGAGTGCTGTTGAACTTTGTGACAGAGAAGAAGTAGAACTCAAAGAATATGTAAAGAATCCTCAGAAAAATGTTATGATGCCTGCAAACGCAAGAGGTAGACATGTTTTTGTTGAAGAAAGAACAAAGAAACTTATTCAGGAAGCGGAAGCATCTATTCTTAACAAGATTGAAATGAATGATGGTCAGATAGGTGTTATCACAAGCGGAACATCATATCTTTATGCAAAGGAAGCACTCGGAGACAGTGTTTCATACCTCAAACTCGGTATTGTTAATCCTCTTCCTTCATACATAATAAGAAGCTTCTGTAAGAAATTTGAAACAGTTTATGTTATTGAAGAACTTGACGATATCATCGAAACACAGTGTAAGAAACTTGGATGTGAAGTAATCGGAAAAGAAATTTTCGGATTTATAGGAGAACTTTCGCAGTCTATCATCAGAGAAAAAATCAAGGGAATTTCTCCTGATTATCTTACTATACCTACAGAAATTCCTGTAAGACCTCCTGTTATGTGTGCGGGTTGTCCTCACAGAGGCGTATTCTATAATCTTGCAAAACACAAGATTACAGTATCAGGAGATATCGGATGTTATACCCTCGGTGCTGCTCAGCCTCTCTGTGCTATGGATACAACTGTATGTATGGGAGCTTCGATTTCAGGACTTCACGGTATGAACAAGGCACGTCCTGAAATGGAAAAGAAGTCTGTTGCTGTTATAGGAGATTCGACATTTATGCATTCTGGTATGACAGGACTCGTAAATATTGCGTATAATGCCACAAACTCAACAGTTATCATTCTGGATAACTCAATTACAGGCATGACAGGACACCAGCAGAATCCTACAACAGGATATAATCTCAAAGGCGATGTTGCTGCAAAGGTTAATCTTGAAGCGCTCTGTAAAGCACTTGGCATTGACAGAGTAAGAGTTGTTGATCCTTATAACCTTGCTGAAACAGAAAAGGCAATTCTTGAAGAACTTGAAGTTGATGCACCAAGCGTAATTATTTCAAGACGCCCTTGTGCTCTTCTTAAATATGTAAAACACAATGCTCCTCTTAAATCAAACGATAAGTGTAAGGGATGTAAAGCTTGTCTTAAACTTGGATGTCCTGCAATTTCAATTAAAGCAGGAAAGGCTTGCATCGACCATACTCTTTGTGTTGGATGTGGAATCTGTAAGGAACTTTGTAAGTTTGACGCTATAGAATAATTACACTTTAAAGTTTTTGAACGAAAGGACGATATAAATTGGATACAAGATCTATTATGATAGTCGGCGTTGGAGGACAGGGTTCACTTCTTGCTTCAAGAATTCTCGGACATGTTCTTCTTATGCAGGGATTTGAAGTTAAGGTGTCAGAAGTTCACGGAATGTCTCAGCGTGGGGGTTCTGTTGTGACTTATGTAAAGTATGGTGATAAGGTTTATTCTCCTGTAGTAGAAAAGGGAGAAGCTGATCTTATAGTATCATTCGAACAGCTTGAAGCGGCAAGAAGTCTTCCTTATCTTAAAAAAGGCGGAACAATTATAACTTCAACTCAGAAACTCGATCCTATGCCTGTTATTACAGGTGCAACAACATATCCTGAAGATATTTTTAATCAGTTCCGTAATGCAGGAGTTGATTTTGTTTCGGTAAACGCTCTTGAACTTGCTGAACAGGCTGGTTCTGCGAAGGCATCTAATGTTGTTCTTATGGGAGTTGTTTCAACGAAAATGAGCATTGAAAAGGAAGTATGGCTTAAAGCACTTGAAGAATGTGTACCTGCTAAATTCCTTGAACTCAACAAAAAGGCTTTTGAACTCGGTAGAGAATGCTATTAATAAATCCAAAAACCACTTCTGATA
>CALGTU010000039.1 GCA_937901465.1 uncultured Clostridia bacterium | reverse complement strand
GTTAATATGATACTTTTTAAACTCTTCTGTTTCTATTTCATAATTACCAGATGATACATCTACTAAATTTACTTCCGTTATTAATAAATCATTATTAAAAACATTAGGTAAATATTATATATCAGATTTAGGAATAAGAAATATAATATTAGGTTTTAGAAATATTGATGAAGGTCATTTACTCGAAAATATAGTTTATTTAGAACTACTTCGAAGAGGCTATAAGGTAAACATAGGAAAAACCTTAGAATATGAAGTAGATTTTGTTGCTGAGAATAGAGATGGAATAAAATATTATCAAGTTGCTTTAACGTTAAGAGATGAAAAAGTTCTTGATTTCAGCTCTTATTTCTATTCAGATGACCTTGTAAAACTTTCATTTTATTCTGTTCTCGACTGGTGTGCAGAAGATGATGAAGGAAAATACTATGTTGTTCCTTATGGCGAAGAAAATTATGCTATTATCTATGTTTCTTCAGAATATGTTCCTGAATTTGAAGAAGCAGCCAATGCTATGTATGAGTATCTTTTTGATGAAACAGGAACTCTTCCGTATCCCTATTTCAAGCAGGGCAAAAACGCAAGAGTCGCAATGTATCCTCTTGAAGATGACCTTATCGCATATTACGAAGAAATGATGACAGCTTATGGATTGGGAGATTATGTTGATTATATCGAACCTTATCTTTTCTATTATCAGCCGCCTTCGGAATGGGATAATCCTTATATAGCCGTTATAATCGCGACAGTTATAGGTGGAATAATTCTTATTATAGGTCTTGTAGTTGGTCTTTCTGTTCCTTCAAGATTTTTCAAGAAGATGAAAGAAAAGGGCATACCTGAAGAAGAACTTGAAGAAGATTTAGAAAATGCCGATAATATCAACGGAAACCTTTTCGGTGAAAAATACATAGTTCTTTCTGGACTTGATGCATTCAGGGCAGAAGAGTTTGTCTGGGCATTCGTTTTTACACAGACCACAAAACATAAGATTTACGGAATTATCCCTGCAGGAACAACACATTCCTATTCTCTCAGAATGTTTGATAAAAACGGAAAATTCTATGAGTCGAGCGGTTCCGCAAGAGAAGCTGATGCAGAAAGAATGGCAGAACTTGTTTCAACAAAGTATTCTCCCGATATCTATGTCGGACATTCAGAGCAGATAGCGGCTCTCTATTCACAGAATCCTGCTATGTTTATTGAAAATGTAAGAAACATGAGACTTAATTTTTAGTAAATTAACAGCGAAAATATGTTGCAATAAATCGAAATATATGTTAAAATATAATTTGGATTTATTTTTTAAGGAGTATAGTTATGAAGAAAGAACTTTCCAAACTTTATGAGCCCTCACAGGTAGAGGACAAAATTTATAAATACTGGATGGACAACGAATGCTTCAAAGCAGAGGTTGACAGCAAGAAAGAACCTTATACAATCGTTATCCCTCCTCCGAATATAACAGGTCAGCTCCATATGGGACACGCTCTCGATGAAACTTTACAGGATATCCTTATCCGTTGGAAGAGAATGTCAGGCTATTCTGCATTATGGCTTCCCGGAACAGACCATGCTGCAATAGCAACAGAAGCTAAAATTGTTGCCGCTATGGCAGAAGAAGGCCTTACAAAAGAAGGAATAGGCCGCGAAGCTTTTATGGAAAGAGCATGGGCATGGAAAGAAAAGTTCGGCGGAAGAATCGTTGAACAGCTCAAAAAGCTCGGTTCATCATGTGACTGGTCAAGAGAACGTTTCACTATGGACGAAGGCTGTAATAAGGCAGTAAGAGAAGTTTTTGTAAACCTTTATAACAAGGGCCTTATTTACAGAGGAGAAAGAATAATCAACTGGTGTCCTCATTGTAAGACATCTATCTCTGATGCAGAAGTAAACTATGAAGATCAGGCAGGACATTTCTGGCATCTTCGTTATCCTCTTTCTGACGGAAGCGGATATATCGAACTCGCAACAACCCGTCCCGAAACACTTCTCGGAGATACAGCTGTTGCGGTTCACCCCGATGACGAAAGATATAAGGATATGATAGGCAAAACAGTTGTTCTTCCTATCGTTCATCGTGAAATCCCTATAGTTGCGGATACTTATGTTGAAATGGATTTCGGAACAGGTGTAGTTAAGATTACTCCCGCACACGACCCCAACGACTTTGAAGTTGGTCTTCGCCATAACCTTCCTATCATCAATGTTCTTACTGATGATGCCAAAATCGTTGCTGATTATCCTAAATATGCAGGTATGGACAGATACGAAGCAAGAGAAGCAATCGTTAAGGATCTTGAAGCAGAAGGCGCACTCATAAAGGTTGAAGATTATAACCATAACGTAGGAACATGCTATCGTTGCGGAACAACAGTAGAACCCAAGGTTTCAACACAGTGGTTTGTCAAGATGGAACCTCTTGCTGGTCCTGCTATCGAAGCAGTTAAGAGCGGAGAAACAAAGTTTGTTCCCGAAAGATTTGATAAGATTTATTTCCATTGGCTTGAAAACATCAAGGACTGGTGTATTTCTCGTCAGTTATGGTGGGGACATCAGATTCCAGCATTCTATTGCGATGAATGTGGCGAAATGGTAGTTACAAAGGAAGACAGCGCTGTATGTCCAAAGTGTGGAAAGCACATGCGTCAGGATGAAGACACTCTCGATACATGGTTCTCATCAGCGCTCTGGCCTTTCTCAACACTCGGCTGGCCTGAAAACACAGAAGACCTT
>CALGTU010000038.1 GCA_937901465.1 uncultured Clostridia bacterium | reverse complement strand
ATGACAAAAGAATATCAGACCGTTATGAAGTTGAAAAACTTTTTGACAGCCCGTTTTATCATGAGTTTGTTGAATGTGAACTGACAAGTAAAGTTTTTGATGAATATTTCTCAAAAGATAAGATTCTTTCATTACCTCATGAAAAATACGAAGATATTGAAATATGTATGGAACTTATTCCTGTTATGGCCGAAAGACTTTCAAACGCTATCCGTTTCGGAAACGGCTGGTCATTGACAGAAAACGATGAACCTGATTTATATAATCCCGAAGCGATAAAGCAGGTTATCAGAAAACTCAGTTTCAAAGAGATTTATCAGAACGACACCAATATACAGGATAAGGATTTTATGCAGATTTTCAAAGCAAATAAAATATGTAAAGAAGGGTATTATTGTATACCTAAAACAGTATCGGAGGTAG
This sequence comes from uncultured Clostridia bacterium, assembly GCA_937901465.1. Classification (GTDB taxonomy): domain Bacteria; phylum Bacillota; class Clostridia; order Oscillospirales; family Ruminococcaceae; genus RGIG4131. The sequence continues at coordinate 874 of CALGTU010000038.1, read as the reverse complement.
CATATAATGAAGCTTGGTAAATGGCATACCGAACTCGACAGATTCGCCGATATAAAAACAGCGTTTCTTTTAGAAGGAAATGTTTATGACCTTCACGCATATCCCACAATTCAGGAAGACGGAACTACCCGTTGGGATATGATAATGCTTGATAATTATCTTTTCAAATATCTTTGTGATAACGGATATTCAACGGTTGTTTTCTATAATCATATAGATGGCTTCTATAATGATTATTCAAGAGAACATCTTGATAGTTTCCTGAAACTTATAGGTTTCAATAAACTTGATGAAAAGACCAAAACTTTTACCGTTAAATATAATCAGGCAGCTGATTTTATAAGAACAGCAGTTCAGAATAAAGAAAAAAGTGTGGCTGTTGTAATGATGTCGGCGTCAAGATATGTTATCTCTGCGGATAGTCTTTCTGACAGTGAAAAGGATTTCTATTCAAAACTTATGATGGCATCTCTTAAAAAGACACAGGTAAAACAGGGTGACCGCTTTATCAATAACGTCATGCTTTTTGTTGCCGATAAAGTCAATGATATTCCCGCATGGTTCTATATCGATAACCCTATGGTAAAAGCTATAAACATAAGCGAACCCGATAAGGCTTCAAGAAGAATGTTCATAGAAAGTCAACTTGCTTTCTTTGTCGGCGAAGAAAAGTTTACCGATGACGAACTTGATAAGTATAAGAATGATTTTGCCGACCTTACAGAAGGTTTTGCAAATCTCGAACTCAATGCTTTAAAACTTCTCTGCCGAAAGGAAAAACTTTGACATTGACAGGGTCGATTTTTTTCTGCACTCTGCACGGATGTCCCTGTTCCGGAACGATAAGACCTCCGGGGGGATTGCAGTAGGATGC
>CALGTU010000037.1 GCA_937901465.1 uncultured Clostridia bacterium | reverse complement strand
AGGAAGATTAAGTTCAGACAATTTAACATGTCTTTTTGAGTTGTTTGTTTCATTATTAGCCATAATTATTTACCCTATTGTAACAGGCATAATGAGTGAGATGAAAATACCTAAAACAGCACCTCCGAGAACTTCGAGAGGAGTATGACCGATATACTCTTTAAGCTTTTTGGTTTTTTCATTTATCTCATTGCGTTCTAAAATAATATCACGAATTTTATTGAGTTCTCTTGCATGAAGACCGGCAGCACGACGGACACCCATAGCATCATACATAACAACCATAGCAACAAGGAACATTATCGCAAAAGAAACTGATTCTATGCCCTGAGATCTTCCGCAGGCAAGAGTCGCAGCACACACAAGTGCTGAATGAGAACTAGGCATACCACCAGAACCAAAAAGTCTTTCAGGATTGAATGTTTTATACTTTATTGCATGTATAACTGTTTTTATGAATTGTGCAGCAAACCAAGACGCAACTGCTGAAATTAAAGTGTAATTATAAGGAATCATATTCTTATACCCCTTTATTTATATCTTTCAAGAAGTGATTTTGTTAAATCCTTCAAAAAATCATTATTTTCAAAATCATTGAGTTTGTCAAGTGCATCATTGCTGTATTTTTCAGCAAGTTCAGATGCTTTTTCTATACCAAGCACAGACGCAATTGTTGTTTTGTTGTTATCTGCATCACTGCCTATCGGTTTTCCAAGTTCTTTTTCATCTCCGATTATATCAAGAATATCGTCTCTTATTTGAAATGCAAGTCCCAGATAATGTGCATATTCTCTTGCAGAGATGATTTTATCTTCATCGGCACCGCCACAGATACATCCCATAACAGCAGAACATTCTATCAAAGCGCAGGTTTTAAGGGAATACATTTCAAGAAGTTCTCTTTCAGAAATATCTTTTCTTTTAAGAAATGATAAATCTTTAACTTGTCCATCAATCATTTTCGAAGTAGCTTCTGAAATTTCAGAAATAAGGCGAGATTTTATTCTATCATCATAATCTGATGTGATAATAACCTTAAAAGCAAGGTTTTCAAGAGCGTCCCCTGCTAAAAGGGCTGTCGCTTCATCAAATTTTTTATGACAAGAAGGTTTTCCTCTTCTGAAGTCGTCATCATCCATACATGGCAAATCGTCATGTATAAGTGAAAAAGTATGAATCATTTCAATTGCAACAGCTGCATTTATTGATTTTTCATATTCTCCGGAAACAGAACGACAAAATTCCATAACAAGAGAAGGTCTTATTCTTTTTCCGCCAGCCTCTAAAGAATATCTCATTGCATCTGAAAGAGATGTTTTAGGTGCAATATCAGAAGAAAATACAGCATCTATCGCGTTTTCGGTTGTTATTACATAGTTTTTAAGAATATCATTATTCTTCGGATTCATTTTCTTCCTCCGTATTAAACTGTGAAACAACCTGTTTTGCATTTTCAATCTCTTTTTTACAAGAAGAAATAAGCTTTGAACCTTCTTTATAGAGTTTGAGCGTTTCTTCAAGAGTTGTTTCTTCATTTTCAAGTTTTTCAATTATATTATTCAGTTTTTCAATAGATTTTTCAAACTGCATATTTATTCTCCGATTTCTGTGATTTTTGCAATAAATTTACCTTTTCCGAGTTTTACTTCAACTGTATCCCCTGCTGACAAGTTATCTGAAGAAGAAACAATTTTCGTATCTTTAGTAACAACAGAATACCCTCTTGACAAGATAAGCATAGGATTCAACTGTTTCAATTCTGCTTCTTTATTTTCAAGAAGTGAATTAAAATGATTTATTCTGTCATAAGTAAGTTTGGATAATTTATATCTGCTCAATTCGAGTCTTTCTTCGTTAAGAGCGAGTTTTTTGTCTGTGCCCAGCAAAGCAAAATGATTCGAAATATTATTATACTCTCTTTCACGAGAACAAATATTCCCTAAAGTATAATTATACAACATATTCATATAGTTTTGCAAGATATCAAGCAATCTTTTTTTATCAGGAGCAACAAATTCAGTAGCAGCTGTGGGTGTAGGTGCTCTCTTATCCGAAACATAATCGACAAGAGTTGTATCTATCTCATGACCTATAGCAGTTATCATAGGAATCGAAGATTCCGCCACAGCCCTTGCAACTAATTCTGTATTAAAGCATGAAAGATCTTCGTTTGACCCGCCACCTCTAGCGAGAATGAGCACATCACAATCGCTTTTACTTGCGGAAATTATAGCATTTCTTATAGATAAAGGAGCATTTTCTCCCTGAACAAGAACAGGAAATACAACGATTTCTCCGATAGGATATCTTCTTTCTAGATTTGAAATCACATCTTTTTCAGCCGCACTTCCCCTTGACGTTATAAGACCGATTTTCCTAGGGAATTCAGGTAAAGGACGTTTTCTTTCTTCATCACAAAGACCTTCTTCATAAAGTTTTTGCTTTAAAAGTTCAAGCTCGGCATTTATTTTACCTTTTCCGCTAGGCTGAATATCTGTAACAGATAATTGGCAATTTCCGTCGCGCTCGTATAATGTAACGTTAGCAACAACTATGACAGACATGCCATCCTCTATTTTGACTTTCAAATTTTCAGCACAAGAACGATACATTATAGCCTTTATCGAACTTTCATTATCTTTTAGTGTGAAAAAGATACAACCTGTTTTTTCATGATACTTAAAATTCGAAATTTCGCCCTTTATCAGTTTTGATTTCAGGTTAACATCACTATTCAATTTTAAAAACAGATATTTATTTATCTGAGAAACGGTAAGTATTCCGTTATCCATATTTTTCCTCCGTCATTCTTGCAAATAAGGCAATTCCTGATGCGTTATCGCATGAATAATCAGGTTCTGCAAAGAATGCATTGAATTTTTCACCGAGTTTATTCTGTATTATCTTATCAGACATAACACCCCCGGCATAAATTATCGGGAGATTGCCATATTCTGACAAAGCATATTCTGTCATAGCAGAAATCGCAGAACATATACTATCAAGACAAAATCTGGCAACATCGCTTTTTTCTTCACCTTCATCAAGCATTTTTCTGCATTTGTTCTCGATTCCCGAAAGACAACAGTTACTATCCTTAAGAACAGTTTTGATTTTATATTCCTTATCACTCAAAAGAGCTAACTTTTCAAGTTCCTTACCACACGGAAATTCAAGTCCCATCATAAGACCTACTCTGTCAACAGCTTGTCCTGCTTTAAGATCAAGAGATGTTCCTATTTCGGTTATTTTTATTATTTCGCTATCATCGGGTTCAACATAAAGACAATCGGTAGTTCCGCCGCTAACATGAAATGCTATAAACGGAGATTTTACCAGATCAAGTTTATCTGATGAGTACAAAGCGGCAAGTATATGACCTACCTGATGCGATGTTTTATACAAAGGAATGCCATTTGTTGACGATATCGCCGTCGCAACAGATTCTCCCGTAAGAAAACATGGCATGTAAGAACCTTCTGTATTTCTCGGCTTTGTAGATACACCGACTGCCTTTATTTCACATATACGCTTTTCAAACAATCCTTCAAAAAGTTCAGGGAGTTGTCTTGTATGGTGAAAAATAGCATCACTTTGTCTTAGACCTAATTGTCCGGACTTTACAGGAAGAAGTTTTTTTCTCTGAATAATCGAATTATCTTCCATATTATACAAAGCAAGAGATGTTGTGTAGTTACTTGTATCAATACCAAGGTAATACATATTACTTATTATTCTCCGGATCTCTTGAAAAAGCCCCGAGAATTCCGTTTACAAACGAAACATCAGAATCGTATGTATAATCCTTGGCAATGATTACAGCCTCACTTATAGCGGCATTGATTGGCATTTCAGTATACATTGCCTCATATATGGCAAGGGAAAGGATTGCAATATTTACCTTAGGGATTCTTTCATACTGGCGTTTTTCACTATATTTTGATATTTTTTCTTTTATTTCAGAGAAATTTTCTATTGTTCCCTTAAACATAGAAATAACATCATCATTGATCATAAATTCTTCATTTTCTTTTGCTACTTCGATTATTTCATCGGGAGTATCATCTCTGAAAAGGCTTTCGAAAATAAGGATAAAAGCCTGTTCTCTAACTTCATGTCTTGTCATTTTTACACATCCTTAATATACACAGCAAGGCAAGCACAGTTTCTGTGCCTGCCGTATGCATAAATTATTCAGTTTTTTCTTCTGCTTTATCAAAAGCAATATCAGTAAATACAACCGAAACCTTTGAAACTCTGATTCCTGTCATAGACTGAATATCATTCTTTACACGTTCCTGAAGTTTCTCACCTACTGAAGAAACTTTACAGCCATATTTAGCGATAACCATTATCTCGATTTCAATAGAATCGGAAAGATTCTTGATTTTAATATTTTTAAGTTCTTTTTTCTTAAAAATAACTCCGCTCATATTATCGGTAACAGGAACAAGTCCTTCGATGCCTTCTGTTTCATTAACTGCAAGATTAACTATAGTAAGAATAACATCTTCTGAAACTTTAAGTGTTCCCTGCTGCATTTTTTTGATATCGTCCATATTAAAACTCCTTTGTCAAAATAGGATATATGTATATTATACCACTAAATTTGAAAAGGTACAACTATTTTACTTCAAAAATTGTAATATTTTCTGCAGGAACTGAAATTTCTCCCAGAAGTATATTTTTTATCTGCGCTGCTTCGGTATTTTCCAGTCCGTCAGACTTGACGACTATGCTTGCACTTTCGCCATCAAGATATACCACACAATCTTCAAAACCTTGCGCTTTTATGAGGCTTTCAACAACAGATTCGGTTTCTACAAGCTTAGATGTTTCAACTGCATCAAGCTTCATTGTTGCAATTTCTTCATCAGTAAGGTCTCCGCCACTGAGCATAGTCTGTAAAGTCATAGCAGCTTCGTCTCTTTTCTGAGTTCTTTCAATTCTGGCCTTGGCAAAATAGTTTTCACTATCTGAAGAATCTACAAACTCAGCGTCTCCGTAATTTGCAACCTCATTGACATCAGATGGCTTAAGAGTTGAAATACCAAATCCGGTTTCTGATGAAAGATAATTAAGATACACCGCTATTCCGAGAACAAGGCTGAGTGATGCGATTATAATGTGTTTTTTGCTGAGGATAATTGCTGGTTTTTTCATAAAATCATCTCCTATTTTAGTTTTGTTACATATATATTTTTTGTTGGTATCCCAAGAACTGTAGATACCGTTCTGTAAACAGACTCGCAGACCTTATCGCTGTCACCTCCGTCGCATACTACTACAACTCCGCTTATCTGTGGATTATTTATTTTGCTTATAAGAGCCTCCTTTTCTCCGTTTTTTTCTATCAAAACAAATTCATTCTGCATCTGTGAACTGAATTTATCAGATTTACTTGCTTTGATTTCTTCAGCAAAAATATATTCTTCTGTTCCGGAAAAGGTAATCATAACTTCAACCCTGCCTACTCCATCTATTTTTTCAAGCATTCCTTCTATTTCTTCCTGTAATTCATTTTTATAGGATGAAACATCTATGCATTCGTTTTTCTCTCCCACAGTTTTTTCAAAGGGGAAAAAATCAGAAACAAGAATTATTATCATTCCTGCAATCCCTGATATAAAGGCAATTTTAAGGATTTTTTCCTTTCCTATTTTTTCTTTGATAAAATCAATATATTTTTGCATAGTTTATTGTCCTCTTATTATTTCTGTTTCATCTCCAAGAATTTTTCTTATTTCAGAGAATATTTCTTCTTCCGTTTCTGAATTTTCTGTGTAAAATACAACTTTACTAATAGATATGCTGTTGTTGTCCGAAATATTAACGCTTGCTGAAATTTCTTCTGTATGAAGATTTTTGGCAAGAAGTTCGTTATATAGTCCTTCTTCTACATTATGTTCTATTTGTCTTATAATCTCATCATTATAACATTCGGTTTCGATAGTAACATTGCTGGAAATTATATCAATTTCAGGAAAATCAAAAGTTATATCTCCTTTTAAAAAAGGCATGATAACAGAAATCACAAAAATTAATGAGAATATTACTTTAAGTTGTTTTTCGAATTTCTTTTCAGGGCAAACCATATCTGTAAAAGATATTGCAAGAGAAACAAAACAAGCAAGTCCTATAAAAGAAGAAAAAGCCGACATATTACTACACCCCTATATTGAAAGCAACCATCATAACTATTGTTGTTGAAATAAAGAACATCATAGCAAAACATATCATAACAGAAAGACATACCGACATCGTATTATACGCAATTTTCAGAAATGAAGAAATAGGTTTTACAGAAAAAATATCAGCAAAAAGCTCTCCTATATAAACGCATAATGTAGTTGAAAAAACAGATATTATCGGCGGAATGACTATAAGAAAAATAGCAATTACTCCAAAAGCTCCCGTTGCATTACGCAGAATTCCTATACTTCCTTTTACCGTTGAATATGCATCTGATACCGCATTTCCAACTACAGGAACGAGATTTGAAACAACAAATTTTCCCGTTCTTAACGCAACGCTGTCTGTTGCGGTTCCGACAAGGCTTTGAACTGTAATAAGTCCTGAAAAAACTGTCAGAGAAAGCCCCATTATTATTTTAACCGCCTTAGATATGCCTTTTACTATTCCTGAAAGTGAAATAGATGGATTTATCGACTCTACGATACCTGCTGAAAGGCAGAGACTTAAAAGTGGCATAATAATTTCAGACGAAAGACTGACAAACATTTCTGCCGCAAAAACGACTATAAGCTGATAAGATGTGGCAGTTGTAACTCCACCACCTGTCGCAACAATTCCTGAAAAAACAGGAATATAAGATAACATAAAAACACCGCTGTCTTCTATAGTCTGAGATGCTTCATAAAGACTATCTTTTATGTAATATATAATAGCTCCGATACAGGCTATAACACACAGTGTATTATATATTTTTGTCATTCCGCTCTTATTTGAAATATCGCCTATTCCTTCTGAAAATGTTGCCAATATAACTACAATAAAAATTATAACAAGCATCTTAAACGGCTTTGAAAGAGAGTTTTTAAAATTCTGCCATATATATTTAAATACCATATCAGGAGTTATATTCATTATTCCTTCAGTTTCTGAAACTGAAATATCATTTTCGGAAATAAAATTTCCTGCATCTCCAGAAATATAAATATTATTTATTTCAGACGATTTTTCCGTCGTATAATCATCGATTGCATTAACTTTTACTGAAGAAAAAGTTAAAAATAAAAGAAATATAACAAACAAAAGAATTTTTTTCATCATTCCACCACCTTAATATGCAGAAAGATCTGTTATAATTTCAATTATTGATTTTGTAATCGGTAAAGAAACTATTATTAATGCTATTTTACCCGATAACTCAGCAATAACAGAAATAGCACCTTGTCCATTGTCTTTGCATATCTCAGAAGACAATTCTGTGATGTAACATATTCCGACTGACTTGAAAAGTATGGCTATAAAATCATTACTCAGTCCTGATCTTGTAAATAATTCTTCAACAAGTTCTGAAACAGGAGAAAGCTTTAAAAAAACAAATCCCGAAACAACAATTATAACAGAAATAGCTATATATAGAGAAAATTCATTACTGTAATGTTCTGATACTTTACACAGGATTGTTGATAAAACGCAAAGGCAAAGTATCCCGAAAATCCATTCTGTCATAAGCCGAACACACTTTTTACTGTTTCAAAAAGAGTTCCTATTTCGTCTATAATCATCATAAGGACGATAACCAATCCGGCAAGCGTTGTCATCATCGCCTGTTCCTCTCTTTCAGCACGTTTTAATATAAGATTCAAAACAGAAACTATTATCCCTATTCCAGCTATTTTAAAAATTAAATCTATATCCATTTTATCCTCCGCTATATAAGCATTATAGATACAAATGCGCCCGAAAGAACTCCAAGCATTTTTATTAATTTTGATTTTTCTGAATCTTCTCTTTCTGCATCAGAAAGCATTTTTTCAATTTCTTCATCAAACAACATAAGAGAAGATATCTGGCCTTCTTTATCGGTTGTTCCAAGCATTTTTCCTATATCAAAATAAATATTTCTCTCTTTATTCTTTATAGGAACATTCCATTTTTTTACAGATTCTATCCATAATTCAGAAAAAGGAACTTTATTTGTATCTGAAAATGAAATAAAGCTGATTTCATAAAGTGTATCATCATTTTTTATTTCATTGCAAAGTTCATAAACACTATAAGAACGATATTTTATCAATGTTGACATTTTATCTATCATAACTCTTGTTTGTCTGAATATCTCTACTCTTCTTTTAAGAACCCCAGAAAAATAGAATCCAAATAAAACAAACATTATAAATACAAATAATACTCCTGATAATTTAAACATCTCCAACCTCCTCAATGACCATTTTTCCGAATAATCCTTTATCAGACTCTAAAAAAATAATATATCTGAAAGCGCCTGTTTTCAGTAGTTTAGTGATATTTTCCCTTGATTTCAAAGCTGTTATAGATGAAGCGTGTGCCGTCGCTATAATTTCTGCTCCACAACAAACAGAATGAAAAATAGCATTATAATCATCTTCTGTACCTATTTCATCAACAAATACGTAATCCGGAGACATAGTTCTTATTGCCATAAGTATACCTTCGGATTTAGGATATCCATCAAAAACATCTGTAAAATTTCCGATTTCATTCTGTGGAACACCTTTGTAAACAGATGCAATTTCCCCTCTTTCATCTATAAGAGACACTTTATTTTTATTTCCTATTTGTCGGCACAAATCTCTTAAAACCGTTGTTTTTCCGCAAAGTGGTGCTCCAGCTATTATAATTCCGCATTTTTCTTTACTGAAAATATCTCTCATTATCTTATCAGCGACCCCTTTGCGTTCATTGGCAATTCTGAAATTAAGCCCTGAAATATAATTTATATTATTTACTTTTCCATTTTCAATAACTGCTGTTCCGCATATTCCTACTCTGTGTCCGCCTTTTAACGTAATAAATCCTTCTGAAATTTCTCTTGAATAAGTATATACAGAATAATTACAGATGGCCTTGAAACTATATTCAACATCTTCTTTTGAAACGATATACCCGCCAATTAAAATATTTTCAGAGCCTATTCTGAGAGCGATATTTCTGCCTGTCCTAAGTCTGATTTCTGTTATATTTTCACACATTTCATAGGGATAAAGAATTTTTCTTACATTCTCACCGAAATAGAATATAATGTCCTTTATTTTGGTTGTTCTCATAATTTTCACTCTCCTTTTTAGAAATATATGAGGACGAGCGTTGTTATAGAACAAAAGATTAAAAATCCATAAAATAATAAAAAATCCAGAGAAGAAATAAAATCTTCTCTGGATTTTGTTCTATAATTATAACAAATTAAAACCAACTGAATTCAGTTTCATGACAAGTCGGTCTCTTCATAAGCTCTGAGAGTGCCTGTTTTATGCTCTTGTTTTCAACGAAAACATCATAAAGTTTTTCTGTTATAGGCATCGAAACTCCTACTTCTTTAGCGAGTTTCCATACTATTTTAGCACAAACATAGCCTTCAACAGTTCCCACCTTTGCTACCGCTTCAGCAGGATCAACACCCTGGCCTATAAGCATTCCGGCACGGCGATTACGACTATGCATACTTGTACAGGTAACGATAAGATCACCCATTCCTGAAAGTCCTGAAAAAGTTTCAGGTCTTCCGCCAAGTTTAACACCAAGTCTTGCTATCTCGGTCATTCCTCTTGTCATAAGAGCTGCTTTAGTATTATCGCCATATCCCATACCATCGCATATTCCTGCACAAAGAGCGATAATATTCTTCATAGCGCCGCACAGCTCCACGCCCTGTACATCATTTCTACCCCTATAATGTCATCACAGGCATATATTCTGAAAGACTCATTTGAAAGTTCATCCTGAATATAATACATAGCGTCTCTGTCAAGTGATGCTACTGTTACCGTTGTAGGATAGCCGAGAGCTACTTCTTCTGCATGTGATGGTCCTGAAATAGATACAATTTTATTATCAGGAAGTTCTTCAGAAAGAACCTCTGACAAACGCTTGAATGTATCATCTTCAAGTCCTTTTCCTGCATTTACAACAACAGCCTTTTTATTGACAAACGGTGCTGCCATTACTGCAATCTTTCTTACAAAAGACGAAGGTATAGCAAAAATAACGATATCACAATCGCTTATGCCTGATATATCTGTAATAAGATTTATACTTTCACGAATCTTAACGCCGGGAAGGAGATTTTTATGTTCTCTTTCCTTTTTAAGCATTTCTATTTCATCAGCAAATGCTGACCAAACAGTTACATCATGATTATGAACGTCTGCCATAACAGCAAGACTTATTCCAAATCCACCTGAACCAAGAACAGCAATTTTAGCCATATCAGGTTTCCTCCTTGGGCTTTTTCTTCTTACCGAATTTATTTTCGGTTCCTGCTCTGAGTCGTTTGATATTTTCCTTATGCATATAAATAAGTATTACACTTGTAACACATACTAACGCAACATTAAGCCATACATAAGGATATTTTCCGCTAAGTGTTTGAGTAACAAATGTTGTTATAGGATACAAAACTGCTGCTGAGATAGACGCAACAGAAACATATCTTGTAATTATTACGATAAGAATAAAGAAAGGAATTTCAATACAGAATGTTATCGGGTCTATAACAAGAAGGATTGAACAAGAAACAAGAATTCCCTTTCCACCCTTAAAACCGTAATATACAGGGAAAATATGTCCGATAATTGCAAAGATACCTGCTACATACCCAACAAATACTGTTGAATATTCTTCTGTAACAACATCTCTTAAATGATCAGGAACAACAAGACCTGTATTAAAAAGTCTGAAAATAGTTATACCTATTATAACAGCTACAACGCCTTTTGAAAGGTCACCTATCATAGTGAGAATTGCAGGGCCTTTTCCGAAAACACGAAGAGTATTTGTGAAACCTGCGTTTTTGCTTCCTACTGTTCTTATATCTGTTTTCTTCCACAATCTGCATATAATAATAGCAAAGTTAAGGCTACCGAGAAGATAAGCAATAACTGCTGTTATAGCAAGTGCGATAGAAAAACTAGAAATATTATCAATCATAAAAATGCTCCTTATTTATCGTTTTCTCCACGTTCTCTTACAATAAACCTTACAGGAGTACCTTCAAGACCAAATGTCTGTCTTATCTGATTTTCAAGATATCTCTGATAAGAAAAATGGAAAAGCTCCGCCTTATTCACAAATGTTACAAATGTAGGCGGTTTTGTAGAAGGCTGAGTCATATAATAAATTTTAAGCCTTTTACCCTTATCTGAAGGTGGTTGAACGCGTGATGTTGCGTAAGCAAGAACATCGTTGAGTGTACCTGTTGATAATCTCATAGAGTTCTGTTCATTTACATATTTTATAAGTTCATAGAGTTTTTCAACTCTCTGACCTGTTTTAGCTGAAATAAATGCAAACGGAACATATGACATGAAACTGAATTTTTCTTCAAGTTCCTTGCGATATTTATCCATAGTAGAACTATCTTTATCTATAATATCCCATTTATTTACTGCAACAATACAGCCTTTGCCCTGTTCGTGAGCATATCCTGCTACCTTACTATCCTGTTCTGTAAAGCCGACTTCAGCATCAATAACAATAACGCATACATCTGCTCTGTCAACAGCCATATAAGCACGAAGAACGCTGTATTTTTCAATTTCTTCAAGAACTTTTGATTTCTTTCTGATACCCGCTGTATCGATAAATACAAATTTATCTTCTCCGTATTCAACGATTGTATCCGTTGCATCACGGGTTGTTCCTGCGATATCAGAAACTATCGCTCTTTCTTCTCCTGCGATGCGGTTTATAAGAGATGACTTTCCTACATTAGGTTTACCAATAACAGCAACTTTAATGTATTCGTCACTATAATCATCTTTACCTGCATCTTCAGGAAATTTTGCAAAAACTTCGTCTAAAAGATCGCCTGTTCCGTGGCCATGAACAGATGAAACCGCAATAGGATCACCCACTCCGAGAGTGTAGAAATCATAAATTTCAATAGGTGGTTCTCCTACACTATCACATTTATTTACACATAAAACAATAGGCTTTCCGCTTTTACGAAGCATCGAAGCAACTTCTGTATCACTAGCAGTAACTCCGCTACGTAAATCTGTAACAAATATAATAACATCGGCTTTCTGTATAGCAAGTTCGGCCTGTCTTTTCATCTGAGAAAGAATGATATCATCAGTTTCAGGCTCAATGCCGCCTGTGTCAACAAGCATAAATTCTTTTGAACACCATTCACATTTAGCGTAAATACGGTCTCTTGTAACGCCGGGAGTATCTTTTACAATAGAAAGTCGCTGACCAATAAGCTTATTGAATAAAGTTGATTTACCGACATTAGGTCTACCAACAATAGCTGCAACAGGTAATGCCATAGTAATCCCTCCTTACATAGAAAAACAGAGAAGGAGCTTTACACTCCTTCTCTGTAAAGAAGTCTTACGCTTCCTTTTTGATTACTTCTACACCCTTATAGAAACCACAGTTCTTGCAAACTCTGTGTGGTGTTATAAGAGCTCCGCAATTTGTGCATCTGCTGAATGCAGGTGTTTCTAACTTCCAAACAGCTGATCTTCTCTTATCACGTCTTGCTTTGGATACTTTTCTCTTTGGTACTGCCATCTTTAAAGCACCTCCCCTTAATATCTATAAAAAATTAAATTATTGACTTCATTTCTGACAGTCGCATACTGACTCGTTCAAATCAGTTCCGCAGAACTGACATAAGCCCATACAATCCTCTTTGCAAAGCACTTTTGACGGAAAATGCAAAATCAAATCGGACAAAATATGCTCATCAAGATTAAGTTCATTCCCACCAACAACGATATAATCATCATTATCTTCAGAAGAAAGCGATTTTACAACTATTGCATCTGTTGACACAGAATAATCGCGTTCAAACTCAATCAGACATCTGTCACATTTGTGACGAAGCCTGTAATCTGCCTTATAATCAAGACTGATTACTCCGGATTTATTCTTGATAATGCCCTTAACCGAAACAGGCAAAGCTAAATCAATATTCTTGTAATCAGCAGCGCTTTCAACAGCAATTTCATAATCAAACTCCTGTTTTTCGCCCGGAATTTCAAAAATACGCCTTAAATCCAATATCATTTAAAGACACCTCTCGAATATCACAAATTATATTATAATAGTTATTTTTCCCATTGTCAATAGTTTTAGCCAATTTTTTGTTTAATAAAACAAAATATATGACGCAAATAACTTTGCGCCATATATTTTTGATAAAATCAATTACATTTTATATTTCATTACGCTATCAGGAAGTTCATCGTCATCAGCAGAAACTGTGATAATGCACTTGATATCGTCACCTGTAATCTTATCGAGTTTGTCGAAAAGAATACCAAGTTCTGCATAATCTCTTCCTACTACTTTGAGGATACCATCAACATAAATTTCCTTGATATCGAAGTTTCCTGCGATCATTCCGTTTACAAAACCATAGAACATATCAATACCTTCAAGGTTGTAATCTTCCATGTCTGTAAGTCTTACACTGTGATTGATGTCGTATGTAAGTTTAAGGCCTTTTTCAATACATACTATATTTCCGCTTGTTGACTTAGCGGCTTCGTTAATCATATCAATGAGAACTTTTGTTTTTCCAGAACCTTTTTTTCCTGTGATAATCTTTACCATAGAATAACACTCCATTCCGCCGAATTAACGGCAATATATTTCAAATGCAGAACACCGCATTTGTGGACAAAATAAAATTAGTTAAGCTTTGCTTCAAGAGCTGCCTTGTCGCCTTCATATCCGGGCTTTCCAAGAAGAGCAAACATATTCTTCTTATAGCTTTCTACACCAGGCTGGTTGAAAGGATTAACTCCGAGAACATAACCTGAAACTGCACAAGCCTTTTCGAAGAAGTAAATGAGATAACCGAGAGATTTTTCGTTTGTATCATCAAGTTCAAGAACGAGGTTAGGAACCCCACCTTCTGAATGAGCAAGAACTGTTGCCTGGAAAGCTCTGCGGTTTACAACAGACATGTTCTGATTTGTAAGGAAATTGAGTCCGTCAAGGTTAGCTTCATCATTTTCAAGGAAGAAATCTTTCTTAGGTGTCTTGATATCAAGAACTGTTTCGAAGAAAAGTCTTTCGCCTTCCTGAATATACTGACCAAGTGAATGAAGATCAGTTGAGAATGTAACACTTGATGGGAAAAGTCCCTTTCCGTCCTTACCTTCACTTTCGCCGAAAAGCTGTTTGAACCATTCGGTCATCATTGTAAAGCTTGGATCGTATGTAACGAGAAGTTCAAGTGCCTTACCTTTTCTGTAAAGAACATTTCTGTATGCAGCGTACTTGAAGCAATCGTTGTTTTCAAAATCAGCTGAAAGTTCTTTCTGTGCAATCTGAGCACCTTCCATAAGAGCATCAATATCACAACCTGCAACTGCTATAGGAAGAAGACCAACTGCTGTAAGAACTGAGAATCTTCCACCTACATCATCAGCGATAACGAAAGTTTCATATCCTTCTTTATCAGAAAGCTCCTTAAGTGTTCCCTTCTTTGCATCTGTAGTAGCGAAGATGCGTTCTTTAGCACCTTCTTTACCATATTTCTTTTCAACAAGATCTCTGAAAACTCTGAATGCAAGTGCAGGTTCTGTTGTTGTTCCTGACTTTGAAATAACATTTACAGAGATATCTTTTCCCTCACAGATTGAAAGAATGTCATTAAGATATGTAGGGCTGATATTGTTACCTACATAATAGATATCAGGTGTATCCTTCTTAAGAGAGTTGTAGAAAGGCGATTTAAGGAATTCAATAGCAGCTCTCGCTCCGAGGTATGAACCACCGATACCAATAACAATAAGAATATCAGAATTCTTCTTGATTCTTTCAGCAGCAGCTTTTATTCTGGCAAATTCTTCCTTATCATAATTTGTAGGAAGATCATACCAACCCAAGAAATCATTTCCTGCTCCTGTTTTATTTTCAAGAGTTTTTGCAGCAGCTTCAACTTCGGGCTGTATAGCCTTGATTTCAGCATCGCTGACAAATTCATTGACATAATTTGAATTCAATTTTACGAACATTACAATTAGCCTCCAAAATAATATGCTAAATATATTTTACTATATAAGCGAAATTTTTGCAAGATATTTTGAAGATAGCCGATAGTTTTGTTGAAATACAACTAAAAAGATATTGTGCTTTTTAGCAAAATCAACAATGCATTAAAAAAGGTCATTTTTTCAACTGAATCAGAGGCTATTATATCTGTTCTGTATATTTCATCATCATGGAGATAGTATGATATTTCGCCTATTTTCTGATTTTTATAAACAGGTGCTTTAACATATTCGGGCAGGGTTATTTTATATTCTATGTCACCTGAACAACCTATAGGAATTATTGTTTCAGAAAGTGATTCGGGTTTTATAAGTATATTTTCAGCTGTACCGTTTTTCACCTTTACACCATTCATAAGCTCTGTAGGTACGGCAGGTCTTATAGTTTCATAAGAAGAAAATCCCATATCAAGAAGACTTTTTCCTTTATTTATACATTCTTCTTTTTCATCGCACCCTATGATAACGCTTATGAATATAGAATCTCCTCTTTTAGCTGCAACGGAAAGTGAATAACCAGATTTATCACTATATCCGGATTTTACACCAAGAATTCCATTATATGTTCTTACAAGAGTATTAGTGTTTACAAGTTGGGTAGCTCCATTTCTTAGTTCGTCAATATATGTTGTCATATAGGGTATCAGAAACTCATACTTTATAAGTTCTTTCGTCAGCAATGATATATCATATGCTGTTGAATGCTGATTCCCTTCGCCTGTTCCCTTGCAATCAGTAAATACAGTATTTTTCATACCTAGTTCTTTGGCTTTTCGATTCATAAGTTTTGTAAAATCTTTTTCTGATCCTGATATTTCTTCTGCAAAAACAATGCAAGCATCATTAGCGTTACCTATTATAATTCCTTTCAATAAATCAGAAACCAACATTTTTTCTCCTGTTTCAAGCCAGATAACAGCACCTGTTTCGTTAAAAGCGTTGCTTCCCGCTATAAGTTCATCATCTAAAGAAAGTTTATCGAATTCAATGTATTCTGCAATAAGTAAAATTGTCATAAGTTTATTGAGATTTCCTATATGAGAAGGTTTATTGGAATTATTTTCATATAATACCTGTCCTGTATTTCCGTCTATAAGTATTTCTGAATAGCTTTTCTCTTCAGTTGCATATAGATTCAGATTTGTTCTGAAGAGAAAAATCACAAAAACAATCAATACAGTAAATATTTTTTTATTCATATACTTTTTCCTCCAAAAATATTTAGTATTAAATGTTATGCTTAAAAAAAGTAATATAAAACAAAAAACGCCCCCGTAAACTACGGGAGCGCCTGATTTTACCCAATCAAAAATTATTCAACGATAAACTGCTTGATATCAGCGAAGAGCGCTGTTGCATCATCTGTGTGAGCAACGAGTTCGATAGGCTTTGAAAGGTCAAGGCTGAAGATACCCATGATTGACTTTGCGTCTATAGAATATCTTCCTGAGTTAAGGTCTACATCATATTCAGCTTTCATAACTGAACCTACAAAATTCTTTACATCATCGATTGTTGCGAGCATTACTTTTACATTTTTCATTTAAATCTACCTCCATTGTTTGATTTACTTTTTTTCATTTTCTCTTGGGTACACCCTTAATATAAGCATATTTTCCCGCTCTGTCAAGAAAATTTGAAAAACTTAAAAAAATATTGTATAATCTTCTTAATTCAAAAAATAAGTTGAAAACCTTTTGTTAAAATTATACAATAAACATGTACTATATTTGTACAACTGTTACGAGGTGATTGTGATAAAGATACATTATATAACATTTGGATGTAAGGTTAATCTTTATGAAACTGAATGTATGAAAGAATTACTTGTTTCTGAAGGATATGAAGTTGCAAACTCTGAACAAGATGCAGATATTTTCCTTATAAACACTTGCACAGTAACTTCAGAAAGTGATAAAAAGCTTAAAAAAACAATAAATCGTATAAAAAAATCATTTCCTGATTCAATTGTTGCGCTGGCAGGTTGCTTTGTTCAGGCTTTTCCTGATAAATCAAAAGAACTTGGCGTTGAAATTCTTATAGGAAACGGAAATAAAACTAAAATTGTATCGGCATTAAGGGAATATCTGTTATGTAAAGTTAATCAGCTTCACATATCTGAAAACCCTATAAAAGCGACATTTGAACCAATGTGTCTTGGCGGATTCCAGAAAAAGACGAGAGCATTTTTAAAAATTCAAGATGGTTGCAATCAGTTCTGTACTTATTGCATTATACCAAAAGCAAGAGGCAGAATTTGCTCGAAATCCGTTGACGAAATAAGAAAAGAAGTAGAACTTCTTGCTGAAAACGGATATAAAGAAGTTGTTATTGTCGGAATAAATCTTTCTTTTTATGGAAAAGAATTCGGATTAAGGCTTATAGACGCTATAGAAACAATATGTTCCGTTGATGGAATAGAAAGAGTAAGGCTTGGTTCTTTAGAACCAGAAGTTATCTCTGATGAAGATATAAAAAGAATGTCCAAGTTGAAAAAATTATGTCCTCAGTTCCATTTATCATTACAAAGTGGTTGTGACAGAACTTTAAAAGCTATGAACAGACATTACACATCTGAAGAATATACAGAAATTGTAAATAAATTGAGATGTGCTTTTGAAAACCCCGCTATAACAACAGATATAATGGTAGGTTTTCCTGGTGAAACCGAAGAAGATTTTAATGATACATTA
>CALGTU010000036.1 GCA_937901465.1 uncultured Clostridia bacterium | reverse complement strand
ACATCCCGAAAAAATCATAGAAACCGCCATAACAATAACTAATCCTATGCTGATTTTTTTCATATTTCTTCTCCTTTTAGTCAAGCCAGATTTCTTTTGCGATTTTTAAAAGTTCACTGTCGATTTTTCCTGCCTTTGCCTCGTCATCAAGAATTTTAAAGGCAATATCATTCGGCTTTGCTTTTTTATATGGGCGGTCGTCTGCAATAAGGGAATCATATATATCCATAATGGTAAGAATTCTTGTCATAACATCAAGATTTTCTTCGCCTATTCCCTTAGGATACCCCTTTGAATTGAGCAGTTCGTGGTGATTTGAAGCCATAGCCCTTACATCTGAAAAATCTTCGCCGAAATGCATATGGCTGAGTATTTTATCTGTATATAAAACATGGCCCTGCATTATCTTCCGTTCTTCTTCGGATAATGTTCCCGCTTCTATATGAAGGTCGTTTGTTTCTTCTTCGGTAAGATAGGGGATTTCCTCTCCGTTTTCTGAAACATAAACCATAGATGAAAATTCGTCTATGAATTCAAGTTCGTCTTCTTTAAGCGGTCTTCCGCAGTTGTATTCACCCAGATTTGAAATGAATTCTTCTATATGGGATATTTTTTCTTCGCCCTCTTCTTTTGTTACTCTTCCCGATAAAATATCATTTCTTATTTTAAGGGAAATTATTTCGAGCCGAGAGAGGAGTTTTTCTTCGATTGCCCCCAGTTTTGTCGGCTTATCCATAACCTCAACGGGAACATCCATTTTTCCTATATCATGGAGCATAGCCGCAAGATAGAGCTGGTTTTTATCCTTTTTCGAGAAATGCATTTCTGTTCGTTTTTCTTTATGCATCTTGTTTATGTAGTCAAGCATTTCCATACAGCGCTTTGCAACATTCTTTGTGTGATTTGCGTTATAGGGAGTTCTTCCTTCAATCGCTTCGGCCATAGAATCCGCCATAGAAAAAAGCATCTTCTGCATTTCGTCTGCTCTTTTCTTCTGAAGCTCGATATATCTTATAAGAAGAAATGTAAGAAACTGAATTCCTGCCCCTATCGGAACATATATAAGAGAGAGTTTGACGCTTAAAATCTCAAAAACGGCGAGCGACAACAATGGATACAAAATCACAACGCCAAAAAGAACAACAACCGAGCCTTTTGTCTTTTTCTTCATCATAACATATCCCGAAAGGATAAGAACCGCTATGGCGATAACAAGTTCTGCCCATAAGGGAGATTTCTTTATGATAAGATTTTCTGAAAAAGCGGTTATCGCATTTGCCTGACATTCAACGCCATACATCTCTCCCGAGCGGAATATGGGAACTCGGTAAGAATCCCTCATTCCCTCTTCATAAGCGCCGACAAGAACGATACAGTCTTTGAAATACCCCGAAGGAACAGAACCGTCAAGAACTTTTGACATAGGTATTATTTCGTAATCCCCTGGGTTTCCCGAATAGCCTATTTCAACTATCGGAGCAAGATGCGAAAGAGCGTCTTTTCCAAAAGCCTTTTCGGCAACGGCATAAGAAAATCCCTTATAGGATTTATCGCCCGAAGATATTACTGTATAATATCTTCTTACATAGCCGTCGTCATCTAAAATGGCGTTTGTAAATCCCGAATCGGCAGAAGAAGAAATTTCGTCATAGGCGGTTACTTCTTCGCTTATGTAATAATCTATAAAATACTCTCCGTTTTCTGATTTCATAATTCGCGAATCGGTTTCAAGTTTTGACGCAAGAACTATATTATCGGAATTTTTTATCGCCTCTGAAAGCCTTTTCTCGCCCGATGAATTGTTTGTTCCCGAAAAGATAACATCAAATCCGATAACTTTCGGGGCGGTGTTTTCATCTGAATTGAGGGTTTCTATAAGGTCGGCAAAAAAGCCTCTGTCCCATTCGTTATAGGGACCTAAATCCTTGAGGGTTATTTCATCAATCGCGATGATTTTAACATCAGAGGGGATTACTTTCGCTTTCTGATATAAGGTATCCTCGGCTATGATTTCGATTTCTTCGGGGATATTCATAACAATCATAACAAAGGTTACAATCAGCGAAAAGATTATTCCCGATAGTTTTATATAAGAAGAAAATCTGTTTTTCAAATTCTTTCAACTCCGTTTTTCAGTTATAAGGAAATTATAACAGAATTTTCTTTTTGTTACAATAGCATAAAAAACACCTCTTTTAATAAAGAGGTGTTTTTGTTATAGGGTTATGGTTTTTCTGTTCCGTCGGCATTGTATTCTGTCGTAATTGTTACAGTTCCGCTTTCGTTATATATGGAGATACTTTCTCAAATCCGTTTATGACGGCGAAATAATCCTTAAAATAAACCTTATGGCAACAAGCGTCTGTCTGCTCTCGTTTCTTTTTTCAAAGAGTGATTTTTCTCTGGAAAATTGTTCTCTTATCGCAAAGAATTTCTCGAAAGAAATTGAGTATTCAGATGAAAATGTCGAAGCGTTGTCTTATTTTTGTTTGCTTTGAGATTGTTGATTTTTTGCCGACAAAATGTTATACTTTTAAAAAACAGTAAGGAGAAAAAAGATGAAGAAAATCAGCATAGGATTAGTTCTTGTTATAGCGGTTTCTATGATTTTTTCTGGGTGC
>CALGTU010000035.1 GCA_937901465.1 uncultured Clostridia bacterium | reverse complement strand
GGATACTCTTGATACTTGGTTTTCATCAGCTCTTTGGCCATTCTCAACTTTGGGCTGGCCAAATGTGGGAGAGGATTACGACTATTTCTTCCCTACAGATGTGCTTGTAACAGGATATGATATCATCTTCTTCTGGGTAATAAGAATGATGTTCTCGGGAATAGAACATATGGGTAAACCACCTTTCAATACAGTTCTTATCCATGGTCTCGTTCGTGATGCACAGGGAAGAAAGATGTCAAAATCATTAGGAAACGGCATTGACCCGTTAGTTGTCATCGAAGAATATGGTGCAGACGCACTCCGTTTCATGCTCGCAACAGGTAACGCACCCGGAAACGATATGCGTTTTATCGAAGATAAGGTTAAGGCGGCAAGAGGCTTTGCAAATAAGATTTGGAATGCTTCACGTTTCATTATGATGAACCTTCCTGATGATTTCAAGGCAGGAGAACTTCCTTCAAACCTCAATATCGAAGATAAATGGATTATCAGCCGTTTCAACCGTCTTGCAAAGGACGTTAACGAAAACCTTGAAGCATTTGAAATAGGCGTTGCAGAACAGAAAGTATATGATTTCATCTGGGACGTTTACTGTGACTGGTATATCGAACTTACAAAGCCAAGAATTCAGGCAGGCGGTGAAACAGCCGAAACAGCTCAGGCTGTTCTTGTGTGGGTAATGAAGGGAATGCTCAAACTTCTTCACCCCTTTATGCCTTTCATAACAGAAGAAATCTGGCAGGTACTTTGCGAAGGCGAAGGTGCTATCATGCTTTCATCGTTCCCTGTATATGATAAATCTCTTGATTTTGCTGATGAAGAAAAGAAGTTTGAAAAGATAGTAGACGCTATAAGAGCAATCCGTAACCGCAGAGGTGAAATGAATGTTCCTCCTTCGGTTAAGGCACATATCTTCATCGAAACAAAGGAAAAAGAAGTGTTCTCAATGGGAACAATGTTCTTTGAAAAACTCGCTTCAGCAAGCGAAATCACAATAGGCGATACATTTGATATGCCTAACGCAGTAACATGTGTAACAGACGCTGCAAGAATCTTCATTCCTCTTACAGACCTTGTGGATAAGGAAAAAGAACTTGCTCGTCTTAATAAAGAAAAGGCTTCCGTTCAGAAGGATATAGATTTCTCAAGCGGAAAACTTAATAATCAGGGCTTTATTTCAAAGGCACCCGCACAGCAGGTTGAAGCCGAAAAGGCAAAACTCCTCAAAGCACAGGAAAAGATGGCAAAGATCGAGCAGTCTATTGCTGCTCTCAAGTAAATTTTCAGAGGTGACAGAGTTTGACATACGATATGGCAATGGATTTTATAAATAGTTTTACCAAATCGGGAAAACCCGTTGAGGACCTTTCTCGCTTTGCGTATCTTATGAACGAGCTTGGAAATCCACAGGCTCACTTAAAGTGTATCCATATTGCAGGAACAAACGGAAAAGGCTCTGTTACCCGCTATTGTGCAGAAGCTTGCAGACTTTCAGGATATAAAACAGGCGAATTTACTTCTCCTTATGTTATCGAGTATACCGACCGCATAAGAGTTAACGGAGTGAATATTCCCAAACATCGTCTCGCAGAAATCTGCGAAATGGTTGAAGAAGCTTGTGGAGATAATAAGGATTATTCTCAGTTTGAAATTACAAATGCTATTGCTTTTGAATATTTCTATGAAGAAAAATGCGATATCGTGTGCCTTGAAACAGGAGTAGGAGGACTTTTAGATTCAACAAATATAATCGATAATCCTCTCGTTTCTGTTATATCTTTAGTTGCTCTCGATCATACATCAATCCTTGGTGAAACGGTTGAAGAAATTGCAAAGCATAAGGCAGGAATAATAAAACCCGGCGTTCCTGTTGTTGCCTCCATATCATGCCCTAAGTCAGCACAGACTGTAATCATACAGACCGCTGCAAGAAACGATAGTGAATTCATAGTTCCCGATATAAATACACTCAAAATCAAGAGTACAAATATCTGGGGAAATAAATTCATTTATAAGAGCAAAGAATACAGTACAAAAATGATAGGCAGACATCAGATGATAAACGCTATGACTGCTATCGAAGCACTTGATCAGGTAAAGCGTCAGGGGTATAGCGAACTTCTTTCAGATAATGTAAAACAAGCACTCAAAACAGCTTCTATCCCGGGAAGAATGGAAATCTTAAATCTCGATCCTTTATTCCTTCTCGATGGCTGCCATAATCCTGAGGCTATGCAGGCGCTTGTTGATGTTATAAAGCGTATGCCTAAAAAACCCGTTATCGTTATAGGAATGCTTAAGGATAAGGATTTCTTCCGATGTGCTGAAATTCTCGCGCCCTGTGCAAAAGCCTGTGTCGGAGTGGGGGATTTTCATCCCAACTGCGTTCCCGGCGTAGAGCTTGAAGCGTTGTTCAAGAAAAACGGCTGTCCTACAACAACTCTTGATAAAGTTACTCCCGAAGATGTTGTTGTTTTCTGCGGTTCACTTTATTTTGCAGAAAAAATCCGAAAAGAATTTATTGAATAAAAATTTATCCCGTAAGGAAAATTTCCTTACGGGATTTTTTATTTTATAATACTGCTTATGATTACAACAAACCCTGCTGATACAAGCGAAAGTATAACGCTGATAACTGTTCCGATAAGACTTTGCTTTATGTGAAAAAGATAATTGT
>CALGTU010000034.1 GCA_937901465.1 uncultured Clostridia bacterium | reverse complement strand
GAATAGGGTTTTTAAGAGCTGAATATGTGGGAGCGGTTGCTGAAAGGTCCCATACTTTAAGTGTACATAACACCATCATTATAAGGTAGATAAGAACAACAGGGGGAGCAAAGCTGAAAAACATATCAGCAGCTTTTCCTTTCCATATCTTAGGAAGATAAATAAGTAATGCCGCAATTCCTATTAAAGCGGCAATATAAACAAATCCGTCAGTTATCATTTTAATATACTCCTTTAAAATTTTATGTGCTGAGTTTTAGTATTTCAAGTAAAAATCTCCATGTTCTTGAAACACTTGAAACCGTCATACATTCATCGGGCGAGTGAACGTCCTTAAGGTCAGGACCAAACGAAATGCAATCAAGTTTCGGATTTTTTCCTGCGAATACACCACATTCAAGACCGGCATGTAAAGTCATTATTTCAGGGCTTTCACGATATACTTTCTTATAGGCTTCTATTGTGGTATCTCTTAAAACAGAATCTCTTCTGTATTCCCATGCAGGATATTCAGCGGTAAATTCCGCCTTGGCGCCAAGATATTCCATAAAGGATCTCAGTCTTTCTTTGAGTTCTTCTTTTTCAGCGGCAACACTGCTTCGAAGAGAGAATCTCATAGTAAGTGTATCGTCATTCTGAGAGAGAATACCAAGGTTTAAAGATG
This sequence comes from uncultured Clostridia bacterium, assembly GCA_937901465.1. Lineage (GTDB taxonomy): Bacteria > Bacillota > Clostridia > Oscillospirales > Ruminococcaceae > RGIG4131. Next base: position 10,515 of record CALGTU010000034.1, on the reverse strand, counting down.
TCTGAACATTTCCACTGATAATGGGGTTCATTCTGATTATTCCATTCGGACAATGGTAAAGAAGGAATATGAATTTTTCTGTAAAACTTCTTGTAAACATCATAGGCTGTGGTTTACAACCTGTTAAAAGAACAGAAAGATTAGGTTCTGTTATTTTAAGTTCCTTTTTCAGTTCTTCTGTATAACGATGAAATTCCGATAAAAATCTGTCAGCATAAAGCTTGTCGATATATATTTCCGCTTCTGCCTCTGAAGGAATAGCATTTTCTCTTAGACCACCATTTATCGAGGCGATGTTCAGTTCGAATTTATCAGAAAGATGGAAGAGAATTCTTCCGAGAAGTTTTATAGAGTTCTCCTTGCATTTGTCTATTTCCATACCCGAATGTCCGCCCGAAAGCCCCTTTACAGTTATCTTCATCGATTCTCCCGATGAATTTTCTGTTTCTGCCTTGATTGTTGCGGTGCATCTGAGTCCTCCTGCACAACCGACAGTAAGACAACCTTCGATTTCAGAGTCGATATTTATGAGCTTCGTTCCACGAAGGAGAGAAACATCAAATGCCGATGCACCTAAAAGTCCTGTTTCTTCATCGGTAGTGAAAAGTGCTTCAATAGCGGGGTGGGGAATGCTATCTGATTCAAGGATAGCCAGCGTATAAGCAATAGCGATTCCGTTGTCCGCACCGAGAGAAGTTCCGTCTGCCCATATTTTTTCACCATCGGTACAAACAACTATGCCTTCGTTCTCAAAATCAACAACTTTATCGGCTCTGCTTATACATACCATATCCATATGTCCCTGAATAATAATACCTTCTGCTTTTTCATATCCTTTGAAAGCGGGTTTTCTTATAAGAACATTACCGATTTCGTCGGTAAGACTTTCAAAACCATGACTATCTGCGAAATCAAGAAGATATTGTTTGATTTTTTCCGTATTACCTGAACCTCTCGGTATAGCGGATATCTGTTCAAAATAATTAAATACTCTTGATGGTTCAAGATTTTTAAGTATCATTTTTTTCAATCCTTTATAGTTTATTCGAAAAGTTCAATGATTTTTTCTTTCGGAATGTATCCTACCGAAGTTTTTACAACCTCTCCGTTTTTTACAAGAAGAAGCGTAGGAATACTTGTTATTCCGAATTTTGCCGCAAGGGAAGGCTCGTCATCTACATTAACTTTTCCGACCTTTATTTCATCGGAATATTCTTCGGCAATCTGTTCGATAATAGGAGCAATCATTTTACAAGGTCCACACCATGTTGCCCAGAAATCGATAAGAACAGCCTTGTCAGATTCTGTAACCTCCTTTTCGAAATTGTCTTTTGTAAGTGTTATTTCAGCCATAATTATCACTCCTGTTATTTTGATTTGTAATAGAGTAAGCAATGACAGAATCCTTCAAAATCAGGATCTTTTATCTGTTCTCTGAATTCTTTGCAGATGCATTTTGTGTCCTCACTTTTTTCAAGCCTGCAAGGACAATATCCACCTGTCTTTTCCAGTCCTTCTTTTACAGTTCTGACGATTTCTTCATCAGGATTAAAAATTACCTTCATAATATACCTCCCTATCTATCATATTATACCATATTTTTTATATTATTTTCAACTTTTTATTCAGATGTTGAAAAAAACTGTATAATGTGATATAATATCAAAAACATATTTGGAGGAAATGTTATGAAAATAGGAATAATCGGTGCTATTGAAGCAGAAATTTCACTTTACCTTGATAAACTTGAAAATCGCAAGGATTCTGAATTTATGAAAAGAACTTTTCATGAAGGAACATTTTTAGGAAAAGAAGTAGTTATCGTTGCCGCGGGAATGGGAAAGGTAAATGCAGCAGCAGGCGCTATGGCACTTATAAATAACTACAATGCTGATTTTATCATAGTTTCAGGTGTTGCAGGCGGGATAGACAAATCTCTTCATATCGGCGATACAGTAATAGCCGATAAAGTTTATTATCACGACCTTGATTCTATGGTTTTTGAGGACCATCCCAAAGTTTCAGGCGGATATTTTGTCCCCGACGAAAAAATCTCTGACCTTCTTTGTGAAACACCCGAAACTCATATAGGAAAAGTTGTCAAGGGAACAATGGTAACAGGCGATGTCTTTATCGAACAAGAGGGAAGAGAAGATATAATAAACAGATTTTCCCCTATGTGCACAGATATGGAAACCGCTGCAATAGCTCATATCTGTAATCTTTGCGATGTTCCTTTTGCAGCAGTCCGTTCAATGTCGGATACAGAAGAAGAAAGCGGACACGGTGCTTTTGAAACAAACTGCAAAAAAGCGTCAGAATCTTCATATCTCACAGTAGAAAATATGTTTGTTAAAATGTAAAACGAAAGGGTGCTTAAAAAAGCACCCTTTTTCTTATTCTGATAATACCGCCTCACAATACATTACAACGCCTTCTGTGGCATTCGGGTGAATATGGTCGAGAAGATATTTTCTATCTGAATTTTCATATAATTTTTGTTTTATATATTCGTTGGGATTTATAAAAGTATCTCCCGATTTCTTTGAATAATCGCTGAGTGCAGAAGAATACTCTTCGTTTAAAGCGTTTTTTTCAGAAAATCTCAAACTGCTGGCAGTGTCTCCGTCGGTTGAATACCATGGGGCAATGAATATGAATTCAGCATTTTTATTCTTTTTAAGGATTATGCTCTTGAGTGTGTCAATGGATTTTATATATTCATCAGAAGTCATAGCGCATGTTTCAGCGTTTCTGTATCTTACATCGTTCGTTCCTATCGCGATAACATATAAATCGGCTGACGGAATCATATCAGCATTGTCTATAAGATATTTTACAGTAGCACCACCCTTTGAACAGTTGGTTATGTCCGCATTTGTATGTTCTGTGATAGGCTCATACCAAGGACACCCACCATTTTTTGTTCCCTCGGTAAGACTATCTCCTAAAAAACATATATTCTCAGCCTGAGAAATCTTTTTAAAGAATTTTCCCGATTTCATTTCATCTGTAATAACAAGACCTTTTGCTTTTGTTCTGATATATCCGTTTTCATTGAATATAAGCGTTTTGGTTACACCAGAAATATCAGGATTTACAGATAATGCCGATTCTGTTATTTCAGAATAAGCTTCTTTTGCTCTGTTATAGTCATCCGTACTGAACAGTTTTCTTACATTTTCGTTGTTTTCAATTTCGTAAATCGGAATAGCAGAATAATTTCCGTCAAGCTGTGCTTTTGTATAAAGTGGAACAATTCCGCCCGATATAATTTTCTTTGATGCCTTGTCAATATATACATCAATAAGCATACTTGCATCTCCGCCGTGTTCTCTGTATATATTTGCAAAATTTCCCGGGCAATATCCTATAAGGATATTCTTTCCGTTGTATTCTTCGATAAATGCAGGTTGAACAGCGTGAGAGTGACAGCCTAAAATAATATCGGCACCATTTTCCTTGAATATTTCAAACCATACTTTCTGTTCATCGTCTGCTTCGTTTGAAAATTGAGTTCCTATATGTGGAAGAACGATTATAAAATCAGGATTATATGATTTTGCTTTTCTGAAATCTTCTTCAACAAAAGATTTCATTTTTTCAAATTCTTCACCCTCTGTTCCATATATAACCGAAGTGAGATAAGAATTATCTCCGAAAGCAAGCTCTTCTCTCGGATAATTATTTGTTCCGTATGTATATGAAAGAACAGCAAATTTAAGTCCGTCTTTTTCTATTATTTTTATTTCGTTATTTTCTTTATCTTCAGGTGATTTATAAGACCCTGTATGGTCAATTCCTTTTTTATCAAGTATTTCTATTGTTCGTTTAGCAGCAGAAATTCCCTTGTCTAAAAGGTGGTTGTTTGCGTTTGTAACAAGGTCAAATCCTGCATTTTTTACAGCGTCGGCAAATTCATCGGGAAAGTTCAGATAAAGTTCTTTACCGTCACCATAGTTACTTGAAGAAAATCCTTCGTTTCCATCGGCCATAGGTCCTTCAAAAACTCCTATTGCAAGGTCAGCTGATTCTATATATGGCTTTGCATAAATAAATACATCATCAAAATTGTATCTGCCGTTTTTATATCCAGCTTTAACCTGATCTTCAAGAAGAATAAGATCACCTGAAAAAGTTATTCTGAAAGAGTTTTCTATTATCTTTTCATCATCATAATCCATAACAGGATAAATCTCATCTGTTTGTGAAACAACAATCTCAGGTTCTTTGTCTGTATAAACATTATCTGTATAGTTTTTTATCAGAATTTCTCCGATAAAACATAACGCAACAGAAACAACAAGCCCCTGGGCAATGGTTTTTGAATTGCTTTTTTTATCTTTGTCGGTTGTGAAAAGTTCCAAAAATCCTTCTGAAATCTTGTTTATTGCAAAAGAAACATAATCGTTTCCGAATAAAACACAGATAACAAAGGTTGCAATAATCGCAAGAACAAGAATGAGAACTTCATCTGATCTGAAATTATCGCTGAAGATAATAGTCAGAGGTCTGTGGAAAAGGAATATCCCCATTGAGTTTCTTCCGAAGGAAGTTATAAAAGGAATTTTTTTATTTATTCCGAAAAATCTTAAAGCATATACAGCACCGAATGCGATAATATAAAGAACAATTCTTCCTAAAGCGTCAACAGGAGCTTCATACGGAGACATCAGAAGATCGGCGTCTGAATATTGAAAAAGCTTGTAAACTATAATTCCAAGAATTATAATTACTGCTGAAATAAGTGCTCCGATAATAAATCTTTTTTTATATGGCTTATTTATAAATTCTTCTGATTTTTCTCTGCTGAGAAGATATCCTGCCATATAGAAGGGATAAAACGCTATTATTCTTGATATAGCAAATGTGTTGTCAAGCGAAGGGAAAAATCCCGCAAATATTGAAATTGCAAAAAGTATAATCATTATTTCTTTGAATTTTGCAATTTTATCCGCGGTAATTCTCCATACCAACAAAGCAACAAGATACCAATATGAATAAAGAGGATATAAAAGAGAGTCAGCTACCGTTATGATAGCGGTAATGCTGTTGAATACAAAATAAAGAAAGATAAGTTTTATTATAGAATTAAAACTACCTGCTTTACTGCTTTTTCCGAAATATCCCGAAACAAAAACAAACGCAGGCATATGAAACATATATATGCCATCATTGATTGCGTTAATCATGGGAAAATCCTGTAAGTTATATATACAATGAGCAAATACAACAAGTATTATAAGAAATCCTTTTATATTGTCATAGTAATAATTTCTGTCAAGCGATTTATTACTTTTAATTCCCATATCCTACCCTCCTGATTTTATACAAAAAATTCCAATAGTAATTATACATCATTTTGTCTTTAAGTTCAAGAAAAAATGCGTTTTTCCATTACTTGACAAAATTCCTTGATTTTAATATAATTATTCTATGCTTGAAAAAGGATGTGTGATTATGAAAAAGGAAAATACCAAAAAACAATTTTTGATAGAGGCACTCAGATTGTTTGCCGAGTTTGGTTATGATTCAGTAAGTATTTCACAGATAGCAGAGCGCGTGGGTTGCAGTGCTCCTGCTCTTTACAAGCATTATTCGGGTAAACATGCCCTTTTTGATGAAATAATCGAATTGAGCGAATTAAGTTATCAGGAAAGAATGAAGAGTGTCCATCAGTCTTTCTGGAATGACGAAAAATCCGATTATTTCTTGACAGAAAAGGGACAGACTGAATTTGTCATAAAACTTTTTGATTCGGCCATATCCGAAGAATACCCAAGACTTTTCAGAAATTTTATCATCTCGGAAAAATCAAAAAATCCCGAACTTTCAAAGATATATAACCAGCGATATATCTTTTCACAATACGGATTTTTTGAAGAAATAATAAAAGAACTTATAGCGAGAGAAGTTCTTTCAGATGAAAATTCAGAACTTATGGCAATAGAATATGCTTCTCCTGTTGCGTTATGGATCGAAGCATGCGACAGAGAACCCGAAAGAAAAGAAGAATTTTTAAAAATGATTGAAAATCATATACACCACTTTTTCAGGATATATAAGAAAAACTCCTGAAAAGAAGGAGGTTTGAATGGAACCTATAATAGAACTTAAAAATGTCTCGAAGGAATTTAAAATTCTAAACCGCCACGAAGGAGTAAAAGGCAGTATAAAAGATTTATTTTCAAGAGACTATAAAATCGTAAACGCAGTAAACGATATTTCAATGACAATAAATAAAGGCGAAATTGTTGGATATTTGGGCCCTAACGGTGCGGGAAAATCTACAACAATAAAGATGATGACAGGTGTTTTGGAACCATCATCGGGCGAGATAATATGTAATGGAGTTATTCCATACAAAAAGCGTAGCGAAAACGCTCAGAATATAGGCGTAGTTTTCGGTCAGCGTTCACAGTTATGGTGGGCATTGCCTGTTATTGAATCCTTTAAAATTCTTAAAGATATCTATCAGGTATCCGATAAGGATTACAACGATATGATGGAACTTTATTCCTCAATCGTCGATATGGAAAATCTTCTCCATAAACCTGTAAGACAGATGTCTTTAGGCCAGAGAACACTTTGTGATATATTAGCAGCATTTATTCATAATCCTGCGGTTGTATTCCTCGATGAACCAACGATAGGCCTTGATGTTGCTATGAAAGCCAAGATAAGAGAACTTGTAAAAACTCTCAACCACGAAAAGAACACAACAGTTATCCTTACAACTCACGATATGGGTGACGTTGATGCCCTTTGTAAGAGAATTGTCATAATCGATAAGGGAAAAATGCTTTTCGATAACGATATTGAGCATCTTTCCGAACTTTTCGGCGCATACAGAACTCTCATCCTTTCTCTTAATAAAAAGGGAACAAAATGCGATGAAGAACATATGAAAAAACTCTCTGATGATGTTTTATCGCTTCTTTCAGAAGAATTTTCCGATGCATCGGCATTTTCGATTTCTTTTAACGATGATAAGACAGAAATTCTTATCGACGAATCTAAAACATCGGTAGTAAAGGTTTTAAATGCGGTTCAGAAAAAATATAAGATATATGATATGCATCTTCAGGATATTTCCACCGAAAGCGTAATCAGAAAGATTTACGAAGGGGGAATTTAAGTGAAACTTAAACGATGTTTATCCCTTGTAAGAGCGAGTATTCTTGACAGTCTTCAGTTCAGGGGAGCGCTTATTCTCACCTTTGTCGGAAATCTTTTTTATCTTCTTCTGATTTACTATCTCTGGAAAGCGATTTTCGCTTCATCAGATAGCGATATAATAAACGGAATGACCTTTTCGGATACTATGATTTATCTTGTGTTCGCATCAGCACTCTTCAATTTTATGGAGATGTGGATTGTATGGGGAACAGGCCGTAATATCCAGTCGGGACAGATAATAGTAGACCTTTTAAAACCCATTGAATTCCGTTCATTTGTATTTTTCAGCGGTTGTGGAGAGCCTATTATAAAGTTTGTGACAACTTTTCTTCCGACAGCGATAATCGTTTATTTCATATCGGGAAGAGCGATACCTCTCGGAAAAAATCTCATATTCTTTGTAATAAGCGTAGCACTCGGAATGCTCATAAACTTCTACATAAACTTTTTTGTAGCAACAATATGTATGTATACCCAGTCTATCTGGGGTATAAACATAATGAAAGAAGTAATAGTAGGGCTTCTCAGCGGTGCGTCAGTACCCCTTGCATTCTTCCCTGAAACTTTAAGAGAGATAGTTATGTATCTTCCTTTTCAGGCAATATGCAATTCACCTTTACAGATACTTCTTCATAACGAATATCCCGTTTCAGAAGTTCTCGTAATACTTGGAATACAGCTTTTCTGGGTTCTTTTCCTTATGATTTTTACCGACCTTTTCTTCAGGGTTTCGGTAAGAAAAATAACAGTGAACGGGGGTTGATTATATGAAAAGAGGAATTTTATACTATACAAGAATCTATTTCAAAATCATCGCCCAGGATATAAAGAGCAAGATGAGTTACCGTGCCGATTTCATTATTTCAATGATAGGTATGATAGCGACAAATCTCGCAGGAGCAATAAGTTTCTGGATTATTTTCCAGAACTTTCCGACAGTTCAGGGCTGGAACTTCTATGAAATGATTTTCCTTTACGGATTTTCGCTTATTTCCGCTACTCCCGCACAGTGTATGTTTGATAATAACTGGGATTTAAGGTATAAAGTATTCTCAGGCGATTTCATCAAATACTGTGTCAGACCTATAAATATCTTTTTCTATTATATGTCTGAAATTTTCGATGTAAAAGGACTCGGCCAGTTTGCATTCGGAATAGCGTCAGTAGTTTTTGCATGGATAAAACTTGAACTTTCAGTTTCTGTTTTATCAATCCTTTTATTCATTGTCGCAGCGGTTTCTGCCTCACTTTTTGTAATAGCGATTTTAAATGTTGCAGCCTGCACATGTTTCTGGATAATGAACTCATTTTTTGCATTATCTCTTTCAAATACATTAAGAGATTACGCGAAATATCCCATTACAATCTTTAACCCGATTTTAAGATTTCTTTTCACATTCATTATACCTATAGGATTCATGTCATTCTATCCCAGCCAGATTTTCTTAAGACCCGAAAATGTTCCGATAATTTCGTGGTTTACTCCCGTTTTCGGAATAATCTTTTTCTATATCAGCTATAAGATATGGATGAAAGGTGCTCTCGCTTATAACGGAACAGGTTCATAAAACAAAAAGGATACAGAGTATTTTTCTCTGTATCCTTAATTTTTTATATTGTTGGTATAATTCCTGTCTGTTCTGATATTACAGATATAACAATACCCAGTATCGCTGAAAGCATTATAATAAAAATAGAACCCATTTTCTTTTTAGTTATCTTTTTATAGATAAAGAATATGGCAGTAATAATGCTGAATATAATTATCTGAATAAACTCAGGATTAAATCTGCTGCCATATGTTATACCGACTATTTTTATAAGAAGAAGAAATCCTGTTGACATGATAAGTGCAACAATAACAGGTTTTACACCCTCCATAAATCCCTTAAAGAATCTGTTTTTTGTCATATTCTTCATAACCGTTGCTATAATGATGATTATTATAAACGAGGGAAGAACAACACCCAGAGTAGCGACAGCGCTGCCGAGTAGCCCTCCTTGTGAAGAACCTATGTATGTTGCCATATTTATGGCGATAGGTCCCGGTGTGGATTCGCATACGCCAATAAGGTCAAAGAATTCACTTTCCGTCATCCAACCATATTTTAGAACGATTTCTTCGATAAGAGGAATCATAGCAAATCCTCCGCCTATCGTAAAAAGACCGATTTTAAAAAATTCAAGGAAAAGTATAATATAAATCATTTCTTTTCCTCCTTTTTATCAAATGCTTTTGAATAGAGGATAATTCCTGACAATCCGCCTATAATGATGAATATTATCGAACTGAAAGAAACAGATAATATATCAAATATAACCATAGCGATGAATATAACAGAGAATACTGCCATAGGAATTATCTTTTTCGGAAGTTTCATAAAAAGGTCAATTCCTGCCTTTAAGATAAGAAAAGCAACAGCACATTTTATCCCCGAAAAAGCATAGGCTACATATCTGTTTTCCATAAATGAATCAAGAAAAAGTGAAATTATATAAAGTATTATAAACGACGGAAGAACAACGCCCAGAGTTGCTGCGATACTTCCTTTTACACCCTTTCTTTTATATCCTACAAATGTTGCGAGATTTATAGCAATAGGACCCGGTGTGGATTCTGCTATAGTTATGATTTCCATAAGTTCGTCATCCGAAAGCCATTTCTTTTTTTCAACAACAGCTTCCTTTATCTGTGAAATCATAGCGTATCCGCCACCGAATGTGAAAAGTCCTATTTTGAAAAAAGTTATGAATAATTCTGACAAACTATCACCTCTTTTTAATAAGACATATTTTCCTTTGTAATATTCTTGACCCATTTGTATTTCATATAGTGACGATAAACCGCAGGTATCTTTACAAATTCATCAAGTGTTAAAACAAATGCTACAACAAGAACGGGGAGTTTTAAAACAAACGCCGCTATAAGCCCTAAAGGAACAACAACCACCCATAGAGTTATAATATCACACCACATTCCGAATTTCGTATCTCCGCCAGCAGGGAAGATACCCGTTATTATCGTTGAATTGAGTGAATTTCCTATGATATAATAAGCTGCCATAAACATCATGAATTTAAGATAATATTGTGCCTGTGGTTCAAGTGTGATGATTTCCAGAATGAGAGGAGTTATAAGAAGAATTACAATTCCTGAAACAACGCCTACAACGATAGAAAATCTTACGAAACTTCCACCTGCTTTTTTGGCACTTTCAAGTTCGTTCTGTCCTAACATATTGCCTATTATAATGCCTACACCCGCAGCAATACCCCAACAGAAACTTGCTATAATGCTTCTTACAATGCTGGCTATTGAGTTCGCAGCTGTAGCAT
>CALGTU010000033.1 GCA_937901465.1 uncultured Clostridia bacterium | reverse complement strand
CTATGATATAATAAACTCACCGATAAATAAGAATTTGACGAGGTGATTAAGATGATAGATATTACTGCTTGGATGCAAAACTTCTTGCAGACATTAAATGAGACTTTCGCAAACCGTGTATGGTTTGTTGGTTTGCAAGGCAGTTATGGTCGTGGTGAAGCAACAGAAACAAGCGACATTGATATTGTTGTAATTCTGGATGAATTGTCTGCTATGGACATTCAAGCTTATAAAGATATGTTGGATACCTTATCTCATAGGGAACTGATTTGTGGTTTCCTTTCAGGAAAAAAAGAAATTATGAATTGGGAGCCATCTGACCTGTTCCAGTTTTGCCATGACACCACACCAATCAAGGGAAGCCTTGACGAGGTGATGGCAGTTATTGACGAAAGTGCTGTGAACAGAGCAATCAAAATCGGTGCCTGTAATATATACCACGGATGTGTTCACAATATGCTCCATGAAAAAAGCGAAGATATTTTGCGAGATTTATATAAATCGGCTTCTTTTGTTGTGCAAGCAATTGCTTTTAAACAAACAGGAAACTATATCAGCCATCAAAAAGAATTGTTCCAAGTTGTGTCTTCCAATGAACAGGTCATTGTCGAAACATTTTTGAAATTGAAAAATGGTGGAACGGTAGATTTCGATTTGATGTCCGAAACATTGTTTGCTTGGTCAAAGAAATGGATTTCAGAAAACAGTTAAGCCAATTCCAATTTATCAAACAGTTAAAATACCAGCTGTGCCTGTATTACAAGCACGGCTTTTCTATACGCACAAAAACCTCCCTCTCTTATGAGACGATGATTTCTCTTTTACAGCAGAAAGAAAACAAATGCGATAAGTTATCCTTTTCTACAGAAGAGCAGGTTATGTTTTCTTTCTTGCTTCAGGCAAAGGAATAACCGCTTGAATGAATACATTCAGGCGGTTATTTTATCAGAAATTCATAATCTCATTCAAATCAAAGAGCATAATGTTTCTATCGGATTTCGCTTCATTTATCACGGCTTCGGTAAATCCCGATTTCGAGAAGAGTGCATAATAGGTGTTGCTTCTGTTTTTACAGAATATATCGGCTTTCTCTTTCAGTTCACGGAGCACGGAGAGGTCGAGCTTTTCGTTTCGCCATTTGCATTCGCCGAAAATATAATCTTTTCCGTCGTTTGCAACAAGGTCGATTTCTTCCTGACTGTGAGTAACGGGATTAGTTCCCCACCATCTTCCGACAGAGGTAAAGAGTATGGGAAGTTCGCCGTTTGCATTCTTGACGCAGAGATAATCTGTGCAGACTTTTTCGAAAATAAGTCCCATATAAGTGTTGTAATCGGGCTCAATACGCTTTGCCCATACAGCTTGTTGTGCACCCGTTTCGATAAGAGTTCTGTTTGCAAAAACATATCTATACCAGAATCTGAACATAAAATCAGAAATGCCGTAAATTGTTTTTCGTGAGGATTCCTTTTCTCCGAATGGCGTTTCTTTATGCAGTATTCCGAGTTCGCATAAGGTCTTTATATATTTCAGACACTTCGCAGAGTCTTCACCGATTTTTGTAGAAATCTCATTTGCCTTTGTGTGTCCGCTTGCAATAGCTTCGATGATTGCACTGTAAACGCCCGGCTCCTGAACTTCCTGACGAAGAAGCAACAGAGCTTCTTCATAAAGATATGAAGTTACTTTAAGATACGATTTCTTTATGTTTTCTTCAAAACTTTCATCAGCATTTATCTGTTGCAGATATAAGGGAGTACCGCCGAATGCACCATACAGTTCAAGCTTTTCTGTATCAGAAAATCCTTCAAGGAACTTTGAACTTGTCTGATAATTAAATGGTTTCATATGGAGTTGTGCAGTTCTTCTTCCGAAAAGGGGACTCTTTGAGCCGAGAACTTCCTTTTCCATAAATCCCATATAACTTCCGCAGAGTATCATAAAAAGATTTCCGTTTGTAAGCTTATGGTCGATAAGATGCTGAAGTTCTGAAAGCAGAGCCTTGTTTTTCTTTACAAGATAGGGAAACTCGTCGATAACAAGCACAAGCTTTTTGCCTTTCTGACGATCATCGATATATGACAATGCGTTAGTCCACGACGAAAAAGGCTCTAAATTGTTTTCTCCATAGAAGTTAAAAACGAGTGATGAGAACTTTTCGAGGTTGAGTTTGTTGTTACTCTGTTCTGCGGAGTAGAAAATGGTATCCTTATCCTTGCAGAATTCGTTGAGCAGAGTTGTCTTGCCGACGCGCCTGCGACCATACAGAACGAAAAGCTGAAACTTGTCCTGTGAATAGAGTTCGTTTAAATCCGAAAGTTCTTTTTCTCTTCCGATAAAGACTTCACGCATAATATCATCTCCTTAAAGTGAAATAAAAGTAATTTACTTTAAAGTTAATTATATATTATCCAATTCATTTTGTCAATAGGAAAATAGGGGATTTAAGAAAAGTCGGAGAGGCTTTTCAGGTCTTAAAAACTCAAATGTATAAATTTATGCAAAACAGGCACTTTTTGAGCGAAAAAACGCCAAAAATCAAATTTGTTGAAAAAAATTTTTAATTGTTGAAAA
>CALGTU010000032.1 GCA_937901465.1 uncultured Clostridia bacterium | reverse complement strand
CTCCTTTAAAACCGTTATTAATATTATTGCAAATCCGCTATTTAAAATAAATAGAAAACTTAAACAATATAATGTATTATTTATATGATTATGGGGAGTAGCGAAGCCTAAAATCCGTCATCACGGTATATCCCGGATTTAGGCGAGTACATCAGCGAGACCATTAATTCATCTTATAAAAAGGAGGAATTTTTATGGTTAAAGAACCAGAAATCGCAAAAAGCGAAAAACAAAGAATTGCTTTTGAAACCTTAAACATACCTCAAACCGAACAAGCACTAGAAACTGATGGAGTGGTCGGTCTTACAAGTGAAGAGGCAAAGGCAAGATTAGAAAAATACGGTCCAAACAAACTTCAAGAAAAGAAGAAAAAGTCATGGATTAGAATATTCTTCGAACAAATGAATAATCCAATGATTTATGTTTTGTTTGTGGCTATTATCGTCACTATTGGTATTTCAATTTTTGAAACTATCAATGTTGCTGCTAATGGTGGTGTTGATCCACATACTGGCGAAGTAATTACAAATTATTTCTTAGATTGTGGTGACTGGCCTGATGTTGTCATTATCTTAGCGGTTATTATACTTAACGCAGTTATTGGTACTATTCAAGAAGTCAAAGCTCAATCTTCTTTAGAAGCTCTTAAAAATTTATCGTCACCTGAATCTACCGTTGTTCGTGATGGCAAACGTTTTAAAGTAAAATCAACTGATTTAGTTATTGGTGATGTTGTTGTTTTAGAAGAAGGTGACACGATAGGTGCTGACCTAAGACTTATTGAAGCTGTTAACTTAAAAGCAAACGAAGCATCGTTAACTGGTGAATCTGTCCCAGTTGATAAGGCATCTGATACAGTCTTTTCTGAACCAGTCGGTATTGGCGATAGAATCAATATGGCCTATATGACTACACCTGTTTCCTATGGACGTGGTATGGGTATTGTTACCGCGACTGGAATGGATACAGAAATTGGTAAAATTGCTTCTGCGATTGATGAAGAAGAAGATAGTGAAACTCCTCTTCAAAAAGCGTTAGCAAAACTTTCTAAATTCTTAGGAATTTTAACCCTCATTGTTGTTATATTAGTTTTATTAGTAGATATTATTTGGATCTTTGCTGATAATCATCAAGGTGAAATTAATAAATGGATAGAAGCAATCTTGTCTTCAATCGCTTTAGCGGTTGCCGCTATCCCTGAAGGACTGCCTGCGGCGGTTACTATCGCTCTTGCACTCGCTGTAAACCGTATGATGAAACAAAAAGCACTCGTAAAGCGCCTACATTCCGTAGAAACGCTTGGTTGCGTGTCTGTTATCTGCTCTGATAAGACAGGAACTATCACAGAAAACAAAATGACGGTATCTAAAATATATACAAATAGTAATATTTTAGATATTTATGGCAAAGGGTATAAAATATCAGGGGAAATACAGTTAAACGGCCGAAGTTTAAACCCGAAATCTTCACCTGCTTTGACGGGCATCCTGAATTGCGCTGTTTTATGTTCGAATGCAGAAATCTCATCTGAAAATGAGATTTCACAAAGAGAAAGAGGTAAAATTTCTGCCCCCGGCGAATGGAAAGTGAACGGAGACCCGACAGAAATTGCTCTGCTTATCGCCGCCGCAAAAGGAAATATCACAAAAGAAAAGCTCTCGAATGAATTTATGAGGATATCTGAAATCCCATTTGAAAGCGAAACAAGAATGATGACTGTTTTTGCAAAAGCTAAAAATGGAGAAACAAAGGCTTTTATCAAAGGTGCTACAGATACTGTTCTTTCGAAATGTTCATATATTCTTACTGATAGCGGAAAAATTCCGCTTACATCGGCTATCAGAAAAGAAATACTATCTGTATGCGATGAATTTTCTGATAGTGCGCTAAGAGTACTCGCGTTTGCTGAAAAAATATGCGATAAAGAAAGTGAAACCGAAAGCGGACTTATATTCACGGGACTTATGGGAATGTCAGACGAGCCGAGAGATGAAGCCAAAAAGGCTATAAAACTCTGCAGAAAAGCAGGAATAAAGACTGTTATGATAACGGGCGACCATCCTAAAACCGCACTTGCTATCGCAAAACAAGCGGGTATTACCGGATTTATGAAGTCTTCTCAGGTTATAACGGGCGAAGAATTATCAAAGATGTCTGATAATGAACTTTATTCTAAAATTCAGGATATTTCTGTTTTTGCAAGAGTTTCCCCTGCCGATAAACTGAAAATCGTAAAAGCCTTCAAGAAAAGAGGTCATATCGTTGCGATGACGGGCGATGGAGTTAATGACGCTCCCGCTATAAAAGAAGCCGACATAGGCATCTCAATGGGCGAAACAGGAACAGATACCGCAAAAGAAGCTTCTGATATCATTCTTATAGACGATAACTTTGCCGTAATAGTCGGTGCTGTAAAAAACGGAAGAGCTATCTATATGAACATAAGAAAATTTGTAAGATACCTGCTTTCCTGCAACATAGGAGAAGTTATTACTATGTTTTTAGGAATTCTTTCGGGCCTTCCCCTTGTTCTTCTTCCGACACAGATACTTCTTGTAAATCTTGTTACAGATAGTCTTCCCGCAATAGCATTAGGTCTTGAACCTGCCGACGATGATGTTATGTCCGAAAAACCAAGGTCTAAAGAAGAAAGTTTCTTTTCAGACGGACTTATGTCTAAAATTTTTATAAGAGGAATTTTTATAGGGCTTTCTACCCTTTCATGCTTTGCATTTTTCTTGAAATCAGGCTCTGGAATTGAAATTGCAAGAACAACAGCACTTTTTACCCTTGTTATGTCTCAGCTTATTCATGTTTTCGAATGTAAAAGTGAGAAAAAGAACATATTTACCATAAACTTAAAAAACAACCCAAAACTTATTATTGCAGTTATCGTTTCGGCTATTATGCTTTTTGCATCAATGTATATTCCGTTTCTTTCTTCGGTGTTTACAAATGTTCCGCTTACAATGCGTGAAGTTCTTATTTCATCAGGATTTTCATTGTTTGTTCCTGTTATCAGCGGGTTCTTTTCAATGCTGTTCGGAATAGGCAAAAAAGATTGAAAAATCCTTGAAATTCTCCTTATTTGTGTGGTATACTATTTTATGTGTATATAATTTCATTTTAAAGGAGAATAATTGTGAAAAAACTTGATATTGACAACAACAAGTTTCTTTCCTGGCTTTATTGCAAGAGAAGTTACTTCATCGCATTTTTTGCTCCGATTGTTATTCTTTATGCAGTTTTCATTGCGTTTGAATATTATCCTTTCGGAGATTACTGTCCTTTGGTTTTAGACCTTAACGGTCAGTATATCTATTATTATGAATACCTTCACGATGTTTTCTGGGGTGACGCTGACCTTTTGTATTCCTGGAGCAGAAACTTAGGCGGAGAGATGCTCGGTATCTATGGATACTACCTTGCAAGCCCGTTTATGATAATAGTTGCCCTTCTTCCTCGTAAATGGATACTTACAAGCGTTATGATAATGCAGCTTTTAAAAGTCGGCTCATCAGGAATTGCTTTCAACTATTATATGAGAAAATCAAAGAATATAACAAGCTATACATCTGTTATCTTCTCTATTCTCTATGCACTTATGGGATATATGGTTGTTCAGCTTATGGACCCCATGTGGCTTGACGGACTTATATATCTTCCCTTCATAACCTACGGAATTGAATGTCTTATCGAAAAGAAAAAGAAAGTAAGATATATTATCCCCTTAGCGCTCATGTTCCTTGCACATTTCTATATCGGTTGGATGATTGCTATTTACTGCGTTATCTATTTCTTTATCTATCTTTATTTCATTCATGAACCCGAAGAAGATATGGGCTTTAAAGGATTTATGGGAGCCTGTGTGAGATTTGGTATAGGTTCTCTTACAGCAGGAGCTATTGCTGCTGTTGTAATTCTTCCGACAGTTTATTCTTTAAGTCTCGGAAAACTCGAATTTTCAGAACCTGATTATTCCCTTAAAGAGATGTTTACTCTTTTTGACTTCTTCACAAAGCTTCTTCCACAAAGTTATGATACAGTAAGAAACGAAGGTCTGCCTTTCGTTTATTGCGGAGTTCTTACAATATTCATGATTCCGCTTTACTTTATGAATTCGAACATAAAGAATTCAAGAAAAATAGGATATGGAATAACAACCGCAATCATTTTCATCAGCATGTATCTCAGCACAATAGACATAGTATGGCACGGACTTCAGGTTCCTAACTGGCTTCCTTTCCGCTATTCATTCATCTTCTCGTTCCTTCTTCTCATTATGGCAACAGAAGCTTTTGAACGCATAGAGGGTGTAGACACCAAAGCTATAGGAATTGTTGCTGTTTGTCTTGCAGCGTTTGTTATAGTAGCACAGAAATTCGGATTCAAGCATATAACTTCAAGCACTGTATGGTTCTCACTTATCTGTATTATCGGATATGGTATGCTGATTTTCTATTATAAGAAAAACCCTCTTTCAAAAATTATGCCGTTTGTATTCATGGTTCTTGTTGCGGGCGAACTTTTCGGAAATTCTCTTCATACATTCCATGCAATCCATACCGATGTTGTTTTCAGTAAGCGTTCATCTTATGTAAATTACATTCAGACAGGAAGAGATGTAATAGATGAACTTTATGAAATAGATGATAGTTTCTACAGAACAGAAAAAACATATCACAGAACTGTAAACGACCCGATGGCATTTAAAATGAGAGGCGTTTCTCATTCATCATCAACACTCAATGCACATGTTATAAATCTTCTTGATAAACTCGGATACGCTTCAAGAGGACACTATGTAAAATACAATGGCGCTACAAAGCTTACCGATGATATTTTCGGAATCAAATATGTCCTTACAAAAGAAGAGCCCGTTTTATATACAGAAACTGTTCTTACCAATGTAAATAAAAACGACGCTTCTGATGTAATAACAGGATATAAGAACGATAACGCACTTTCTATCGGTTATATGGTTGACAACGCAACAAGGGATCTTGTTTTTGTAAAATACAATCCTTTCAGAAATCAGAATACTTTCCTTTCAACACTTCTCGGTGATGACTATACAGAATATTTTGTTCCTATAGAAATAGATGAGTTTATCCCCGAAAATGTTTCAAACTCAACCTCTTATGGACATAATCATTATACAGTTGTAAGAAGTGGTGAAAACGCTCAGCTTGAATATATCTTCAAAGCACCCGATGAAAATCCGATTTATATGTTCCTTGCATGTGATTACAGCGGATACGAAAAGAAGCTCAACATCTGGGTAAACAAAGAATTCAAGGGAGTTTATTTTGAAACCGACAACTATTGTATAAAGCCTTTAGGTCAGTTCAGAAAAGGCGAGAATGTTTCGGTTATCACAACTCTTACAAAAGACGATGTTTATGTAAGAGATTCATGGTTCTGTTATCTTGATGAAGAAAAGCTTGATAACGCTATTGAAAAACTTGCATCAGAACAGCTTAATGTAACATCATTCACAAGCAGTTCTCTTAAAGGAACAATAAACGTTTCAGACGGAGACAGCAAATTCCTTATGCTTACTATCCCCTATGAAACCGGCTGGAATGTTTATGTTGACGGCGAAAAGGTAGAGTATTTTGAAGCGGCATCAGGACTTATCGGAATAGACCTTACCGCAGGAGAACACACAATAGAAATGAAATTCTTCCCCAAAGAACTTACACTCGGTATCATAATCACAGTAGCAGGTCTTGTATCACTTGCAGTTATATGGATTCTTGAAACAAAAAAGAGTAAGGTTCTTCTTAAAAGACTTTATGATTAGTAAAATAAAAAACTCCCCTCATCTGAGGGGAGTTTTTTATTTTATTAAAGTATGATTGACTTTCCTGACATTTCTTCTGGCTGAGGAAGATCTAAGAGTTTAAGCATTGTAGGAGCAAGGTCTGCGAGAACGCCGCCTTCACGGAGCTTAACATCTCCTGCACCAACGCAGATAAGGGGAACAAGGTTTGTTGTGTGTGCTGTAAAAGGAGAACCATCGGGTTCATACATCTTATCAGCATTACCATGGTCTGCTGTGATAAGAGCACAACCGCCCTTAGCGAGAATTGCATCAACTGTCTTTCCTACACATTCATCAACTGCTTCAACAGCCTTTACCGCTGCGTCAAACACACCAGTGTGTCCTACCATGTCACAGTTAGCGTAGTTTAAGATGATAACATCATATTTATCTGAATTAATGCGGTTTACAACTTCATCAGCAACAAGATAAGCACTCATTTCAGGCTGTAAATCATATGTTGCAACTTTGGGGGAATTGATAAGTGCTCTGTCTTCATTTTCAAATGATGCTTCAACACCGCCATTGAAGAAGAATGTTACATGAGCATACTTTTCTGTTTCAGCGATACGAAGCTGTGAAAGTCCCTTAGAAGCAATATATTCGCCGAATGTATTTGTAAGTCCTTCAGGTCTGAAAGCGATATCAACATTAGGCATTGTAGCGTCATACTGTGTCATACATACATAGTAAAGTGGGAATCTTCCGTTTCTTCTTTCAAAGCCATTGAAATCATCATCAACGAATGTTCTTGTGATTTCTCTTGCTCTGTCGGGGCGGAAGTTGAAGAATACAACGCTGTCGTTAGCTGAAATCACGCCGTTTTTATCAACAACTGCGGGAACAACGAATTCGTCTGTAACGCCTTCTGCGTAAGACTTTTCCATAACGTCAACAGCATTCTGGTTTTCAACGCCTTCGCCATAAACCATTGCGGCATAAGCTTTTTCAACTCTTTCCCAACGGTTATCTCTGTCCATTGCATAGTATCTTCCCATAATGGAAGCAATTTTACCAACACCGATTTCTTTACACTTTGCTTCGAGTTCAGCGATGAAATCCTTACCTGATGTAGGAGGAACGTCTCTGCCATCCATAAAGCAATGGATATAAACCTTTGTAAGACCATTTTTCTTTGCGAGTTCTAAAAGTCCGTAAAGATGAGTGTTGTGTGAATGAACACCACCATCAGACATAAGGCCGAAGAAGTGAAGTGCACTGTCGTTCTTCTTACAGTTTTCAATCGCCTTTACAAAAGCTTCCTTTGTGAAGAAATCGCCGTCTTTAATTGACTTTGTGATTCTTGTAAGTTCCTGATAAACGATTCTTCCTGCACCGATGTTTGTGTGGCCTACTTCTGAGTTACCCATCTGTCCATCAGGGAGACCAACGTCCATTCCCGATGCACCGATAAGTGTATTAGGATATTTTTCCATAAGGGCAGTAAGGTTGGGAGTTTTTGCGGCAACGATAGCATTGCCGTAATCACTTTCGTTATAACCAAAACCGTCCATAATAATAAGAGCGAGTGGTTTTTTAGACATTTTATATCTTCCTTTCAAAAGATTACCTTGCAGTTTTTTCTGCAAGGTAATAAGTAACTTTTATCTTAAGCTATGCAGTTTGAACCTGCTTCAAGGATAACGCCAAAATCAGCAGCCTTGAGTGATGCACCACCGATAAGTCCGCCGTCAACATCGGGCTGGTTAACAAGTTCTTCAGCGTTCTTAGCGTTCATTGAACCGCCGTACTGAATAACGAGTTCAACAGCGTCAGCCATTGAGTAAAGGTCAGCAACAACGCTTCTGATGTATTTACATACTTCGTTAGCCTGTTCTGCTGTTGCTGTCTTGCCTGTTCCGATTGCCCAAACGGGTTCGTATGCAATGATAACGTTCTTGAGTTCTTCGTCGCTTACATCAGAAAGAGCGATTTTTGTCTGCATTCCAACGATTTCTTCTGTGATGCCCTGTTCTCTTTCAGAGAGAAGTTCACCTACACAGAGGATTACCTTAAGACCAGCAGCAAGAGCAGCCTTGAGTCTCTTATTTACAGTAACATCTGTTTCACCGAAATACTGTCTTCTTTCGCTATGACCGATAACAACATATTCAACGCCCATTTCAGCGAGCATATCTGCTGAAATTTCACCTGTGAATGCACCGCTCTTTTCAAAGTGGCAGTTCTGTGCGCCAACCTTGATGTTTGAGCCCTTTGTTGCTTCGATTGCTGTTTCGAGGTTTGTGAAAGGAACACAGATAACAACATCACAAGTAGCCTTTGCAGCGATAGGCTTGAGTTCTTCAATAAGAGCCTTTGCTTCAGGTCTTGTCTTGTTCATTTTCCAGTTTCCTGCGATAACAACTTTTCTTAAATCCTTATTCATTGTAAACTCTCCTTTTATTGAATTATGTTATGAAAAACCAAGACAGACAGGGCATAAATTCTGCCCTGCCTGTAAATTTTTAAATTACTTGTCAGCGATAACGTCAACGCCGGGGAGAACCTTTCCTTCGAGATATTCGAGTGAAGCACCGCCACCTGTTGAGATATGGCTCATCTTGTCTGAGAAGCCGAGCTGGATAACTGCTGCTGCTGAGTCACCACCGCCGATGATTGTTGTAGCATCTGTTTCAGCGAGAGCCTTGGCAACTGCGATTGTTCCCTTAGCGAGAATGGGGTTTTCGAAAACGCCCATAGGTCCGTTCCATACAACTGTCTTTGCTGACTTAACTGCTTCAGCGAAGAGTTCCTGTGTCTTTGTTCCGATGTCAAGACCCATCATATCAGCGGGAATCTTGTCAGCGTCAACAACTGAGATTTCGATTTCAGCGTCGATAGGATCAGGGAATGCCTTTGTGATTGTTGTGTCTATAGGAAGAAGGAGTTTCTTTCCAAGGTCTTCAGCCTTCTTGAGCATATCCTTGCAGTAATCGATCTTTTCGTCGTCAACGAGTGATGTTCCTACTTCATAGCCCTTAGCCTTGAGGAATGTGTAAGCCATACCACCGCCGATGATGAGTGTATCGCACTTTTCGAGGAGATTTGAAATAACGTTGAGCTTATCAGCAACCTTAGCACCGCCGAGGATAGCAACGAAAGGTCTTTCAGGAACTTCTACTGCGTTACCGAGGTATTTGATTTCCTTCTGCATGAGGTAACCAACTGCTGTTTCCTTAACGAACTTTGTAACACCAGCTGTTGAAGCGTGTGCACGGTGAGCTGAACCGAAAGCGTCCATTACGAATACTTCACCGTCAACGAGTTCGCCGAGTTCTTTAGAAAGGTTTTCACCGTTCTTTGTTTCATCAGCGCCACGGAAACGTGTGTTCTGAAGAAGAACAACATCGCCATCAGCCATTTCAGCAACTGCCTTCTTAGCGTTGTCGCCTACAACTGTATCGTCGTTAGCGAATGTAACCTTAACGCCGGGAAGAAGTTCAGCAAGTCTTGCTGCAACGGGAGCGAGTGAGAACTTATCTTCGGGACCATTCTTGGGCTTGCCGAGATGTGAGCAGAGAACGAGCTTGCCGCCGTCTGCGATGAGTTTTTTAATTGTAGGAAGAGCAGCTGTAATTCTGTTGTCGTTTGTGATAACGCCTTCTTTAAGAGGAACGTTGAAATCGCAACGAACGAGAACTTTTTTGCCTTTAACATTAATGTCGTCTACAGTAACCTTGTTTAATCCTGCCATTGTAAGACACTCCTTTAAATGAAATTGTTTTGTTGGTTATTATTTTAACAACCCGATATTCTTATTTTAACCTATTTCACAAAATTTAGCAATAGTTATTTGTAAAAAAATTCTTAAAAAAACGGCACACCGACGATTTTTAGTCGGTATGCCGATATATTATTTTCTGTTGGGTTCTTTTATGATAATTCCTACAACTTCATGACCCAAATGACAAGCAATTGTAGCACCGACTCCTAATGTTTCAGTAGGACCATAACCCACCTTTTTCTTCATAGCAGCAGCAATTTCCTTGTTGCATTCTTCGTTACTTCCTACAAGGATAGCGTAAGGTGTCTGTGGAACCATTGTTTCAACAGCATATTCTACCATTTTAGGAATAACTGCCTTTTCTCCCCTGATTTTAGCAACCGTTTCTGAAACAGCATCACGGAACACGATAATAGGCTTAAGACCTAAAACTTCTCCGACAAATGCAGCAACGCAACCTACCCTTCCTGATTTTCTTGCGTATTTGAGTGTGAATGCTGTACAGATGATTACCCCACTGTCAAACCAGTCTGTAAGGAATGAGAGAACTTCATCAATATCTGCACCCTTTTTGATTTTCTTTGCTGCTTCGATAACAGGGAATCCGTAAACACCTGTATATCCCTTTGTATCAAGGACATGGATATTTATTTTTCCCTTCGCTTCGGGCTTTTCATCAAAAAACATATCAACAGCCATAACAGCGTTGTTATATGAATTTGAGCCTATTGAAGCGATAACGGCACAGATTACATCCTTATATCCTTCGTTGTAAGCCTTTTCATAAGCCTCGAAATAGTCTGTTGTGAGAACCTGCGATGTATGAGGTATCTCATCGCTTTCTTTAAGTATTTCGTAAAATTCTTCTCTGGTAAAGTCAACATGTTCTCTGTAACCCTTATCACCTACAGTTATAGGGAAACAAATAAGATGAATGTTGTGTTCGGCAGCCTGAGCAGGTGAGATATCACTCGCCGAGTCTGTTATGAGCTTTATCTTTGCCATAAGTATTTTTTCCTCCGTAATTTTCAGCGGAACATTCTTTTTTATAAAGCATCGTCCCAACTGTATTTTGTAAGACTCCCCTCTTTAGCAAGATCGGGAAAATCCCACTGTCTTAAAACTTCATAGGTTGCAATAGCAACAGTATTCGAAAGATTAAGACTTCTTAATGTATTTCTCATAGGAACACGCACGCATTTTTCTTTGTTTTCAAACAAAAGTTCTTCAGGGAGCCCCCTATCTTCTCTTCCGAAAAAAAGATATGCGTTATCGGGATAAGGAACATCGGTATAAACATTTTTCCCCTTCGTTGTAAAATAAAAATATTCTCCGTCATTCTTATCAAAAAAATCCTCAAGATTTTCATAATATGTTATATCGAGTTTATCCCAGTAATCAAGACCCGCTCTTTTAAGGTTCTTGTCTGTAACCTCAAAACCTAATGGTTTTATAAGATGAAGTCTTGCGCCCGTTACAGCACAGGTTCTTGAAATATTGCCTGTGTTCTGCGGAATCTGCGGTTCTAAAAGAACTATATTAAGATTTTTCATTACAGTATTATATCACACTTTCGTATATTTTGCAATAGTATTACACTAAAGAGTTTCGAAGCCCTCGGCGTCCTTGTTTTCTGCAAGGCGGTGTAATGTTCTTTCAAGCATTACGCCATAACGGGATTCTGTTCCGAAACTGTATGTTGTCTTTATTGTGAATTCGAGAAAATCCGTCGCTCTGCTTATTGCAATAGGAAGGCTGTCGCCATGAAGAATTGCACCGACTAAAACCGACGCAAAGATATCGCCCGTTCCGGGATAATTTACATTTACATATTCAAAGGGAACTTTCCAGAAACTTGAATTTCTCTTGTCATATCCTATATTGCATTTTTTGCCTTCTGCCATATCAACGCCCGTTATGACAACAATATCAGGGCCTTTTTCAGCAAGTCTTACAAGGCGGGATTTTGCTTCTGTTGTTGTCATCGGAAGAACATCAAGCGGTTCGCCGAGAAGGATTTTCGCTTCGGTTACGTTAGGTGTTATTATATCCGCAACAGCAACGAGCTCTGCCATTCTTTTCTGTAAATCGTGGGTACATGTGCGGTAAGGTTTTCCGTTATCGCCCATAACTGTATCGACAACTTTAAGTGCTTTCGGAAAGCTTGAAAAAAATTCAAGACAATGGTCTATCTGGTCTTTTGAAGCTAAAAATCCGCTATAGATACAATCAAAATTTTCATCAAGTTTTTTATAATGCGAAAGCGCGGGAGATATATAGTCTGTAAGATCTCTCATTTCAACATCGCCGAAACCACCCGTATGCGAAGAAAGAATCGCTGTAGGAACAGGAACAACCTGTATTCCCATAACGGATAATGTAGGAAGTATTACCGAAAGACTACATCTTCCAAGTCCTGAAAGGTCATGTATTGCCGCTACTCTTTTTAAAAAATTTTCCAAAATAATTACCTCTTAAAAAAATATATAAATTAATTATACAACATTTTTTCCAAAATAAAAAGAGTATTGTGATAATATTTTTGCGGATAATAATTTTACAACGAAAAAAGGAGAGATAAAAATGAAATTTATGACAATGGTAAAGGGTGCGGCAATACTTGCTGTTGCGGGAACAGCTGTTTATTTTTACGCTTCAAGCACCCCCACTGCGAAGAAAAAATTGAAAAGAAATGCCGAAAAAACACTTCATTCGGCAGAAGATATGCTTCATAGCATAACAGACCTTATGTAAATAAAAGAAAAAGCCGACTTTTAAAAGCCGGCCTTTTCTTTTGCAGAATTTATTTGAGGAGTTGAGTTAGTTGGTTTTATTGTTGTCAATAACTTCTATTTCTTCTGTTTCGGGTGCTGTCGGCATTACTATAGCCATAATGAAATAAGCTAAAACCAATGTTCCGAATGAACAGAACATAAGAAGAATATAGATAAGTCTTACGATTGTGGGGTCAAGGTTAATGAATTCGCCTATTCCTCCGCAAACTCCGCATATCATTCTGTCTTTTCTTGAGCAATAAAGTTTTTTCATCATTTTTCCTCCTTAAAATGTGTGTTAAGCAGCTTTATCTTCTGTTACTTCTTCAGCTGTCATTTCAGATGTGAAAGTAATTTCAAAATCGCCTACGCCATTATCAATGTCAATAGTTTTAGGAGCAGATTCTTTTCCGATTGAGAAAGAACTTCCTGCTGCTGAATATGAGTTATCGCCGATAGTTATATCTCCTGCGCCCTGACTTACTGTGATACGGAAATCATCTTCTTCACCTATTATAGTAATATCCGACGAACCTACTCCACCGTCATAATCAAGGCTTTCTCCTACCTTTGTTGTGATTGAAAAATCACCTGTGCCTATATCAAACTCACCTGTTGCAATATCTGAATTATTGACATGGATTTCTCCTACTCCACCTGAAATCTTGAAATTATCAGCCTTGATATCTCCAAGATTAATTGCGCCTACGCCTGACTGAACAGTAAGGTCTTTTGCAGTAATCTTTCCGTTTATAGAAGAAAATTCACCGACACCTGTATCTATCTGTACTTTTTCTCCTGTGATGTTTTTACAGGTTGTATTTCCTGCGCCTGTTACGATATAAACTTCATCTCCTGCTGTAATATCCCCCAAAACAACATTGCCTGCGCCAAAATTGAATGAAATATCTTCGCTCGCAACAAGGTCTGTTATATCTATGTTTCCTGCACCTGTCTGGATATAGATTTTTTCTGCTTTAAAGTCTTCAGGAATTGTAATTGTTACTTTTCCTTCATATTCAACGATATTGAATAATGTGTATTTTGCGTCATCTTCAATACGAAGAGTTCCTTCTTCGTCAATGCGTGCGTTATCAAACATACCTGAAAGTACATTTGTTGCTGAAAGTTTGAATTTATCGCCCTTTACAACCTTTATATCACCAGCACCGAGTTCGAATTCAAGACTTTTTACATCACCTGTGAACTCTTTATCATAATTCTGATAAGAAACGGTTGTAAGGTTTGTTATGGTGTTTTTAAGCTTAAATCCACCAAAGCCTATGCCTATTGAAAAGAATATAGCACCGAAAGCAAAGCAGGCACCTGCTATTACAAGTAAAACCTTAATAAATGTCTTCATATTACTTCTCCTTCTTCTTTACGGCAATAACCGCTACTATACCTGCTGTAATGATAACCACTGCTGATATTATCGAAATAATGATTTTTGCCATAAATTCTTCCTCCTTTTATTTTATGCGGAATATCTTCTTGAACAAGTTAACAAGTCCTCTGAAAAATGCGGGAACTACTTTAAGAACAATAGCCCAACCGGGAATTGCTAAAAGTGCACCAATTGCTATCATGAAAAGTGATACACCCATAAGTGTGAATGCTGTTGCGAAATCAGCTGATGCAAGAACACCGAATGATACAACAAAGCCGATAATACCAACAATACCCACAACAAGCGAAGCAAGCGCTATCGCAAGAAGAAGTGCGAGAACTGTTACAACAATCGCCAGCACTATCGCAAAAGCCGCAACGCCAAGGCCGAGCCATAAAGGCGATGTTATAACGCAAAGAATGATTATAAGAACAGTTTCAAGACCTGTAAGACCTTTCTTTTCTTTTTTCTTCTTTGTGTTTTCTTCTGTCTGATTTCCTGTTACAACAGGAATATTTTCTGTTGATGAAGTTTCTGTTCTTCCCATATCTGAAAGAATCTGGTCAGCAACACTTTTTGCGCTTCCGAGTGATTTTATAGCGTCATCGGCATCTTCTGATTCTTCGAGATATTCTTCATAATATTTAACTGCCGATTCAAGTTCTTCTTTAGGAAGAACCGAAAGGTAACCCTTAAGTTCCTCAATAAACTGCTCTTTTGTCATATGTTTTCTCCCTCCATTATCCTGTCAACTTTCTGCTTGTGGGATTTCCATTCTTCCCTGTAAAGACTGAGTTGTGCGGCACCCGCCGTTGTTACACGATAATATCTTCTGTTTCTTCCCATATACTCTTTATCGTAACTTTCAAGACATTCGTCTTTCAAAAGTCTTCTGAGTACAGGATAGAGAGTTGATTCTGACATATCAATCGCTTCTCTGATTTCCTGAGTTATCTTGTAGCCGTATGTATCTTCTTTTGATACAATAGCAAGAACAAGTGCATCAAGAAGGCTAGCACTGATAGGAAATGCCATATTTTACAGTCCCCCTTTTTCTGAAATAATATTTTTTAAAAACTAATATTGTTTTGTTTTCTATATTATACGGCATATAATATAATATGTCAACTATATATTATAACAAAAAAAGCAGTAGGAAAACCTACTGCTTTTGACACATTATACAAAACACCTATTCTGAAAGTTCAATCCACTCATCAGAAAGCTCAGAAATCTTGTTTTTCGTTTCTTCAATCAACATGCATTTTTCGTTAAGAAGCTGATAATCCCTTGTAATTTCAGGGAGAGTTATTTCTTCTTCTAAAGTAGCCTGTAAGGATTCGAGTTCTTCGATTTCCTTTTCTATCGCCTTTATACGCTGTTTTCTTGCCGCATCAAGACTTCTCTGTTCTTTGGTTCTATAAACCTTTGTATTCTTTTCTTCAGCGGATTTCTGTTTTTTGATTTTTATTTCCTGCTCTTCGGCTTTCATCTTTTCACGTTGAGCGTTCATATATTCAGAAAATCCATAAGGATAATCAACAATTTCGCCGTCGTCGATTTCTATTATTCTTGTTGCAAGACGGTTTAAAAGGTATCTGTCATGCGAAACAAAGAAAATCGTCTGGTCGAATTTACAGAGTGCCTCTTCGAGTTCTTCCTTGCTGACAAGGTCAAGATGGTTGGTAGGTTCGTCGAGGATTAAAACATTTCCTCTTTCTTCAATCATAATGGCAAAACAAAGTTTCGCTCTTTCTCCGCCACTTATTACTCCTACCTTTTTGAATACATTCTCTCCCGTTAAGCGAACTCTTCCCAAAGCCCCTCTGATTTCTTTATCGAGCATTGTTCTGTTTCTGTTATGAAGTTCGTTTATAACGGTATTTTCAGGGTTAAGGTTAGCACCCTCCTGGTCAAAATAGCTTATCTTTACATTTTCAGCCCAGTCGATAACGCCTTTATTATGCGGAATTATATTCTGTAACACTTTAAGCATTGTTGATTTTCCTGTTCCATTTGAACCGATAAAAGCGATTTTCTCTCCTCGTTTCGCTTCAAAAGAAACGCTGTCAACAAGTGTTTTAGCACCGTCCCCTACTGTAAGGTCGATATTTCTCACAGAGAGAATATCAATAGGCGGAACTATATCATACTGAAAATCAAGATGAATTCTTTTTTCTTCGGGCAATGGTTTTTCAACGAGTTCGGCTTCTATTCTTTCAATAGCATGACGTTTATTCTTTGCTGCCGCAGCCGATGTTGCTCTTACAATATGGCTGTCGACAAACTCTGTAAGACGTTTTATTTCTGCCTGCTGTGCGTCGTATTCTTTCTGCTGTCTTGCTATTGCTTCTTCTTTCTGTTTCATAAATGAGGTATAGTTTCCTTTATATCTGCGTATACGTCCTCTTTCGATTTCGGCAACAGATGTGCAGAGTTTATCTAAAAAGTATCTGTCGTGGGATACTATCAGAAGTGCACCCTTATATCCCGAAAGATAATCTTCAAGCCACATAACTGTTTTAAAGTCAAGATGGTTTGTAGGTTCGTCGAGAATAAGAAGTTTAGGATTTTCGAGAAGAAGTTTCGCTATCGCGAGTCTTGTTCTTTCTCCTCCCGAAAGTTCTGAAATAACACTTTCGTATCTGTCAGAAGGAAAACCCATTCCCCCTAAAACAGTTTTTATCTTAACATCAATGAGATAGCCTTCATTCGCTTCAAACCAATGTGAAAGTCGGGTATATTCTTCTGCTATCG
>CALGTU010000031.1 GCA_937901465.1 uncultured Clostridia bacterium | reverse complement strand
TCTTGAAGCAGCCATGATTGCGTTTGCTTTTGGTCCGATAAGTTCCTTAATCTTAGCAGCCTTACCGATCTTGTCGCGAACATAGTAAATCTTTGAACGACGAACTTTACCTGGGCGTACAACTTCTACTTTAATAACACGAGGGCTATTAACAGGGAATACACGTTCAACACCTACACCATAGCTGATTTTGCGAACTGTAAATGTTTTACGAATACCGCTATTCTTCATACAAATAACGAGACCTTCATAAATCTGAACGCGTTTTGTTTTTCCTTCTATAATTTCAAAGTGAACTTTTACAGTATCACCTACTCTAAATACGATATCTTCGCTTTTTTTCTGCTGTTCTTCAATAGTCTTAATAAGATCCATTGTTATTTTCTCCTGTTATCACCGTAATATAGAATTATTTTTTCTTATTGCGATGTTTTCTACTGAGCGATTTTAGTTTAACTTGCTCAGTCAATTCCTCAATCATTTTTTCGGCCTCTGTAGTGAGCAATCCTCTTAGCCTAGCCTGTAATATTAAATCAGGTCTATTTGCTAATGTTTTTTGCAGACGCTTTTTCAGACGCCACTTTCGAATTAATTCATGGTTTCCACTTGTTAATACATCAGGAACTTCCATGCCTCTATATACTGCCGGGCGTGTATACTGAGGATACTCTAAAAGCCCGTTATAATGGCTTTCGTCTTCAAAACATACATTTGCCGATAAAACCCCATCACAAAGCCTTGCAACAGCATCAGTAACTATAAGCGCGGGAAGTTCTCCGCCTGTTAAAACATAATCCCCGACAGAAATCTCTTCATCAACAATCTTATCAATAATTCTCTGGTCAACACCCTCATAATGCCCACAGATTATAAAGATATTCTCTTTTGTCAAAAATTCCTTTGCTTTCTGCTGAGTGAAGAGTTTTCCCTTCGGCGACATATATATCGTGTGCGGTTTTTCTTCCATATCTTTCGTAACATCAAGAAAACAGCGATAAATCGGTTCTGCCTGCATAAGCATTCCCATTCCACCGCCATATGTTGTATCGTCAACCCTGCGATGTTTATCAGTAGACCATTCTCTTATATTATGGCAGTTTACAGTTATTTTACCCGCTTTTCTTGCTCTTCCTATAATGCTTTCATCCAAAACTCTTTCACACATTTCAGGAAAAAGCGTTGCAATATCAATCCTCATCAAAAAGCCCTCTCATTTTGTGAATAAGTATTTCGCCTTTTTCAATGTCAACTTTTTCTATAACATCAGGAATAGCAGGAATAAGATATTCCTTCTTCTCCGCCTTTATATGATAAACATCATTAGCACCCGTTTCTGTAACATCAGAAAGAACGCCTATCTTCTCACCGTTATCAGCGTCAATAACCGAAAGACCGATAAGGTCCTGAACAAAATAACTGCCTTCAGGAAGTTCAACATCGTCCCTGTCCATATAAAGAATACTGTTTCTCATCTCCTGAGCCTTTTCAACAGTATCAATTCCCTTAAGCTTCATAACAACAACATTTTTCTGAACAAACGAGCGTTCGATTTCTATTGTTTTTTTGCCTTCGTCAAGATAGAGCATATCAAATTCGCATAAAAATTCAGGGCTGTCCGACCACGGCTGAACCCTTACCTCTCCTCTTACGCCCCTTGTAGCGACGATTTTTCCGATTTCAAGAAACTGTTTCATAAAACTCTCCTTAAAATGAATATACCAAAAAACGCCCCATAGGGCGTTTTGTTTTCTTAGTCAATTTCAACCATTATTTTCTGGTTAACCATGCCTGCGCCAGCACGCATAACTGTTCTGATTGCCTTTGCAATTCTTCCCTGTTTGCCGATTACCCTTCCCATATCGTCGGGTGCAACATGAAGATGATATACGATAACGCCCTCGGCATCGGGCTCGTCAACGGTAACTGATACGGCCGTTTTATCATTTACAAGGCCGCAAGCGATAGTAGTCAAAAGTTCTTCCATTTTAAATCTCCATTCTGTAATGCGGTCGTATTTTCTCTGGATTTGTAAGGAGTGTTTAATCCCCGTCAAAACTCTTGGTTCTGACGGTAGATTATTCCCCTTTGTTCAGTGGATTAAAGAACACCCTTTGTCTTAAGGATACCCTTTACTGTTTCTGTAGGCTGAGCGCCGTTAGCAATCCACTTCTTAGCCTTTTCTTCATCAACGTTGATTACAGAAGGTTCCTTTGTAGGATCGTAGTATCCGATTTCTTCAATGAATCTACCATCACGAGGATATCTGCTGTCAGCAACAACGATACGATAGAAAGGAGCTTTCTTTGCACCCATTCTTCTGAGTCTGATTTTTACTGCCATGTTTTTCACCTCCGAAAATATTACTCTCTATCTAATGCGATATTTGCATTATAAGCTAAAATTTCATTCCGCCCATATTATTCATAAATCCCGGCGGAATTCTGAGTTTATTGCGTTTGCCCTTTGCGTTCTTACCGATAACGCCCATCTGCTTCATCATCTTCTGCATCTGTTCAAACTGCTTTAAAAGACGATTAACATCAGCAACAGTAGTTCCGCTACCTGCAGCAATTCTTCTCTTTCTTGAAGGATTTATAATCGAGGGCTTTTCTCTTTCGGCTTTTGTCATCGAAAGAATCATAGCCTCAAGTCTTCCGAACTGACTTTCGTCAATGTCGTCTTCGTTTATCTTTCCTGCAACACCCGGTAACATTCCGATAATCTGCTTTAAAGAGCCCATTTTCTTTATCTGACGCATCTGGTCTAAAAGATCGTCCATACCGAAAGTATTCTCTTTAAGTCTTGCAGCAAGTTTCTTTGCATCTTCCTCGTCAACGGCTGTCTGTGCTTTTTCAATAAGAGTAAGAACATCGCCCATTCCGAGTATTCTCGATGCCATTCTCTGTGGGTGGAACTGTTCGAAATCATCAAGCTTTTCGCCCATTCCGACAAACTTTATAGGTTTACCCGTAACAGCAAGAACAGATAACGCCGCACCGCCTCTTGTATCAGAGTCAAGCTTCGACATAAGAACGCTGTCGATACCCAGAGCCTCATCAAAAGATTTAGCAACATTAACTGCGTCCTGACCTGTCATTGCGTCAACAACAAGCATAATTTCATCGGGCTCAGTAACAGACTTTATTTCTTTAAGTTCGTTCATAAGAGCCTCATCTATATGAAGTCGTCCCGCGGTATCGAGGATAACTATGTCGTTGCCATGGTCTTTAGCGTGCTTAACAGCTTCTTTTGCAATGGTAACAGGATTTATCTGTCCCATTTCAAAAACCTTAACACCAGCCTTTTCACCAACAACCTGTAACTGATTTATAGCAGCAGGACGATAAACGTCACACCCTACAAGAAGTGGTCTCTTGCCCGCATCTTTGAAATGCTTTGCAAGCTTGGCCGAATGTGTTGTCTTACCCGAACCCTGAAGTCCACACATCATAATGATGCAGGGTGGTTTAGCGGGAATATTTATCTTTGAGTTCTCATTACCCATAAGAGCGATGAGTTCTTCGTTAACTATCTTTATAACCTGCTGTGCGGGAGTAAGGCTCGCGAGAACTTCTTCTCCTACAGCTCTTTCAGAAACCTTTGTAATAAAGTCCTTTGCAACCTTATAAGAAACGTCCGCTTCCAGAAGCGCCATTCTTACTTCGCGCATAGCTTCCTTAACATCAGCTTCAGAAAGTTTTCCTCTGCCTTTAAGACGTTTAAAGACATTATTCAGTTTTTCAGAAAGTCCCTCAAACGCCATAGTGTTTCTCCTTAATAATTGTTATTAATAATCTCCGTAGATATCTTCGTGTGTAAGTGCTGTATAAGGAATTTCACCGAGTTTAACAGCTGTTCCGCTCGCGATAACAGTAACAGTTTCGCCGACCTGAATATTGAATCTTAAACAAACAACAGCGTCTGCTTTCATTTCAAGAGCAGCAATTTCAAGGTCTTTAAGAGCTTCTTCGGTTGCCCATCTGATAAAGTTCTTAGGACCATAAACAGATGAAGCGGCATTTTCATAGCCAAGTCCTGTTACAACGCCTATCGGAATATGTTCTCTTCTTTCGTCAACCTTTTCGGTATTTACCATCATAAACCCAGCCATACAAACGCCTCCGTATCAAAGTCAGATTATATCCTTGCTTTCCTTAACACATTCCATAATCATTTCTGCTCTTATGGAAATATTTCTCGAATAATTATATGTTGTGCTTTCCTTGTTTATATCATTTGCCAGATTGTCTATTTTTTCAAGAAGTTCAGTGTATTTCTGGAACTTCGCAGCAAGACCGAGTTTTTCCTCATATTCAAAAAGCTGCTGTTCGCCTCGCTTTATGCTGTCTCTTACACCCTGTCTTGTTATCTTTGCCGTTTCGGCAATCTCACCGAGTGATAAATCCTCGTCATAATAAAGTTCTATCATATCCCTTTGCTTTTCGGTAAGAAGCTCACCGTAAAAGTCAAGAAGAAGCGCTATGTTAAGGTCTTTAGCCAACAAAAACACCCCCGTAATCTTAAAGGATATGTAAAGTCACAAAACTTTACATTAATCATTATACTATTTCTTTTTCCCCTTGTCAATACCTTTTCTGACATTTTTTTATAAGTTTTTATATAAAAGAAAAGAGGGACAAACCCCTGCCCCTCTTTTTTATTTGACAAAATCCAAAGGATTTCTGAATACACCGTTTTCGATAACTTCAAAGTGAAGATGATTACCCGTCGATTGACCTGTGCTTCCTACAGCCGCAACAGGTTCTCCCTTGATAACCTTCTGGCCAACAGAAACATAAATCGCACTACAATGTGCATATCTTGTTCTTCTGCCATCGTTATGCTGAATGATAAAGTTGTATCCATATCCGTATTTTATCTTCTGAACAAGAACAACAGTTCCTTCTTCAGCGGCAAAAATAGTCGTTCCGTAAGGTGCCGCAATGTCAATACCCTTATGTCCTCTTCCGTCGCCCATATAAGAACTGATATAACCGCCCGCAACAGGCCAGCTGTAAATACCCGTTCCGCTTATCTTTATGCCTGTTATAGGAGCGAGTGGCTTTGTTCCTATCTGAACTTCAGCAGCCTTTGGTTCTGAAAGAACAGCACTCTCAAGAACATCTCTCGAAAGTTCTATGCCGTTGTGATAAACAACATCGGCAACAACTCTTCTTTCGCCCTTTATTCCCTTTACAACAGTTCTCGAGTCGCCCTTATAAAGAGTATCCGTCTCTGTTTTTATTGTTTCATAGGGAATTTCTTCGTTATATGTTTCCTGCTTTACAACATTTACCGAAAGATAAGGTTCTTCAACACTTACCATAACTTCATCTCCGGGACGGAGATTAGTAAGTATTCCGGGGTTCATAGCAGCAAGCTCGCTTGTTGTAAGGTTATACATCGAAGCTATTCCGCTGGGAGTATCTCCTTTTTCTGCGGTATAATAAACCGCCGTCGCATATGATGAACCGAATGTATCTATGATATCCTTGCTGTCAACAACAGAGTTCGCAAGGAAAAGTCCGTCTGAAAGTTCAACTTCCTTGTCAAAGAAAACTTCCTTTACATCTTCATCGATATATCTTGAAAGACGTCTTGAAAGCATGCTGTCAACCGTCTGTCTGTCTTCTATCGCACCAAGAAATTCTCCGTCAACAAAAACACCGCAGGCTTCAACAATATCAGCATCAGAGTTCATAAGAAGCTTATCGACCAGAGCGTCAGGCTCAATAACATCCTTTTCATCGGTTATAAGCCTTACCGCAAGCTTAGGTGTGATAACAACCTTTTCGTCATCTTCGGTATAGGTAATTCTTTCCTGAAGCGCCATTTCGGTTTCGTCATATTTGCTTTCGGTATCAAGAATACCGAGTTGTTGTCCCTTGTATTCAACCCCTACTCCATAAGCAAGGTTTGAAACATTATTGAGAACCGAAACCATAAAAAATACCGATACAACGGGAAGTATCCAGTTAAAAGCTCTTACAGCATACCCTCTCGCATGCCAGAGCCCCTTTGCAAAATGAACAAATCCTACTTTCAAAGCAGATATAAGCCCGTCGTTTACATAGGTCGACTCTGTATCTTCGCGGAGCCAGAAGAAGAAATTATAGAGTTTTTCCTTTTCATCGATAAACTCTTGTTTTCTCTTCATCATATATGTTCTCAGCGAACTTTTTTCGCCGATTTTATTTATAATTCTTCCGAAAATCTTAAGAAATAGCTTTTTTATTTCTCTTCCGAGAGTTACAAAAAGAAAAACGACATACGCTCCGAGTTTCGTCATGAAACGACAGAAGTTATAGTTCATTTCTTCAAAAAGTTCAGCTATAAAACTTTGCTTTTCTTCTTCTTTTATCTGTGCCACGACTCCACTCTCCTTTCATAAAAATACATTTATAAATATGTCGGTTTAAATACAACAACCTTTAATTATACGGAAAAATCGCAAAAAATCAACCTAAAGGGGATTTTTTTCGCAAATCCATCAAAATCTTTGTGCATTTTAAACTATTTTTAAAGCACCATTTCGTTATTATGACTACAAATTTCATATCACAATAACCTGCTTTTTCCATAAAAACCGCGTAGAACAGGACTTTATCCCGCTACCACACAAAACAGAATTATTACAAAACGGTAACAAATCTACTTAAAAAATGATGCCATATCATCGGGAATTTCCGAATCAACAACGACCTTTTCTTTTGTAACAGGATGTATAAATTCAAGGGTCTTGCAATGAAGTGCGTGTCTTTTGATAACACTCATATCACCGCCATAAAGTCCGTCGCCCGGAAGCGAAAAACCTATGTGCGAAAAATGAACTCTTATCTGATGAGTTCTCCCTGTCAAAAGCTTTATTTCAAGCAAGGTATACCCGTTTTTTCTTCTGACAGACTTATAC
>CALGTU010000030.1 GCA_937901465.1 uncultured Clostridia bacterium | reverse complement strand
AAAGATTGACCTTGTTGTAACCCTTGAACCTTGGGATAGCGAAAAAATTTATGACAGAATGGGAATGGTTGATGATTATACATCAATTCTTGGCGTTAACATTCCTGCACTTACAATTCCTGTAAAACCGGGCCGTAACCTTGCTGTTATTCTTGAAGTTGCTGCTATGAATAACAGACAGAAGAAAATGGGATACAACGCCGCTCAGGATCTTATGGACAAACTTGGTCTTGATATGGACGATCGTCCCAAACAGGGAACAGTAAAAGAATTTGATCCATTCTAGTAAATATTTTTCGGAGGAAAACCGATGCGAATAGAAGCAGACACACACACACATACCATTGCGTCAACACACGCGTATTCGACAGTTCTTGAAATGGCAAAATCCGCTTCAGAAACTGGTCTGAAAGCTATTGCTATAACAGATCATTCAACAGGCGGAAGCGATGCCCCTCATATCTGGCATTTTCATAATCTCTCAAGAGCGATACCAAGAAAGTTATTTGATGTCAATATGATTTTTGGTGTTGAATGTGATATTGTCGATTATAACGGCAATCTCGCATTTGGCCCGTCCGAACTTGAAAGACTTGATTGGGTAATAGCATCAATACACGGTAATTACAATATGGCAGGCGGGACTATAGATGATTATACTAACGCTTATATAGGCGTCGCGCAGAACCCTTATGTAGACGTTATCGGTCACCCGATATATCCGGCATATAAACCTGATTACGAAAAGGTTATTCCTGTTTTTAAAGAATACGGAAAGTTTGTTGAAATAAATGAAAGTGCAATACCGAGAAGTGTTAAAACGATAAATAATGCACTTGAACTTATCGGAGTATGTAAAAAATACAGAGTCCCCGTAATTGTTAATAGCGATGCTCATTTTTGTATGTCTGTCGGAAAGTTTGACAATGCTATTAAAATGCTTAAAGATAACAATTATCCCGAAGAATTGATTGTAAATATAAAATGGGAAAACATAAAAGCACACATCGAGAGCAAAAAAGGAAAAATCTTTGAATAGAATTTTATTTTTTCTCATAAATATTTTAAAATAACATTCAGCAAAGGGGCTGATTATACGGAAAGAATTGCTGAAATTGCAGAAAAATTCGGATGCAAGTTTTATTACAATGAATCTCTTAAAAAGTATAATACATTCCGTATTGGTGGGAATTGCAGACTTCTTGTAAAGATAAATTCGGTTGAATCGTGTATTGCTGTAAGAAAAAAATGCAAAGAAAACAATATTCCTTATGTTGTTATAGGAAACGGATCAAATCTTATAATCGACGACAATGGCTTTAATGGTGTTGTTATTCTTATAGGAAATGATTTTTCCGAAATCTCATTTTTATCCGATACAGAAATATATTGTCAGTCAGGTACACTTTTATCATCATTCTGTACTTTTGCAAGAGAGAATTCGCTTTCAGGTGCGGAATTTGCTTATGGAATTCCCGGTAGTGTTGGCGGAGCAGTCTATATGAATGCTGGTGCTTATGGCGGAGAAATCAAAGATATTATTTCTTATTGTGATGTTATTGATGAAAATAATGAAATAAAAAGACTCACCTTAGATGAACTTTGTCTTTCTTACAGGCACAGTTCAGTTATGGGAACTGAAAAAATCATAGTTGGTGCTGCTTTTTCTTTGAAAAAAGGTGATAAATCAGAAATCAAATCCGCTATGGATGATTTTATGAACAGAAGAAAAACAAAACAGCCTCTTGAATACGGAAGTGCTGGTAGTACATTCAAACGACCAGAAGGAAGTTATGCATCGCTTCTTATAGATGAATGTGGTCTTAAAGGCTATTCTGTCGGTGGTGCACAGGTTTCTGAAAAACACGCAGGTTTTGTTATAAATAAAAATAACGCTACTTTTTCTGATGTTATGTCTGTAATAGAAGATGTAAGAAAAATAGTGAAAGAAAAAACAGGTTATGTTCTTGAGTGTGAACCTGTTATCATATCGGATAAAATGTAAAAGGGAGGATTATTTATGCAGTTTGTAATCGTAACAGGTCTTTCAGGCTCAGGCAAATCTCTTGCTGTTAATGCACTTGAAGATATAGGATTTTATTGTATAGATAATATGCCTCCTCAACTTATTTCAAAATTTGCAGAAATAAGCACACAATCTGATGTTAAAATTGATAGAGTTGCGATTGTTGCAGATATAAGAGGAGGAGAACTTTTTCTTTCTATCGCTGATATAATTCACGAACTTAAAGACCAGGGGCTTGATGTAAAAATCCTGTTTATCGACGCTGCCGATGAAGTTATTACTAAACGATATAAAGAAACAAGAAGAAAGCATCCTCTTGACGAAGCGGCACATGGCAGCATACAGAATGCTATAGAAACAGAAAGAGATATTCTTCATTCAGTAAGAGCAAATGCTGATTATTACATAGATACATCGTTTCTTTCAACATCTCAGCTCAAGGAGCAGATAAACAGCATATTTCTTGATAATCCGGATGATTCTATGCTTATAAAGGTTATGTCATTCGGATTCAAATATGGCTCTCCGAATGAGGCTGATCTTCTTTTTGATGTCAGATGTTTGCCAAATCCTTTTTATATTCCTGAACTTAAACATCATACCGGACAAGATAGGGAAGTAAGTGATTATGTTATGAGCTTTGAACAGTCCAAGGGGCTTCTTTCAAAACTCAAAGAACTTATAGATTATCTTATTCCACTTTACATAAGCGAAGGTAAAAGTCAACTGGTAATTGCATTCGGATGTACAGGCGGTAAACATCGTTCAGTTACATTTGCAGAAAAAATGTATGAACATATACTAAGCAGTCACTCTAAAGTGAGAATTGCTCATAGGGATATTTCGAAAGACAGATATCCTGCGCCAAAAAATTAAATTGACAGGAGAAATAAAGTTGGAGATTTGTGGTATCCTTGCAGAGTATAATCCATTTCATAATGGACATAAATACCAGATCGATCTGTTAAGAAAGGCAGGAGTAACCCATGTTGTCGCCTTTATGTCGGGGAATTTTGTCCAGCGTGGAGATATAGCGATTACAGATAAATTTACAAGGGCTAAATATGCTGTTCAGAATGGTGTTGACCTTGTTATTGAAATGCCTACTCTATATACCGTTGCTTCTGCACATTTTTATGCAAAGGCTGCATATTCACTTATGCAGGATATGGGTTGCATTGATGCTGTATCGTTCGGATGCGAAATAAGTGATATTGAAATTCTTAAAAAAGCGGCAAGTTTTTCTGAAGAAGTAAATGAAAGCCTTGAGATTAAAGAAAAAATCAGGACCTGCAGCCAAGTAAACACCCAAAACACTTCCTAAACCTATAGTATACTTCAAGTTCACAGGAATTTCAATACCTTGTTGTTTCAACTCATCTTTACCACGCTGAGCAAACATCACAGCACCATCAACTCCCAAACCAATGACAGGAAGAGTAACTTCAGCCATCGGACCGATAAAGAAGCCTGTAGAACTTTCTGCTACTTCATTGAAAGCCTTCACATTGGTATCCAATTCTGTAAAATCCATACCACCTTTCACCCCAAACTTAATCAATTGAGCCTGGGCAGGAGCAGCCATCATCAACGCAACGGCT
>CALGTU010000029.1 GCA_937901465.1 uncultured Clostridia bacterium | reverse complement strand
AAGACTCTTTCAGAATTTTCAAAATCCTTATTGCCTTTGTTTCGTCATCGATAATTTCCTGCGTTGTCGATGTTTTAATGTTTGCAATCTTTATAAAAGTTTTCGGATTTATGTCTGAAGAGATACAGATTTTTCTTGCAACGGCAATAGCAAGAGTGATTTCTTCGATAGTGAATTATTTTATAAATCATAAGGCGGTTTTCAAAAGCCGTTCAGATGTTAAAGCAACGATATGGCGTTACTATCTTTTATGTATAGTCCAGATGCTTTTTGCGTATTTAGGGGTCTACTTACTTGTCCACTTTACGCATTTCAATGAAGTTCTTATGAAACTTGTTACTGACTTTATACTTTTTCTTGTCAGTTTTCAGATTCAGAGAGATTTTATATTCCAGACGAAAAGGAAGAAATAGGTGTTATGAAAGAAAATGTGATTTCCGCAGAAAAGGGTGTTTCTAAAAAAGGAAAAGGCGGAAAAATTGTAGGCAGAATTTTTATAGTTTTAGGACTTATCATCCTTTTTCTGCTCTTCTTTATTTTAGGAACAATAACAGTTGTTTTCAGAGGCCCATCCGAAACAGCAAAGGGACTTTTAACAACAACTTTAATGGAAACAAGTGCTCTTAAATTCATTCCGAAAATGTATTTTTCAGAAGAAGAAGTAGCACTTATGATTGAAAAGAATTCAGCTGTTGCAGTTAATGAAATAACCGATACTTCTCTTGTTGTTATCGAAAAGAAAGACGAAACATCAGAAGAAATCAAGCCCGAAGAAAATATAAAGATAATCGATATTTCAACCTCAACATATAAAGGTAAACTTATGATTGTAAAAGACCCTTCAAAAGTGAAAGTTTCTGTTTCGGCAGATAATTTCGGCGAAGGCGAGGGCCTTAAAATCGACAGCCTTGTTGAAAAAGAGGGTGCAATAGCAGGAGTAAACGCAGGCGGATTTGCCGATGAAAACGGAATGGGTAATGGTGGTCAGCCGTTAGGACTTGTTATCAAGGACGGCAGAGTTGTTGCGGGACTTGAAACATACAGTTGCGTTATAGGTTTTGATAAAGACGATAAACTTGTTGTAGGAAGTATGAAGGGAACAGAAGCAGTTGAAAGAGGACTTCGCGATGCCGTTTCTTTCGGACCCGTTTATATAGTAAACGGAAAAAGGTCTGAAGTTATAGGAACAGGCGGTGGGCTTAATCCCAGAACATGTATCGGTCAGACAGCAGACGGTTCTGTTCTTTTACTCACAATAGACGGCAGACAGGCAACAAGCCTTGGTGCAACACATAGCGACTGTATAGATATTTTAGAAGAATATGGTGCGGTTAACGCCGCTAATCTCGATGGCGGTTCATCGACTGTTATGTATTACGACGGTAAGGTTCAGAATACACCCGCACTCGTTTACGGCCCTCGCGATATCCCGACAGCATTTGTCGTTATGCCATAACTTTTGAATGGAGAAAAATATGAAAACCAAACTTAAACAAAAGAGCATTTTTGCTTCTGTACTTATAATAATTTTTTCGGTGCTTATAATAGCGTCAGTCTGCTTATGGGTTTATCTCTATGGCTTTTTAGAGGCTTATGAGAAAAATGTTCCCATAAACACAGCGAATAAAATCGCTGAACTCTATAAAGAGGAAAACTTCTCTGAAATCTTTTCGATGCAGGGAATAACTCCCGATAAATTCAATACAATTTCTGAATACGAAAAATTTTTCAGAGAAAAATATGGTGATGATTTTTCGGATGTAAGAGCAGCGAAAATTGCAAAGAGTGGCGAAGATGAAGTCTATGCCGTTCTTTTAGGTGACGAAAAACTCTGTGAATTTTTAGTAACAGAAGAGGGAACAGAAGATGAATACGGCTTTAAGGCGAGAAACACAGAGATGAAACATATGGATTATCCAAAAGAGTATTCTGTTTCAGTAACAGTGCCTAAAGGAGCAAAGGTTTATCTTAATGATGATATTCTTCTTTCTGATAAAGAAAAGAAAACAACTGATCATGCAATAAAAGGCTATGACGAACTTTATGACGAAACTTTGAAACCATCGTTTGAATATTATGAGGTTAAAAATCTTCTCAATAAGCCTTCTCTTAAAGTCTTTTCTGAAAACGGCGAAGAAATGAAACTTTCAGGCGATAACGGAGAATTTTATGCGTTGCCCTCTGTTTCTCCCGAAATGGAATCTCTCGCTAAGAAGCTTTCAGAAGAAGTTGCTGTTAAATATGCTCTTTACGGAATCACAGATATAGATTTTGAGGGAATTTCTCCCTATCTTTTCACTGATTGCAAATTCTATAAAACAGTAAAGGGATTTTATAACGATTGGTATGTAAAGCACACTTTCTCTTACGATAACGTGTCACACAGCGATATAAAGGTTTATGATGATACTCATTTCTCTGTAAGAATAAAATTTGTTTATCATATAAACATCGGTTGGAAGATTGTTGACTATAATGTTGATTATAATATGTTCTTCATAAAATCAAATGGAAGATGGTTGCTTTGTGGAATGGAGCTTTAATAATGGATATAAAAAATATCTTATCTGGATTGTCTTTTTCGGCTTATGAAACTTTAGGTGCTCATTCAGAAAAAGGAGGAAACAGATTTTCTGTTTTTGCACCCGAAGCAAAATCCGTTTCTTTAATCGGAGAGTTTTCTGACTGGAAAGATATTCCGATGAAAAAGGACGATAGCGGAGTGTGGTCTGTTTCTGTAAAGAATTCAGAAGCGGGACAGATGTATAAATTCAGGATAACAACAAAAGACGGCGAAACTTTTGACCGTATGGACCCGTTTGCGTTCTTTTCTGAAAAACGCCCGGGTAACGCTTCTGTTATCTATAATCCTTTTGAATATAAATGGAACGATAACGAATGGATTTCATCAAGAAAAAAGAATTTTTCTGCACCTTTGAATATCTATGAAGTTCACCTTGGTTCCTTTATGAAAAAAGATGACGGAGAGTTTCTTTCTTATGAAGAAACGGCTGAAAAACTCATTCCCTATGTTAAGTCGATAGGCGCAGATTATATTGAATTTCTGCCGTTTACCGAACACCCCTTAGATGCAAGCTGGGGATATCAGGTTTCGGGATATTATTCCGCAACTTCAAGATACGGAAATCCTGATGGACTCAAAAGACTCATAGAAAAATGTCATCAGAACGGCATAGGCGTTATTATGGATTTTGTTCCTTTGCATTTCGTTTCTGATTATTTCTCACTTAATTGTTACGACGGAACCCATATCTTTGAAAGTGATATAGAAAACGAAAGACACAGCCGTT
The DNA here is from genome assembly GCA_937901465.1 of uncultured Clostridia bacterium. Lineage (GTDB taxonomy): Bacteria > Bacillota > Clostridia > Oscillospirales > Ruminococcaceae > RGIG4131. The sequence goes on along the minus strand of CALGTU010000029.1, from coordinate 2,188 downwards.
GGGGAACGATGCTTTTTGATTTTTCAAAACCTTTTGTTACAAGTTTTCTTCATTCGGCAGTAGCTTTCTGGATAGAAAATTATCATATCGACGGAATTCGTTTTGATGCCGTTTCAGAAATGATTTATCGTCATGGAAGCGGTGATGAGGGTCTTAACGAGCCTGCTATATGGTTTATGAAAACGCTCAATTTCTATATCTCTAAAAAATATGAGGGTGTAATGCTTATTGCTGAAGATTCTTCCATTTTCGGAAAGGTAACAGCACCCGTAGAATACGGCGGTTTAGGGTTTGATTATAAATGGGATTTGGGTTGGATGAACAATACCCTTTATTATCTTTCTCTTCCTTTTGAAAAGAGAGAATATAAGGCTTATAGCATCTATCATTCGATGGATTATTTCTATAATGAAAACTATATTCTTCCGCTTTCTCATGATGAGGTTTCTCACGGAAAAAGGTCGCTTATAAATAAATTCTATGGTGATTTCGAAGAACGCTTTTTACAGCTGAAACTTCTTCTAGTTTATGCTTTTACTCACCCCGGCAAAAAACTCTTTTTTATGGGAACAGAAATTCCTTCTGAAAAAGAATGGAACGAATATGATGTTCTCGAATGGAAAAACGGCAGAAGAGAAGAACTTACAGAATTTTTCAGAGAACTTTCATCGCTTTATGCTTCATATTCATCACTTTATAAAAACGACTTTGACAGCAGATTTTTCAAATGGATAGAAAAAGAAAATGATGAATGTCTTTTCATCTTTGAAAGACTTTCAGACGATGGCGAAAAAGTTATAACAGCACTTAATTTCTCCGACGAAAAAGTGTCTAAGAAGATAATTCTTTCAGAAGATGACGAAATACTTATTTCAAGCGGAAAAGCTGAAATAACAAGAACAAAAACTATGTCAACCTTGAAACTCGGAAAACTTTCATCTGCTGTTATAGGAAAAAAATACAACTAAAAAACTATTGACAATCGAACGTATGTTCTGCTATAATAGAAAAGCAGAACGTATGTTCGATTTTTGTTTTGTGAGGTGGTAGGGTTGGAACTTTTAGAAAAACTGAAAATTTTAGGCGACAGTGCTAAATATGACGCTGCCTGCACATCAAGCGGTGTTGACAGAGGTGGGAGTATTGACGGAATAGGAAATACTGCTTCCTGCGGGATATGTCATAGTTTTGCCGCTGATGGCAGATGCATTTCTCTTTTGAAAGTTTTAATGACAAACTATTGCCTTTTCGACTGTAAATACTGTATCAACAGAAGAAGTAACGATATAGAAAGGGCAAGGTTTGAACCGCGTGAACTTGCCGAACTTGTTATAAATTTTTATAAAAGAAATTATATCGAAGGGTTGTTTTTAAGCTCGGGGATAATAAAAAGTCCTGATTATACCTGCGAACAGATGATAGAAATTTTAAAAATTCTTCGTTATGAATATAAATTCAATGGCTATATCCATGCAAAAGCAATCCCCGGGGCAGACCCTTTGCTTATCGAAAAATTGGGATATTTAGCTGACAGAATGAGTGTTAATATTGAACTTCCTTCTGAAGAAAGTCTTAATAAAATCGCACCCGATAAATCCAAACGCAACATTCTTCTGCCTATGCATAACATCAGAACGGGCATTGAAGAAAATCACACAGAAATCGTAAAGTATAAAGCGGCTCCGAAGTTTGTTCCTGCGGGACAGAGCACACAGATGATTATCGGAGCAACTCCGGAAAATGACTTTCAGATTTTGAATGTTGCAGAGGCACTTTACAAGAATTTTGATCTCAAGAGAGTATTTTACTCTGCATTTATTCATGTGAATGACGATTCGAATTTGCCCGCAAGGACGGATGCGGGGCCTCCGCTTCTTCGGGAACACCGATTGTATCAGGCAGACTGGCTTTTAAGGTATTATGGATTCGAAGCAAAGGAATTGTTGTCGGAAAAGAATCCAAACTTTAATGTGCTGATTGATCCGAAGTGTAATTGGGCATTGGAGCATTTGGAATTGTTTCCGCTGGAAGTAAATCTGGCTGATTATCAGATGTTACTACGTGTACCTGGAATCGGCTACAAGTCAGCGGCTAGAATTGTGAAGGCGAGAAGAATGGGTGTGCTTGATTTTGATGATTTGAAGAAGATGGGTGTTGTACTAAAGAGGGCACTGTACTTTATTACTTG
>CALGTU010000028.1 GCA_937901465.1 uncultured Clostridia bacterium | reverse complement strand
GCTTTTTGACCCCCCGTTCTCCGAGGGTGCCTTTATATTATACTCCCCCTCTCCCCTTTTGTCAAGCATATTTTTTCAAAAATGTTTAATAAGGAAATTTGAAAGCTTTGGTTGGTTTTTGTGCATTTGGCATAAAACGAGCTGAAAATTCCCTTTTTAAGCCATTTATCGCTTTATCAGGCTATCACAAAAGAGTGAATTTATACCATTATATATAATAAAAGCGCCTGAATCAATCAGACGCTTTTTTCTTATTTTTCTTTTTATTCTTTCTGTTTTCAAAAGACTCCTTAACGTTTTTATAAAGGTCTTTTAAAACAGCCAGGGTTTTCTCATCATCGGGGAAAAATTTCTGCATAAGAAAAATTGCTATGCCGACGGTTACAACTTTTTCGGGAGAGAGCGGAAGCCATAAAAACGCAATATAACCACCCGAAACAGCAAGCATCCATTCGATTTCAAAAATTGTCCCTAAAGCGAGAAGAATATAAGACCAGCCGTTTGTTATCATCCACCCGATAAGAAGGCAGAGAAGAAGTCGCGGGTTTAAAATAAAATCCTTTATCTTTTTTAATTTTTCTTTCATTTTTTCTTTCCGGTTATAGCCTTAATATTTTCCGTTCCATACAAAACGAATGAAAGCCCTATAAGGCATACGCATATCATTATCGACACTATCGACGCCGACGATGTTATATCATACCATAATATATGAAGCTCCATCATACCATAAAGCGCACAGGTTGCAAGTTTTCCGTGCCAGTCGGCAGAGGGTACATTTCCCACCTTTTTAATAACGAGAAATCCTGTTATTATCATAAAGATTTCTTTTAAGATTATGCAGAGGATAGGAACAAGCATAAGCGGAAATCTCGACAGAAGGCAGAGAAGAACAGCACCTTGTGTGAATTTATCTGCTATGGGGTCTAAAACCTTTCCGACATCGCTTATCATATTGAAATGCCTTGCGATAAAGCCGTCGACAACATCGGTTATCCCCGAAAGGATAATAATAACGCCTGTTAAAAGATAGTTTTTCATTTCACAGTAAAGCCAGACGATGAGTGGTATCATCATAAGTCTTACCAAAGAAAGAATGTTAGGAATTGTTATTATCTTTTTGTCAAAAGATTTGTTTTCCATCATTTTCTCCTTTCAGATAAAACCTTTCTCCATATTCCCCTTTATATTATAATAGTATCCCCATTTACTTTATGGGGATTTTAACATAATTTTTCATCTTTGTCAACCGCAGGGAGAGTTTCTTTGCCGTATATAAAAAGGCGGACACAAAGTCCGCCTTTTATTTTTTATCTTCGTCTTCTTTTTCCTCTGAACATAAGAAAAAGTCTTAAAAGCTGAAGTGCCATTCCGATAGCAGAAGCGACATATGTCATTGCGGCGGCAAAAAGAACTTTTCTTGCGCCCTTGAGTTCTTCGTCATAGAGAATTCCGTCCTGCTCTAAAATCGAAATCGCTCTTCTTGATGCGTTGAATTCAACAGGGAGAGTTATGAGCGAAAATATAAGTCCGAAAGAGAAAAGAAGTATTCCTATTGAAATTATGATTTCGTTATAGTTCATAAGACAACCAAGAAGAATAACGGGGAAAGAAAGTCTTGAACCGAAATTGACAACGGGAACAATTGCCCCTCTTATCTTTATGGGAACATACCCTTTATCGTGCTGGATTGCGTGTCCCGATTCGTGTGCGGCAACACCTATCGCCGCTATCGAATTCGATGCATAAACAGAGTCGCTTAAATTGAGGGTTTTGTTTTTGGGATTGAAATTGTCGGTTAAATCCCCTGCGATATGATTTACGCTTACATCATAAATCCCTGCGCCGTTAAGAATTCTTGTTGCGACATCACGGCCTGTAAGACCCGATTGTGCTATTCTTTTTGAGTATTTGTTGAATGTCGCCTTTACCCCTGCCGAAGCGATGAGCGAAATCACCGCCGCAATTATGGCAAGGATATAGGTGTAATCAAACATAAAATAAAAAGGCATTTTTTATAATCTCCTTATTATAACCAGAAATTGAACTGGCTTACCTTCCATCCGTCTGTTGTATTAACGATTGTTATGTCGAATTCTTCTGTCCATTCTCTTTCTTCGGGAGGGAGTTCGTTGAAGTGGTCTTCTGTGAGAACTCCTATCTGGCTGTAATAACCTATTACTTTGAATTTGAGTTCGTTATCATCAGATGAAACGAGTTCAAAAGTTCTTCCTACATAAAAGATATTTGAGCCTCTTGCGCTTTCAGCAAGAACAAGTTCGCCGTCAATGTTGCGGTATGAATTATCGCTTAAAAAGAGTCCTTCAGCGAGGTCATCTGTGAAAACAGAACGCACATATCTGTCGAATGAATTATAGTCAACACCTGTTCTCATAAACTGAACGGGGGTGTCGCCATAAAGAAGAAGATCAACTCTTCCGTTTTCTGCTGTAAGACCCATTGATGACTCGAAGAGTGACTGCGCTACAAGATAATGAGCGTTTGCAAAAGCAATTCCCTGTTCTTCGTTCATAAACTGAGGAAGGTCCATATAATACGCTGAGCTATCTGACATATCTGAAAGTTTCTTATCAAACTCACGATATTTTGCTACGGGAGCAGTTGTTGTTGTTTCGGTTACAGGTTCTGTCTGGGGTGGTTCTGTCTGAACGGGGTCTGTTGTCGGCGGAGCTGTCTGTGGAAGATTTTCGCCCCTGTCGGTTACAAACTTACACGCCGAAAGAACTGTGCATATCATAACGATGAATGCTATTATGAGTATTTTTTTCATATCTTTCTCCTTTGTTTTAAGCGGATATTCCGAGCGGATTTAACGACGCAGAAAGTGCAAGATTTTTCGTTTTTACTTTGCTTCGGAAAGAGAGATACCATTGTTTCCTAAGGGAACTTCATGGTCAAGCCCTACGAACTTGCCGTTCTGCTGCCATAAAACTTCCTTAACGAAATTGTATTTCTGTGTATCCCATGTCTTGAAGTCATCAAGGACAAGTCCGCCTGTGTCGCCTGAGTTTGCCTGATAACACCAGAATGTGTGGTGGAGTTTATATTTTCCTATGAGTTCACGCATATAGCCCATCCATTCAAGGTTCGGTTCTCTCATAAATCCGCCCCATTCACCGATAAGAAGAGGTGCTGTATTGTTTTCATAGATATAGAACCAGTTATCTCTCCAGCAATCGTTCATGAGTGAGTTATATGTGAAATCTTTCTGGAACCATGGCTGCTGATAAACAGTAGGACCGTAGTCGTGAGGTGAATAAACAAGCTTGTTCTGATATTTTCCGAGGTTTATGGGATAATCCTTAACGCCTCTCAAGTTTCCGCCCCACCATGTTGTATAATAGTCGCCCATGTTTGTTGATGTGAAATTGTTTGCCTTGGGGTTTTTAGGATAGCTTTCCGTTCCTTCAACCAAAATGAGAACATTCGGGTTTTTAGCGAGGATTTTCTTTGCTGCTGTTTCTGCTGTGTATTTCCAGTTGTTCTGTGCTGTTGAGTTGTTCCAGATAGCCATATTGTTTATGCCTTCAGATGGCTTTCCGTGAGGTTCGTTCTTTATATCATAAGCAATAATTGTGTCGTTATTCTTATATCTTTCAGCCATCCATTCGAGCGAACGATAATAGTTATTTACAGAAGTCTTTGAAGTATACCATAAGTTTGTCATATGACCCATAGCATCGGTATCTGCTGAGTGGATATCGATGATGATCTTGATTCCGTAAGCTTCGCAGAGTTCTACAACATAATCGAAAATCTGAAGGCTGTTCTTTCCTACAAGATTAGGGTTAGAAGCCTGATTGAAGTTTGCTGATGGACAGTTTCCCGATTCCCACTGATTGATAAGTTCTGCTGAAATGGGAATACGGATAACGTTGAAGCCATGGTCTGCTATCGATGAAAGTGATGATTCAAGGTTTGCATTCCAGAGTCCGTCAAAGAGGTTTGTGCCTGTGTTATAACCTGCCCAGTTACAACCTGTAAGCCATACTTCCTTTCCGTTTTTATCAACGATTTTATTTCCCTTTGCGAAAAGCCAGTCGTCACCCTGAACAGCGTTTTCGGCACGCTTAAGGTCTGCTTCTCCTGAAATTACGGGGATGATGTCTGTTCCGCCACCGTTGTTGTTATTGTTATTATTATTGTTATTGTTGTTGTTATTATTATTTCCTGTTCCCGATGAAACATCAACCTTAACCTTTTCACCGTTTACTCTGATTTCCTTTATATCAAAAGCAGAGGGAGAAACGATTATAAATCCTGTTGTTGCTGTTCCGCCCATAGAAATATTTGAGTTGTTCTGGTCGCCTGTTATTTTAAGGACTGTTCCCGATACAGAATAGTTTCCGTTCCAGCTTCCTGAAATCACAGAACCATTTGGAACATCGAACTCAACTGTCCATGAAGAAACATTTTCAGAACCGTTGTTTGAAACTGTTATATCAAACTGTGAATTTATCTGTCCGTTATTATCCCATGATGAAACAAGTTTGGCACCCGCTGAAAGTCCTGATTTTGTAACGCTTTCGGGAGCAGGAGTATTCTGTGTTCCCTGTGTTTCAGAAGATGAGGGAGCGTTATTGTTTCCGCCGTCGGTTGTTGTATCGGGGGTTGTATTTTCACCCGATGTCATCGAAGAAACATCACCCTCCGAAACAGTTACATCTGTTACCGCGGGTGGATTATCAGAAGAAGCAGGGGTATCCCCGCCTTTTAAGATAAGTGCAACGGCAACCGCCGCGCCTGCTATTACAACGGCAATTATTATCGCCGCGATTATTATTACTTTTTTGACAGAACTCTGCAAGAAAATCACCTCATAATATTATGATCAAAATTATACATAATATAGTATACCACTATCTTTTTGCCGTTTCAAGTTAATTTTGACCTAAAAATTGCCTATATACTGAAAAATGTCACAAAAATATATCGCCCATTGAAAATAACTATTGCAATGGGAAATGTTTTGTGATAGAATATTTATACGGATAGGAATCCGCATTTTATGATATGAGATTTATACAAGGAGGTATTTTTTATGGCTATAGATCAGATTACTTCAGGTGAAGTTCTTAACAGTGCCAATATCGGTGCGAAGGGCGTTGACTCAGGCAAAAAGGCAGAGAGAGCCGAAAATGCCTCTAACGCTATAAAGTTTGTTGAAAAGAAATCAGCAGATAAGGCTGAATTTACTTCAGAAGTTGCAAACGCAAACAAAGAAGCTGCCGCAAGCAAGATCAATTCAAGAGAAGAAGCAATAGAACTTATGAAGGCTTTGAAGCAGACTGCTGCTGAAAAACCCGAAAACACTCTTGCTGCTCACGGAAATGTTGCAACAGACGCAGCGCTTTTACTTTTACAGTAAACTAATTTAAGAACGAAAATGAGGTTACCCGACTGTGTCGTGTAACCTCAATTCATATATGATGGCGCAATACTATTGTCATTTGGATAAAACAATATCGGCTCGGGAGGGGACCCAAGACCGATACCGTTTCGGTATTAACACATCAAATCAATCTGGCAGGTATTTAACTGTTGTGTTTGTTATGTTCTCATTATATTGATATGCGGTTACAGACGGGTTACAATTCGCGTATTTAAGGTAACTGCGATAAATTTTCTATGAATTTTACAATCAGCATAAACTCTCGTTGTGCAACAATTACAAAAGAAAGGGGTTTTAATCTTGAGCGATATCGAAATCACCATGCTCGGAAATTTCTCAATAAAGATAGGCGACAAAAAAATCGATGAAACCTCGCGTCGTTCAAGAAATATGTGGACCCTTCTTGAATACATAATAACTTTCAGAGAAAAAGAAATTCAGCAGAACGAACTTATAGAGCTTTTATACGACGACAGTTCCAATCCCGCTTCGGCATTGAAAACCCAGCTTTGCAGACTTCGTGATACACTGGCATCTTTCTCTCCTTTAGGAAAAGACCTTATAGTAAGTTGCCCCGGCGGATACAGATGGAACAATAAAATCGAAGTCGATATAGACACAGAAAAATTCGAAACTCTCTGTAACGAGGCTTTTGTCTCAAAAGAAAATTACCGCAAGAGAGTTGATATGGTTCTTTCCGCTATGGAACTTTATAAAGGCGACTATCTTCCCTCGCAGAACGGCGAAAACTGGGTCGCTCCCATTTCGGCATACTATCACTCTTTATACATAAAGGCGGTTTATTTCGCGCTTGACCTTTTATTCGAAAACGGCGAATTCAACGAAACGATAGCTTTATGCCGAAAAGCACTTCTTATCGACCAGTATGATGAATTCATCTATGCTATGGAAATCCGTGCGTTATCAGAGCTCGGCGATAAAAAATCCGCGAGAGACCTTTATCACAGAGCGATAGATATTTTCTATAACAAGCTGGGTGTTAACCCTTCGGAAGAATTTTTACAGCTTTATAAAGAAACAGTTTATGATTGTCATGATGTTTCACTTGATTTTGATAAAGTTACTGCTATTTTAAATGAAGATGACGACGTTGTCGGCGCATTCTATTGTGAATACGAATTCTTCAAATACATCTATCAGCTTGAAAAGAAAGCTTCTTCAAGAGACGGCAGACCTGTTCAGTTATGCGTTCTCAGTATTTCGGATGAAAACGGCGGAATGCTTGGCGGAAAAAAACTTTCTTCGGTTATGGAAAAACTTATCGATTGTATAACATTTTCGCTGAGAAGCAGTGATGTCTTCACAAGAATAAGTTTATCACAGTATGCGATTCTCATAGCCTCAGCGACAGAAGACAACGCAAATATGATTATAAAGAGAATTGCAAAACGCTTTAAGAGAGATAACCCGAAAATCACCGCAAAGATAACCTTTAAACTCAAAAAGATAAATTAAAAGACGGACTTTTTTAAAAGTCCGTCTTTTGTTTTTTACTCATATATTTCTTCTTTTACAAGGTCGCCGTTTTCGTCGTATTCGGCGTAATATGTCACATTTCCGTCTTCGTCATAACTGGTCTGCTTTGCACAGAATGTTTCAGGGTCGAATTCATAAAGCTGAGCTAAATAATTCTTATAATAATATTCTGCCCTTACGATAAATCCCGATTTGTCAAAATATGTTCTGTCTGTAAGAATACCGTTGGGGAGATAGCCTGATTCGATATATGAACCATCGTTTCCGTATTCATATATAATTGTTGAGATATGTTCATCGTTGGCATCTTTTGTTTCTTTTCTTGAGGGCTTGTCGCTGTTGCCTTTGTATTCAAACACGCTCCAATACTGGATATCGCCGTTTTCATCGTATGTGATGGTTTTTATCTTACGGTTTTTGTTATCATATTTGTGTCTTAAAACATAATCGCCATAATCTTCTTTTATGATATTTCCATTATCATCATAAGAGAAGAACTCGTTGTCTTCATATACATCATCGTCGTCATCTTCGGGTTCTGTTTCTTCGGGTTCTTCTGTGATGACGGGGTCAACGGGGTCGACATCGGGGTTTTCGGGCTTTTTCTCGAAAAGTTCAGAGAAGAATTCTTTTATTTCGTTCCCGCCCGATGAAGTTTTTTCTTCGCTTCCTTTAAAAGCGAAGATACCTATAACTATCGCTGCTATCGCAAGAACAATTATTGTTATTATAATAGCTATTTCTGCCTTTTTCATAGAATCATCCTTTGTCCTGATATGTGGTTTTCTTGATCATATCGCCGTATTCGTTATATTCGTTATGAAGTAACTTGTATCCATCCTCGTCGAAAAGCGTTTCATAAATAAGATTGCCTTCTTCGTCATATTCATAGATAGTATAACTTTTTAATTCTTCTTCGGGAAAATACGAATCGCATCTTATCTTATTTCCGTTTTCGTCATATTGATATTTGTCAATGGATATAAGTTCCTTGCCATGAATATATAAATGACTTTCGGCTATATTTCCGTTTTCATAGCATTTATGAAGTTGATAATATGATATTGCGTTTGATAATCTTCCGCCGCTTACATCATAACTTATTGTTTTTGTTATATGATTGTTTTCATCATACTGATATTCGGCATTCGCGATAACATAAGTATGCTCGGATAATACACCTTCGGGGCCTCTGGTAACTGAAGAGGTAGTCTGAATATACTTTATGTTGTTGTTGTTTTCATCATATTCATAATAAGCGTTAAGTATGGTTTCAGATTTGTAGTTGTCATACATTTCAAACGAAAAAGCTTCGGATTCTACACGGGTTTCTATTTCAAGAAGATTTCCGTTTGTGTCATATGTAAAAGTAGAAGAACTTAGTTTTTTATCATCTTCAAGAGAATATTTTTCTTCTTTTATGACAAGCCCACGGCTGTCTGTTACCTGCTTTACATATTTTTCTTCAACATCAAAATATTCGACTTCAGTGGGAATGTTTCTGAAAAAATCCGAAATGCCGATTTCTGTGTCACCGAATGCATTTATTCCTATGACAATCGCCGCTATTGCAAGAACCACTATCGTTATTACGATAATTATTTCTGATTTCTTCATTTTATTTCTCCTTAAGAAATAGGTGTGCCGTCAGCGTTATAATCCTTGAAAGAAATAAGATTTCCATAGTCGTCATACTGCATTTCGCGATATGTATTAAGTGTTCCGTCGGCGTTATAAACAGAACGCTTTGATTCGTTTCCGTATTCATCGTATTCCATAGTCTGATATGATTGTAACTCACTTTCGGGGAAATAGCAACTGTCTTTTACAAGTCTTAAATTTTCATCGTATTCATAGGTATTGAACCATAATGTATCGCCTGCTGCATTTTTATAATCGCGTCTTTCAATGAGCCAGTCGCCGTTGTATTCATAGGTGTAATAATCTTTTACTTCGCCGATTTCGTCAAAGTATGTTTCAATTTCTTTATAGCCATATTCGTTATATGTTTCTGACCGTGTGGGATTTCCCATTGCGTCAACATATGTTCTTATGATAATGTGGGAGCCGTTTTCTTCAATATATTCTTCAAAATGAGTCATAACTCCTTTTTTATAGAAGTATTCCCTTTTGAGAGCGCCATCTTCATAATCATATTTATAAAGAATTTCGCCGACTTCATTCTCCCATGTTTCAACTACAGATGCGTTTCTTTCATAATATCCGAAATATTTTTCGCCGTTTTCATCGGTGCGGATTTCGCTTACAAGATTCCCGTTATCGTCATATTTATATACACATTCGCCTGTCAGTTCTTTATTTTCATTGTAATAGGCTTCTCTTGTAATGTTTCCGTTTTCATCGTATTCATATATATCTGTATAGGTACTGCTTCCATCGGGATTGAAAAATTCTGTCTTTGTAATAAGGTTCATTTCGTTATATTCCGAAACAGAATATGATAAAAGTTCTGTGCCGTCATAGTTCATTTCTTTTATGCAGTTATTATTTTCATCATATTCATATGTGACATAAGAACTGCATCTTCCGTCGGATTCGTGGATCGACCCCTTTGTTATAAGACCTTTATCGTTATATTCCTTTTCAAAATATATATCAAGGTTTCCTTCTGCGTCATAATGCATCTCTTTTGTGCAGAGATCCATATCGTTGTATTCATAGGTAACATAATACTGAAGAGTATTATCTGCTGAATAATATCTGTTACAGATAAGGTTCCCTCTTTCGTCGAGTTCTTCCATAAGATAATCGCCGTCGCCGAGGTCAACTTTATTCTCTGTAATAACAACTCCGTCAGGAACATCAGCGCCATCTATGACAACAGTTGTAGTTTCTGTTGTTTCATTAAGGTTTAATTCTGTCAGTTTATCACACGCTGTCATAGAGAATGTGAGTGTTAAAGCGAGAACTGCAATAATAATTTTTTTCATATTTTCTTCCCCCTGAAAAATAAATTTTTTTCTCCATTACAGATTATACCATATATTATACCGTAATGCGATTACAATTTGATTACATTTTATTACAATTTGGTTACAGGTGGCACGGAGCCCGTGCAGGCAGATCGTTTCCGACTTTGTTGTGGGAATTAAAAAGTGGCTCGGTAACGATAGGACAAAGTATCATAAAAATACAGGTGCGTGACCGCACAGGACATATCGTTTCCGACTTGGTTGTGGGATTAAGTTTTCCGCTCGGTAATAAAAAACTGTCATCGAAATTTTATGCGTAGTCGCACAAATAAAAACCCGATAACAGATTTCTCTGTTATCGGGGTATTTTGAAAAATTAAATTACCTTCCAGATTTCTTCTGCATACTGCTTGACAGTTCTGTCTGATGAGAACTTGCCTGCGTTGCAAACGTTCATCCAGCATTTCTTGTTGAATACAGTTCTGTCGTTGTTGTATTCACGGTTTGCTCTGATTTTAGCGTTTACATAATCGTCGAAATCACGGCAGATGAAGTAGTTATCGGGAGCATGCCAGCTGAAACCGTTTGTAAGAGCGGAATAAAGCTCGCCGAACATACCTGTTTCGCCGTCGTTGAATGTTCCGTCAACGAGTGTGTTGATAACTCTCTTGAGTCTGTCGTTTGCATAGTAGTAATCTTCCTTGGGACGATAGTTGCCGTTTTTGAGGCGGTTGATTTCTTCAACTCTCGCACCGAAGATGTATTCGTTCTGTACGCCTGCTTCTTCAGCGATTTCAATGTTAGCGCCATCCCATGTTCCGATTGTTATAGCACCATTGAGCATGAACTTCATATTACCTGTTCCTGATGCTTCAAGACCTGCTGTTGAAATCTGTTCTGAAAGGTCAGCAGCGGGAATGAGTTTTTCAGCATAAGAAACGTTATAGTTCTGAACAAAGAGAACAAGGAGCTTGTCGTTTGTCTGTGGGTCTGAGTTTACCTTCTTTGCGATTTCGTTGATAAACTTTATGATACCCTTTGCTCTTCTGTAAGCGGGAGCAGCCTTAGCACCGAAGATGAATACTGTCGGGTGCCAGTTTGTGAGTGCACCTTCTTTAATCTGATAGTAAATATCAAGAATAGCAAATGCATTGAGGAGCTGACGCTTATATTCATGAAGACGCTTAACCTGAACATCGAACATGAAGTTGGGGTTAATCCAGAAGTTTTCGTGCTTGCCGATATATTCAACAGCTTCCTGCTTCTTTTCACGCTTGATATGAGCGAAAGCCTTGAGTGTTTCTTCGTCGTCAACAAACTTCTGAAGATCTTTAAGCTTATCAAGATTTGTAACCCAGTCTTCTGTTCCGAGCTTTTCTGTGATGAGTGATGAAAGCTGAGGGTTGCAAAGACCTATCCAACGACGAGGAGTAATTCCGTTTGTCTTGTTCTGGAATCTTTCGGGGAAGATTCTGTACCAGTCACGGAGAACGTCGTTTTTAAGGATTTCTGTATGGAGTGCTGCAACGCCGTTTGTATGTGATGTTGCGAAAACAGCCATATTTGCCATGTGGATACGGTCGCCCTGAACGATTGAAACCCAGCCGATTTCTTCGTCTGTCTTCTTCATCTTCTTAAGGTCGTTTTTGAGTTTTGTATCAATAAGACCGATGATATCGTAAATTGTAGGAATAACCTTTCTGAAGAGAGAAACATTCCATTTTTCGAGAGCTTCAGCCATAACTGTGTGGTTTGTATAGTTGAATGTCTTCTGTGCGATATCAAATGCTTCGTTGAATCCCATACCTTCCTTGAACATAAGGATACGGATAAGTTCGGGGATAGATACTGTCGGGTGTGTATCGTTGAGCTGGATAGAATAAAGTTCGGGGAACTTAGAGAAATCAGAACCATATTTCTTCTTATAGTTTGAAACAATATCCTGTAAAGATGCAGAGCAGAAGAAATACTGCTGTTTAAGACGGAGAATAAGTCCCTTTTCAGTATTGTCGTTAGGATAAAGGACATTACTGATAGCCTCAGCGAGAATTGCATTTTCTGATGCGTTGAGATAAAGCTGATTGTCAAAGTCTGTGAAGTTGAATTCATCAAGACCTTCAGCCTGCCATAAACGGAGTGTGTTTATTGACTTTCTGTCATATCCTATAATGGGAACATCATAAGGAACAGCCATTACAGACTGGTCTGCGAAGTCGATTCTTACCTTGTCGTTTTCACAACGGATGCTCCATGCGTCGATTCCCTGATGAAGCCACTTGTCAGCTGTTTCTCTCTGGAATCCGTTTTCAAAATACTGCTTGAAAAGACCATAGCGGTATCTGATTCCGTAACCGTTAAGGGGGATATCCTGTGATGCCGCACTATCAAGGAAACAAGCAGCAAGTCTTCCGAGACCGCCGTTACCGAGAGCTGCGTCTTCGATGTCTTCAAAATCGTTGATGTTTATGCCCTGTTCAGAAAAAACTTCCTTGGCTGTGTCTAAAAGACCTGCACAGTAGAGGTTATTGAAAACAGCTCTACCCATAAGGAATTCAGCTGAGAGATAATATGCTCTTCTCTTTGCTGCATGGCGCTTTTCACTCTTCTGCCAATCGGGCATGATATCAGCCATAACTGTTCTTGCGAGAGCGTTATGAAGCTGATGAGTTGAAGCTTCTTTAAGGGTTGTCTTGTAGTCTGTGTAAAGATTGTTCTTGATCTGGGCAAGAAATTCCTTCTTGTTCATATCATTCTACCTCCAATATCATTACTTAGATGAAATAATACCACGAATATTTTACCACAATTTTATATACATTTCAATAGTATTTATATTTTTATAAAAAACTGTCCGCCGTACGCGTACAAGCGTATTTCACAAAAGAACAGTAGTTTTTCGATATAATGTTGTCATATTCACCGATTGACAAAATAGTAACAAAAGGGTTAGAATTATGAAGAAGACTATAAAAAGGGGTATTGACACAATGACAAACGATATAAAAGTAGTAAAATTCGGCGGAAGTTCACTCGCCGATGCAACACAGTTCAAGAAAGTTGCTGAAATTATTCTTTCCGATAAAGCGAGAAGATATGCTGTTCCCTCAGCACCCGGAAAGAGATTCAAGGACGACACAAAGGTAACAGACATGCTTTATGCTTGCTATGACCTTGCCGAAAGCGATAACGAAGGTTATCTTAAAGTTTTTGAAGATATCAAGGAAAGATACAACAGTATCATCAAAGAACTCGGTATCGAACTTTCACTCGAAGATGAATTCGAAAAGGTTAAGAAAAACTTCCTTAATAAAGCAGGAAGAGATTATGCCGCTTCAAGAGGGGAATATTTAAACGGCATTATCCTTGCTAAATATTTAGGATTTGATTTTGTTGATTCAGCAGAAGTTATCTTCTTTAACGAAAAGGGAATTTTCGATCTTGAAAGAACAGTAAAGGTTTTGAGCGAACGTCTTAAAAAGCTCAACTATGCTGTTATTCCCGGTTTTTATGGCTCTATGCCAAACGGCTCTGTAAAGACATTTTCAAGAGGCGGTTCTGACATAACAGGTTCGATAGTAGCAAGAGCGGTAAACGCAAAGATCTATGAAAACTGGACAGACGTTTCAGGTTTCCTTGTTGCTGACCCAAGAATTATCGATAATCCCGCACCCATAACAACAATAACATACAGAGAACTCAGAGAACTTTCATATATGGGCGCTACCGTTCTTCATGAAGACGCTATCTTCCCCGTAAGAACAGCAGGTATTCCTATAAACATAAAGAACACAAACGCTCCCGCTGACAGAGGAACAATGATCGTTGCAAACGCTGATGACATCATTCCCCCTTATACAATAACAGGTATCGCAGGTAAAAAGGGATTTTGTGCAATAAACATCGAAAAGGATATGATGAACTCAGAACTCGGTTTCGGAAGAAAAATCCTCGAAGTTCTTGAAGGAAACAATATCTCATTCGAACATCTCCCTTCAGGAATCGACACAATGTCTGTTCTTGTAAATGAAAACTCAATGGGTGGAAAGGCAGAAAGAATTTTACAGGAAATCAAAACTGCCACAAACCCCGATCATATCGAACTTGAACACAACATTGCCCTTATCGCAATAGTTGGTAGAGGTATGAGAAAGCAGAGAGGTACTGCTGCAAGAATTTTCGCAGCACTCGCACATGCAAAGATAAACGTTAAGATGATCGACCAGGGTTCATCAGAACTCAACATCATCGTCGGCGTTTCTGATGATGATTTCGAACAGGCAATGAAGTGTATCTATGCAATCTTCGTAGATACAGTAGAAGAGTAAAACGAAAATCTCACTTATTTTGCTGTGTTAAACAAAGCAATCTTTTTGATTTATCTACCCTATTCAGAGAATAAAAAATTCCCCCACAGATGTGGGGGAATATTTATTACAAAACACCGCTTTTTCTTTCTTCATAAGAAAAAACATCTCCGCCTATTAAAACACCGTCTGAAATGAGAAGGGTTATCTCGTTGTTACCCGAAACGAAACTGTATTTGAAAACAGTTTTCCCTCTGAAATTATGAAGGTCAAGCCCTTGTTCTTTCTGTAAAAGATTATAATTTTCAAAGGTTTCGTTCCATATTATCGGAATGATGATTTCTTTTTCTGAAATCTTTGTAGGGCTATATCCTTTTTCCTCTAAAAAAGCGACGATTTCAGCCTCATCGGAAAGATAGATTTTTTCACTTTCTTTTATATAGAAAAGAAGAAACGTAGTACCAAAAAGTATTAAAACAAGGACAACGGAAAGAATTGCGGATTTTATTTTTTTCCCCGAGAGAGAAACTGCAAGCATATAAAAAATCTCCTTTTATGGTTTGATGAATTTTATGCTTCAAAAGGAAAGAAAATTCCCGAAAAACTTGACAAAACTCAAATAATTTAATAAAATATAAAAAGCGTATCATAACAAAGGAGAGTCAATATGAAAAACACTGAAAAAACAATGGACAAAATAGTTGCTCTTTGTAAGGGCAGAGGATTTGTATACCCCGGCAGTGAAATCTACGGCGGTCTTGCAAATACATGGGATTACGGTCCTTTAGGTGTTGAACTCAAGAACAACATCAAAAAAGCATGGCTCAAAAAATTCGTTCAGGAAAATAAATATAACGTAGGTCTTGACAGTGCTATCCTCATGAACCCACAGACATGGGTAGCATCAGGACATTTAGGCGGATTTTCAGATCCTCTTATGGACTGTAAGGAATGTAAGACAAGACATCGTGCCGATAACCTTATTGAAGACTTTGACGGCACAAACCCTGCAGGCTGGTCAAACGAACAGATGATGGACTACATCAAGGAAAAGGGAATTCCCTGTCCAAACTGCGGAAAGCATAATTTCACAGACATCCGTCAGTTCAACCTTATGTTCAAGACATTCCAGGGCGTTACAGAAGACAGCAAGGCAGAACTTTATCTTCGCCCCGAAACAGCACAGGGTATCTTTGTAAACTTTGCAAACATTCAGAGAACAAGCCGTAAGAAAGTTCCTTTCGGCGTTGCACAGATAGGTAAATCATTCAGAAACGAAATCACTCCCGGAAACTTCATCTTCCGTGTAAGAGAATTCGAACAGATGGAACTTGAATTCTTCTGTAAACCCGGAACAGACCTTGAATGGTTCCAGTACTGGAGAGGCTTCTGCCGTGACTGGCTCCTTTCTCTCGGCATAAAGGAAGAAAATCTCCGTCTTCGTGACCATGACCCCGAAGAACTCTGTTTCTATTCAAAGGCAACTACTGACTTTGAATACCTTTTCCCATTCGGTTGGGGTGAACTCTGGGGCGTTGCCGACAGAACAGACTATGACCTTACTCAGCATATCAACACAAGCGGAAAGAGCATGGAATACTTCGACCCCGAAACAAACGAAAAGTATATTCCTTATGTTGTTGAACCCTCACTCGGCGTTGAAAGACTTTTCCTCTCTATGGTTACAGAAGCTTACGACGAAGAAACACTCGAAGACGGTTCAGTAAGAACAGTTATGCATTTCCATCCATATCTCGCTCCTTTCAAGGCTGCCGTTCTTCCTCTTTCAAAGAAGCTCGCAGGTCCCGCATCAGAACTCGCTGATGAACTTTCAAAATACTTTATGACAGACTATGACGATGCAGGTGCTATCGGAAAGAGATACAGAAGAGAAGACGAAATCGGAACACCTTTCTGTATCACATATGACTTCGAAAGTGAAACAGACAACTGTGTAACAATCCGTGAAAGAGATTCAATGCAGCAGGTTCGTATTCCTATTGCAGAAGTTAAATCTTACATCGAAGAAAGAATTGCATTCTAAAAACAAAACGCCTTGCTCTGAAAAAGAGCAGGGCGAATTTGCCCCTGTAGTAAAGTGGATATTACAAATCCCTCCTAAGGATTAGTCGTGAGTTCGATTCTCGCCGGGGGTGCCAGTGCGTGACCGCACAGGACAGATCGTTTCATAGTTTGTCCGAAAAATAAAAAAGCACCCTCTGGGGTGCTTTTATTAGTTGCTTTCTGTGAGAGTTCTGAGTTCTGATCTTGAAAAGAGTTTGTCATGGTCTAAAAGAAGAATGATATCTCCCTTTATTTTTCCTATCGCCATAACATATTTACTTGTGCTATCCATAGTAACAACGGGTGGTGGTGAAAGTTCTTCCGCCTTCATATCTGTTACTTCATCAACCCTATCAACGATAAATCCGATATCAACTTCGTTTATTCTTACTATTACAATAGATGTTCTCTTGTTATAGGGGATTTCTTCCTTCTTGAATCTAAGGCGCATATCTATAAGCGGAATAATTCTTCCTCTTAAATTTATGATACCTTTCATATAGACGGGGCTTTCGGGAACGGGTGTTATATCCTGAATCCCTATAATTTCAATGACATTCTTGATAGAAAAGGCATATCTTCTGTCATCAAGGACAAACGTAAGGTATTTGCCTGCTTTATCTTCAAAACCCATTTTCTTTTCCTCCGTCAACTGTTAAGTTTTTTTATAATATGATCGGCAATAGAAGTCAGTGGCAACTGAATTTCAACCGCGCCGAGTTTAAAAGCTTCCATAGGCATTCCGTAAACAACGCAGGTTTTTTCGTCCTGACCGATTGTATAAGCGCCTGATTTTTTCATATTAAGCATTCCCTTAGCGCCGTCAGCGCCCATGCCTGTAAGGATAACGCCTATTGCGTTTCTTCCCGCAGATTTTGCAACCGAATCGAAAAGAACATCAACCGAAGGCGAATGCAAAGGCTTTACAATATCTTTTTCATGAATTATATAATAGCCCTTGTTGTCTTTCATAACTTTCATCTGAAGTCCTGCTTTTCCGACAACGCACATTCCGTTTTTAAGTCGCATTCCGTTTTCTGATTCAAAAGCACTGAAAGCACAGTTTTTATCTATTCTTTCAGCAAGAAGCTTTGTGAAATTTTCGGGCATATGCTGAACGATTACTATCGGCGGAATATTCGCGGGGAGTTTTGTAAGGATTTTCATCAAAGCATCAGGGCCGCCTGTTGATGAGCCTATTGCTATGATGCTTTCATCTTTAACATAGTTTATTCTCTGCGGTATAGCCTGAACTGTATCGGGTTTTGCGGGGGTTACAACCTTTCTTTCAGAAGGGAGTATAACCTTTGCATATTTTGCGATTTCGATTTTCTTTGAAAGTTCTCTTATAAAAACACCTTTTGATTCGGGTGACAAATCAGGTTTTTTGATAAAATCAACAGCACCTGACGATAACGCTTCGAGAACATTTACTGTTTTTGAAGAAGCGATAATAACGGGAACTTTTATTTTAGGCAGGAGTCTTTCAAGCATTTCAATGCCGTTCATATGTGGCATTTCAAAATCGATTGTAACAACATCGGGTTTTGTTTCGATTATTCTATCGATTGCTTTTAAGGGGTCCTGCTCTGTTCCTACTATTTCAAATTCGGGAAAATTATTTTTAAATTCGGTCTCGACAAAACGGCTGAAAAATGCCGAGTCATCAACTATGAAAATCCTTGTATGACTCCTTTTCAGCATAATTTCCTCCGTTTAAACTATTTTCCTAAGGGTCTTCTGTAAATAGCAGGCTGAATAAATTCAAACCTTGTGTTTTTAGAAACATTTTCCGCATGGCCTATGAAAAGATAACCGCCCGGTTTAAGACAATCATAAAGTCTTTCTATGAGGTTATTCTTTGTTTCAGCGTCGAAATAAATCATAACATTCCGGCAACTGATAAGGTCATAAGGTTTTTTATAGCGGATTTCATTCATAAGATTAAACTGTTTATAAACGATTTCTTTTCTTATTCTGTCGCATACACGGAACTTTCCGTCTTCAGTTCTTACGAAATACTTTTCCATCCATTCTCTCGGAACACCTTCCATCATTTCAAGGGTATAAACGCCCGCATAAGCTTCGGCCAAAACTTTTGTCGAGATATCTGTTGCGAGGATTTTAAGGTCCCATCCCTGACGTCTCGGTCCGAAATATTCATCTATGGTCATAGCCATTGTATAAGGCTCCTGTCCCGTTGATGAAGCGGCGCACCATATTCTTGCATCCTTATCGGTAACTGTTCTTTCGATATATGGGAGAACGGTTGATTTCATAAAATCGAAATGTTCGGGTTCTCTCATAAAGAATGTATGGTTTGTTGTAAGTTTATTTACAAACTGTTCGAGTTCGGGCGAACTTTCGCCTGTGAGAATTGTATCGAGATACGCCTTGAAGGAGTTAAAACCCTTTGAGGTAACTGTGTTTACAAGGCGTCCCTCAACAAGAATACGCTTTTTTTCAAGATTTATTCCGTAATGTTTTTTTATGTATTCGACAATACGGAGAAAATCAGCGTCGGTAAGTGTTATCATAAATGCTATCTCTCCGTAACGAGTGTTTCACAATCAAGGAGAAGTTTGATTTCGTCTCCTGTTTCGATGATGTATTTGATAAAATGATTCATATTGACATTCTTGTAATCAGGAGTAGATGAAACTTCTTCGGGAGAAATCATAGCAACTTCTCTGATTCTGTCAACAATAAGACCAACCGCGAGGCCATCCCATTCAACAACAATGATACATGTTCTGTCGTCATACGGAATTTCTTCCTTGCCGAAACGGCTTCTTACGCTCATAACGGGGATAACCTTACCACGAAGGTTCATCATACCTTTGATATATGAGGGAACTTTTGGAACTATTGTTATCTGCTGAATCTGGATGATTTCTGTTATATACTGGATTTCAATTCCGTAAACGGCATTGTCAATTTCAAACTGAAGAATTTCACCGCCGTCGGATAAGAAGTTAGTTGTCTGTTCGATATATTCTGACATATGGTTCATTCCTTTCAATTAGAAATTTGTAATGATGTTGTTGGCATCAAGAATAATTGTGATACTTCCGTCACCGAGAATTGTACATCCCGACATACCATACTGCTTGACATTGAAGTCGTTGAACATTGGTGAGAAGGGCTTAACAACAACCTGCTGTTCGCCTAAAAGTTCGTCGGCATAGATACAAGCTGTCTTTCCTTCTGCTTCAACGAGAATTATGATACCTTCATAGATGTTTGTGTATGTAGGTTCAAGGTCATAGCACTTATAAAGTCTGATAAGAGGATAACATTCGCCTCTGATCATGATCATTTCGTTGCCGTAAGTATCATGGATAAGCTGGTTTTCATGAAGCTTGAAGCTTTCCTTGATTGAGTTTATGGGAAGTGTGAAGATTGACTTTCCTACAGAAACGTTCATTCCGTCTACAATAGCGAGTGAGAGAGGAATCTTGATGATGAACGATGTTCCCTCACCGAGTTTACTTTCAACAGAAACTGTTCCGCCGATCTTTTCGATGTTCTTCTTAACAACGTCCATACCAACGCCACGGCCTGAGAATTCTGTTACAACTTCGTTTGTTGAGAAACCTGCCGCCATAACAAGTTGGAACGCTTCTCTTTCTGTGTATTCTTCACGGGGCTTTGTAAGGATTCCGTTTCTTTCGCCCTTATCGAGAAGTTTTTCGGCGTTCATACCTGCGCCGTCGTCTGAAACAACGATGATAACTTCACCCGATGAGTTATAAGCAGAAAGCTTGACTGTTCCCTGTGCGGGCTTGCCTGCTGCGAGTCTGTCTTCAACGTTTTCTTCGATACCATGGTCAACGGCGTTTCTTACCATATGCATAAGGGGATCGTTGAGGTTATCGATAACGCTCTTATCAACTTCTGTGTTTTCGCCTTCGAATACGAGGTTGACATCTTTATTAAGTTTTACCTTCATATCGCGGACAATTCTTGTCATCTTATTGAATGCGCCCGAAAGGGGAACCATTCGGATTGACATAACGATATCCTGAAGTTCGCTGTTGAGTTTTCTGAGCTGTCTTGCTGATTTCTGGAAGTTGTCAAGCTGAAGACCCTTAAGATCGGGGTTGCCTGTTACCATTGCTTCTGTGATAACAATTTCGCCGACCATATCCATAAGCTGATCGAGCTTATTGAGGTTAACAGAGATAAGGCTCTGTTTTCCGCCGCCGCCCTGTCTGCCCTGAAGCATATTGTTGATCTGTTCAACAGATTTTTTGCCTTCATCAGCCTTGGGAGCGGGAGCCGCAGGCTTGGGAGCTTCTGCCTTGGGTGCTTCTGCTTTGGGAGCTTCTGCCACTGCTGCTGCGGGAGCAGCCTTGGGTGCTTCTACGGGTGCAGGTGCAGGTGCTTCTTCTATGATTTCATATGATTTAACGTTGAGTGCTTCTTCAATGCCGTTTATAACGAGCTGATCGTTGCCGTCAAGTGCTTTGAAACGAACGATAAAGCCGTTGTCGATAATTGTCTTTGCTGTATCGGCGTTTGTTTCGATATCTGAAGGTTCATAAGAAATTTCTGAACAATCTTCTCTGATTTTGTTTACAAGAAGAAGTGCACGGAGGTTTTCCATTTTACAATCGTCATCGAAAATAACCTTAACAGTTACCATGCCTTCTGCTGCTGCGGGAGCGGATGAAGTTGCTGACGCTGTTTCTTCTCCTGCTGCTGCGGGTGCGGCACCACCGCCGTTTTTAAGAACAGCAACATAAGCCTTGATTCTGTCATGGCAAGGAGAGAAATCTGTAAAGTCATAATCGTCATTCTGCATGATGTCGATTTCTGCCTTGAGTAAATCAGACGCACTGAAAACAAGCTCGTAAAGGTCCTTCGAATCATCGATAACGGGCTTTTCTTCTCTTATTATGTAAAACATGTCTTCAATAGCATGAGCGAGTGATGACATATTTTCAAGTCCCATCATGGCAGATGAACCCTTGATAGTATGCATTATACGGAAGATTTCGTTAATGCTTTCTTTATCAAAAGAGCCCTGTCCTTCTGTTTTGATGAGTATCTGGTCAAGTTGTTCGAGGAGAGTTGTGGTTTCATAGATATACATATCAACCATACTTTCCATTCCGGGTTCGAATTTACTCATAATCAGCACCTACTTTTTGTATATTTTTTCCATTTACATAAAATATTTATCTAAAATAGCTTATTAATAACATTATATCAAAAAAAATCCTTTACTACAAGCGAAAAATGAGATATTATATAAATAAAGTTAGTTTTTTTTAAAAATTTTTATGCGAAAATTGAAATTTGAACAAATCGGGCATAAATCTTTTGTTCAATATCACTAATAGGATTTTTTGGAGGTGATTTTTTGGCTGATATTCTTCAGATAACAACCCCTGCGTTGCCGAGAAACTATGTCAATCCTAACGCAACACAAGCCCCTCAGGACCAGTTTCAGCTTGCGAATACAACTCAGGTTACAAGCACCCAGCAGAGAACCGACCAGCAGACTCAGGACAACGCCGACTATTCGGGCGAAAATCTTTTAAAGCCTCTTGAACTTGCGATTTCTCAGAATCCCTCTATGACAGCACAGTCTATTCAGTCGCTTATGACCGAAGAACTGCTTAACGCGTTAAAGGCATCGGGAAACACAACGGGGTTGGATGAACTTACAGCACTCGCGAATGAAATACTCCTTACCCCTGAAAATCTCCCCGCGGATATGGCAGAACAGGCGAAAGACGCTACTGTTTTCAACGGAAAACTTTTTGATATGCTAAGAAATCTCACAAACCTTTCCGAAAAGGCTTTCGGCGGAAGTGAGATAAGAGATAACATAACCGCATTTTTAAAATCATATGTAAACGCAACCACTCCCGAGAGCGTTATGAAATCACTTTCACAGACATTTACTTTTATGTCTGACGAATTATTCGCGAGTCGTTCTATATCAGAAGAACTTTCATCGCTTGCACAGAAATTTGCCGATAACAATGCTCTCCAGAACTTCCCCGAACTTAAGGAACAAGCTCTTGAAACTATGAAAAACGCGAGCGGAAGTCTTCTTATGACCGACAGACTCAAAGGGCTTATTTCTCTCGTTTCTTATAATCTTTCAAGAATTCAGAACACTCCCGATGGAATGAAAAATGCTTTCGACAAGCTTATCGACTCAATATTGCAGAGTCCTGATATTCCGAAAGATATGGCGAACGAGCTTCAGAAAGCTTTTACCGAATTCGTTGAAACCGCAAAGCTCCCCGATGATGTAAAGTCTTTCACACTCGGACGTGAACTTGTTGATATGGGTTCGCTTTCGGCAAACAAGCTTGCCGATTCTGTAAAGAACTTTGCAAACCATATGGATAACCCCGTATTTTTACAGAGTCTTTCAGATATCGATACAACAGACGGTCTTTTCTCGATAAAAGAAATTCTCTCACTCATCACTCCCGAGAAAAATCTTTCCGATATCGATAATATGCTTCAGAGTTTTGCTCAGAACAAGGACCTTAATGTTCTTGCCGAAAATTTATCAAAAGTTCTTAATTCTATCGAAAACGAAAATGTAAAACTTCCTATCGCACAAAGACTCAATGAAGTTCTTGAAAATATTCTTCAAAAAGGCGACGCACAATACGAAAAGCCGACAGCTATGGATAATTTTACAAACTTCCTTTTAAAGAATATCGACGATTCTGCTCTGAATACACTTCCGCAGTTCAGCCGTGATAATCTTATGTCATCACTTCTTACAGCACCCGGTGTTTACACCCCTCTTTTACATGCTCTTCTTCCGCTTAAAACAGAAGACAGCGACAAAAAAGCTTTCGGTGAATTATGGGCAGATAACTCTGAAGACGGCGAGAATTTCCATATTCTTCTCGATTTCTCAATCGACGATGTGGGTGATTTCGAGCTTGAAATAAATGCCGAAGAAAGAGATCTGACGGTAAACCTTTTCTGTCCCGAAGATTTTTCAAAGAATTTCTCAAGTATGAGAACCGCGATAGCAAGATTCGCCGCAGGCAAGGGATATTCTGTAAGAACATCGAATGTAGGCATTTTAAGAGAAAAGAGAAGTTTAACTACTGTTTTTCCACATATCAATGATAAGCGAGGTGGCCTGAATGTCACAGCCTAAAGATAAAGCGGCGCTCAAAAACAGTGCCGTTGCGCTTAAATATAATCCCGATAAGGATTACGCTCCCGTTGTTGTTGCATCGGGACACGGAAATGTTGCCGAAAAGATGATTTCTCTTGCCGACAGCAGTGGAGTTCCGATTTACAGAGACGACAGTGCTGCCGCACTTTTATCTATGCTTAAAGTAGGAAAAACTATCCCGCCCGACCTTTTTGAACTTGTCGCTTCGATTTATGTTGAAATTTTAAAGACTTCGGGCAAAGTAGGAAATAATAAGAAATAAAATAATCCCCCTCTTGCGAGGGGGATATTTTTATGTAAAAAGACCACGGAGCCCGTGGGGCATATTTACGATAAAACTAAAAGATTGCCTGTATTTCTAAAAAACACGACGACGCCGTACGCGGTGTACTGCTAGGAGTGTTGACGACGAAAGACGGGTAAGATTTTAGTTTTATAAATTCTTAATCGGGTTCATTGCAGACTTAACCTGCATCGTTCCCGTCTGTGCGTCAAAGAATACAGTTCTTCCGTAATTAAGGCCTGTGTCTTCGGCAACTATCGGGATATTGAGTTTACTGAGCACAATCTTTACCGCCTGAATATTGCGTTCACCGATATTGAACACGCCTGAATTGCCCTGGAACATCTGCGCTCCGCCTGCAATTTTGGCTACTGTCCCCGGGAAAGAAGCACCCTTTTGTTTCATTAAATTGTAAAGCTCCCATATACCCGTGTCGGCATACCTTCGCATATTGTCCTGCTTTGAAGCGTCTTTACTCCATGGAAGCATTATATGGGCAAGACCCGCTATTTTTGCTTTCTCATCATAAAGACATATTCCGATACACGAGCCGAGAGCGTAGGTGGCAAGGATGTCCGTGCCGGAGCAGACATTAAGGTCTGCTATTCCAACGTTTATTGTGCTCATATTTCTACTCCCAGCTTAGAAAATAATAATTCAAGTGATTCCATTTCGGGAATAAGAATCATATTACTTCTTATTTCGTCATCTGAAACCTGAAATTTGTCGTCGATATAGATAACCTTATCTGAAACTTCTGCGAATTCAACGGCGGGAACAGACATAATCGCCCCTACCATATCCGCACAGAATGCGGGAACAGAAATATCTATGAAAAGACCTGTGAGCTGTGCTATTGCGTTTACATAAGCACTCGCCATGATGTTTCCCATTTCGCAGATAGCGGAACGGTCCATCTCATCAAGAGTTAAAACATTTTCTGTCTTCTTTCCATAGAATGTTGTTGTAACCTTATTCGCAAAATTTTCTTTGAGAAGATACATCATCATTCCCTTTATATCACCTGAAAGTCGCACAAGAAGGCCTATAACAACCTGCTCGGGACCGCCGAGAAGGTCTATAACCTCGTTGTATTCAAGATCTCTTACAACGGGAACGCCTATATCAATCTCGCTTGAAAGAATCTGTGAGAGAGATGTTGCCGAGTTTCCCGAACCTATATTTCCGATTTCACGGAGAACGTCCATATGCATGGCGTTAAGGTCTGTAAAGTTGTTTAAAGCCATTTGCCTTTAGCTCCTTTCAAAAACTATCTTCTGAGAGAATTTACACGCTGTTCGATATCATCTGCTGTCTGGACAAGCTTTGCGTTGAAACTGAAACCTCTCTGATATTTGATGAGGTTTACCATTTCTGTTGCGAGGTTAACAGATGAACCTTCGAGATAATACTGTAATTTTTCCTGACCTCTGTCTGCTTCGGGTTCGCCCGAACTTCCGTTGGCTATAAAATAGTTATCGCCCTCGTTATCAAGGCCATAAGGGTTGGGGAATTTGAATGTTCCGATAAGTTCCATAGTAGCGGCACTGTCAAGGTTTCCGTTTTCATCAAAAACCGCTGTAATGGGGTTCATATCATAATCAAGGACATAATTTCCCTTGGGGTCAACAAGCCCCCATGTGCCGTCGCCATTATTACTTAAGCGGAATGCACCGTTTTTTGTATAATAAATCTGACCTGATGATGCATCTTCAACTGCGAAAAGTTCTTCTGAAGGGATAGCAAAATCAAGTTCGTTCGCTGTGCTTTCAAGTCTTCCTATATCAAACATAAGGTCGGTTTTATCAATCTTAACGCCGTGTCCTGTTTCAACCTGATCGTTTCTGAGTTTGGTTGTATAGATAAGGTCGCTGAAAGAGGCACGATGTGTTTTAAAGCCATGAGTATTAACGTTTGCAACGTTGTTTGATGTTATATCAACCGCTCTTTGCATGCTGATTGTTCCCGCTTTTGCGGAATAGAATCCTACTGTCAAAACAAACTACCTCCTTTATCTGAGTGATGCAATTTCTGTTGCCGCTCTCTGATTTATGCTGTCGATAGTAGAAAGCGCTGTGCTGCAGGCTTCGAAAAGTCGCTGTGCTGCCAAAACATCTATTGTTTCTTCTGTTATATCGACATTCGAGCGTTCATAAGCACCCTGAATAATTCTGTAATCTTCGCCTTCGGGGATAACGTTTGTTCCTGTTATATTAACAAACATATTATCGCCTTTTTTCTCTATGTCTTCGTTACTGTCAACATAGGTCAGCTGTAAACGATAGACTTCACCGTCTTCTGTTGTTATTGTTCCGTTTTCAGAAACAGAAAAATCAGCTGTTCCGATATAAATCGGTTCACCGTTATCGCCTATAACTCTTCCTGCCGAACCTAAAGCTAAATATCCTTCTTCATCAAGGTTGAACTGTCCGTTTCTTGTGAGAAGAACTTCGCCGTCGTCTTCATAAAGTTTGCTATAGGGCCTTATGTTGAAATAAACATTTCCTCTTATCGCCATATCAAGACGCGAGCCTGTGTATTCAAAAGAACCCTGCTCTAAATCCGCTCTGACGATTTCCTGTGTTCTGTATGTAATGTTACCTGTTCTGTTATTCTTTCCTCTGACAAGGATAAGACGCTCATCAAAGGTTGTGTTTATGCTTGTATCGGCTTTATAACCCGCGGTATGAACATTTGCTACATTACCGCTTATTATATCGATAATACGCTGTTGGTTTATCATACCGTTTGCCGATATGTAAAATCCTCTATACATAAAAAGTCTCCTTTTACTGTTTTATGTAGTCTTCCATGCTGAGTCTTAAAAGCATCATTGCTTTTGTGTGAATCTGGCACACTCTGGATTCGCTGACGCCCATAACTTCGGCGATATCAGAAAATCTTAACTGTTCGTAATAATAAAGCGAAACGACAGTTTTCTGCTGTTCGTTGAGTTTATCGATAGCGCGGGCCAGCATCTGACTTCTCTCTTTCAAATAGAGATTTCTTTCTGTTTCCCAGTTGCCCATTTCGTCCTTGGGAGCAGAAAAATCCGCAGCGCCGTTTTCTATCATTTCTTCAAAAGAAAGCGAATTTGCAGAAGCGGCAGCGGCCATGCCTTTCTGTAATTTTTCAACAGAAATGCCCATAGCTTTTGCGAGTTCTTCGTTTGTAGGCTCTCTTCCGAATTCTACATAGAGTTTTGAAAAGGTAGCGTCAAGGTCCTTGGCGAAACGACGTACGCCACGGGGGATAACGTCCTGTTTTCTTATGTAGTCTATTATAGCGCCTCTGATTTTTATTGAAGCATATGTTTCAAACTTAACGTTTTTTTCGGTATCGAAAGATTCAACCGCAGAAATGAGTGCCATCATTCCTTCGTTTGTTATATCTTCGGCATCGGCATATTTCTGATACATATTTCTTGTTGAAATAACCGCATATTTAACTACCGATGAATACGCCATGACGATATCGTTTCTTACCTTTGTATCTTTTGTCTGCTTATATCTCAGAAAAAGTTCTCTTGATTTTTCTTCGGTTATTGTAACAACTGCCACTTTGTATTCACCTCTTTTCTAAGGGTTTAGATAGAAATATTGCCTACCGCCTGAATCTGAACTGAATTGTCGATTTCGTTGAAAGAAAGGACAATAACATTCGGGATAAACTGGTCTATGAGTTTTTTGAAATAAACTCTTACAATGGGAGATGTTAAAACTATAGGTGTCGGGATAACATCTCTTACTTTATCAAGCTGTGCCTGTAACGACTGAACTATCGCCTGAATTGTTTCGGGGTCTAAAGCAAGATAAGAACCCTGGTCTGATTTTTTAACAGCCCCTACAATCTTGTTTTCAACGTTTGCGTCAAGAGTAATAACTCTTATCTGACCTGCATCGTTGAAACGGCGGGTAATAGTTCTTTTAAGCGCCTGACGGACATATTCGGTTGTTATATCCATATCTTTAAGCGAGTTTGAATAATCGGAAAGTGTTTCGAGAATTGTCTGTAAATCTCTTATGGGAACGCCTTCTTTTAAAAGGTTTCCGAGCACTTTCTGTAAATAAGCTATCGAAACTACATTGGGGACTGTATCTTCAACAATGGCGGGATTTGTTTCTTTGAGTTTATCAACCATTGTTTTAACGTCCTGTCTTGAAAGAAGTTCGTTAGCATGTGATTTTATGATTTCAGAAAGATGAGTAATCATAACGGAAGTCGGGTCGATAAGGGTATAACCTGCGATATCCGCCATAATCTTTTTATCTTCGGGAATCCATTTTGCAGGGATATGGAATGCGGGTTCGATAGTATCAATCCCGTCAACTTCCTGAGAAACGCTTCCGTTATCGAGGGCGAGATAATGGTCGATAAGAATTTCGCCGTCGGCAACAGCCTCTCCCTTTATTTTAATAACATATTTGTTGGGGTTTATATTCTGGTTATCTCTCATTCTTACAGAGGGGAAAACCATACCCATTTCCTGTGCGAACTGTTTTCTGAAGATAACAACACGTTCGATAAACGTTCCCCCCGCGCTTTCATCGGCAAGCGGAATAAGGCTGTAACCGAATTCCATTTCGATAGGTTCAACGCTGAGAAGTTTATAAACATTATCGATATCTTTATAATATTCCGTTTCAGAAAGTGCCTCGGCTGCTTGTTTTTCTTTTTCGGCTGCCTCATCTTCGGCTGCTTTTCCGTTTAAAGTTCTGTTAAGGGTAAAGCCCAAAGCTATAAGCCCAGCACCTGTGATTAAAAGCTGAGGTTTAGGGAAACCCGGGATAACCATAAGGCATATAACAACTCCGCCTGCTATCATGATAGCTATAGGCTGACGTGAGAACTGACCGATAACGTCGGTGTTAAGGTCGGTTTCAGAAGCTGTTCTTGTTACAATCATACCCATTGCGGTTGAGATGAAAAGTGCGGGTAACTGTGAACAAAGACCATCACCTATGGTTGCTATTGTATAGGTTGAAATGCATGTCCCGAAGTCCATACCTTCCATAACCATACCCATAATAACGCCACCGATTAAGTTTATAAAAGCCGTTACTATCGACATGATAGAGTCGCCCTTTACAAACTTGCTGGCTCCGTCCATTGCTCCGAAAAAGTCAGCTTCACGCTGAACATCGGCTCTTCTTCTCTTAGCTTCCTGTTCGTCGATAAGCCCTGTATTAAGGTCGGCGTCAATCGCCATCTGTTTACCGGGCATAGCGTCGAGGGTGAATCTTGCTGATACTTCAGATACACGTTCCGCACCCTTGGTGATAACTAAAAACTGAACGATAACTATGATTATGAATATGATAAAACCTACTGCGGCATTTCCCTGAATAACGAACTCACCGAAGGTTTTAACAACCTTGCCGGCGTCGCCCGCATTGCCGAGAATCTGTCTTGTGGTTGAAATATTAAGCCCTAATCTAAAAAGGGTTGTTATAAGAAGAACTGAGGGGAAAACCGAGAAATCAAGAACATTCTTTATAAGCATTGACATAAGGAGAATTGTCAGAGAAAGAGCTATATTTATAACGATAGCAAAGTCAATAAGCCCCGTTGGTAAGGGGATAATGATAAGTACAACAACAAGTATTACAAATATTGCTACTGCACTGTTCAGTATCTTCTTCATTCTTTCTTCTCCTGTTAGTCTGTGTATATGCTTTAGGGTCTTGCGAGATTCTGAACCTCGTAAACCCAGGTATAGATTGTTGCGATTTCTTCATAGAATGCAGGGGGAATATATTTTCCGAGGTCAACTTCATCATATAAAGCATGAGCGAGCGGTATATTTTCCTGCATTAAAACTTTATGTTCTGTTGCTACTTCGATTATCTTCATAGCAACGTTATCAGCACCCTTTGCGATAACTCTGGGAGCTATGTCTTTATCTTTGTCATACTGAATAGCTATTGCGATATGAGTAGGGTTTCTGATGATAACATCGGCTTTGGGAACTTCCTGCATCATTCTCTGCATAGCCATCTGCTGTTGTTTTTGTTTTATCTTTCCCTTTATCTTGGGGTCGCCTTCGGTCTGCTTGTATTCTTCCTTTACTTCTTCCTTGGTCATCATAAGGTCTTTCCTATATTTCCATCGCTGGAACATGAAATCCGCTATGGCAACAACGGCAAAAGCAATACTTACCGCTATTACTATATCAAAAATGACCTGACAGGTATATACAAAAGCAGAAAGGATGTCTGTATCATAAAGTCTTGCGAGCTGAGGAATCTGGTCTTTCAGCTTTGTCCAGATGATAACTATGATTATAACTATTTTGGCGATTGATTTTAAAAGTTCAACAAGTTGTCTTGATGAAAACATATTCTTTATTCCGTTTATGGGATTAAAACGGTCAAGCTTTATCTTCATCGATTCGGTTGAAAATAAGAATCTTGTCTGAACGCCTGTTGTTATTATCGTTAAAAGAATTGATATCAGAAGAAGAGGGCCTGCCGAAACCGCAACGGTCATCGTAATTCTTATGAAGATATTTAAAATATCGCCTTCTTCTAAAATCCATACACCTTCAGAAACATTCCCCGAAACTTGAGAAAACCAGTATTCCATTGAGGAGAAAAGCTGGGTATATATGAGTTTTCCGAATATCTTTAAAAGATAAAACATCGCTATAACCGATGCTGCTGTGATTACTTCCTTACTTAAGGGAACATGGCCTTTTTCACGTTCTTTTCTTAGTTTTCGGGAAGTAGGCTGTTCGGTTTTTTCAGAGCCTGAATCTGCCATAGCCTATATCCCCCCTTTTTACAAAGAAAAAATCTAAGGCATTATCATAGGCAGGACGCTTTCTACACTCTCCATCATATCCGCCATATATCTTTCTATGGCGTCAGACATCGGAACAGCGAGAACGAACATAAGTAAAAGTCCCGCTATGACTTTAAGCTGAATGTTTATTGTCATAACCTGAATTGTGGGAACGGTTTTCATAAGAATACCTACACAGACTTCGATTATGATTTCTGCCATAACAACAGGCATCGCGAGCTTTAAAGCAAGGGTGAACAAAACACCCATATACTGAACTATGACATAAAATATATTTACATCAACAGCCTCAAGTCCCAAAGGAATTATCTCATAGGAGAGAAGATAAATCCTTATCATCTGAAGATGCGAGTTTGTTATGAAAAAATATATTATGAACATATAATTCATATATGTTCCGAAAAGTGCCTGTTGCGTCTGGGTTGCGGGGTCATAAACCTTTGCCATGCCGAGCCCCGATGAAGTATCCATTATTTCGCCCGCGAAAAGAAGCATGGAAAGGAACATATTCGTTAAAAATCCGAGTATTAAACCTACCGCTATTTCAAGAAAGATTGCAACGGCATATTCTAAAAAAGATTCATAGTTTACCGCTGATAAATCCGATGATGAAATAACACTTCCCGAGATTAAAAGCGTTAAGGCAAATGTTGCACCAACTTTCACTCTTGAAGGGATATTTCTTCTCGAAAATATCGGCTTAAAGGCAAAAATTCCCGCGACCCTCGCGAATATAAGAATATTAGCCTGGGTGTTTGCAAGCAAAGACTCCCAGAAAAGATAAGAATCACTCATCATTTACCCCCAAGGCTATAAAGTCGATATCTTGTCGAAAATAGAGGTTACAAAATCATTCATCTTTGCCATTATCCATGATGCCGTTATAAGCAGAAGAACAGCAATACCAACTAGTTTCGGAACAAAGGTAAGGGTTTGTTCGTGAATCTGGGTTGCCGCCTGAAAAATGGCAATGATGAGTCCTATTATCATACTTGCCAGAAGTGCGGGTGCTGCAAGCTGAAGCACTATGACCATACACTCTCTGAATATTTCAAGAACTTCGGTTTCAGTCATCTATAAACCTCCGTCAGACGTTGAATCCTGCGATGAGTGAGCCTATAAGAAGCTGCCAGCCGTCAACAAGAACAAACATAAGTATCTTGAACGGCATAGCGATTGTTGCCGGCGGCAACATAATCATACCCATCGACATAAGCAGACTCGATACTACTATATCTATTATAAGAAAGGGGATAAAAATCAGAAAGCCTATTGTGAATGCTGTTTTGATTTCGCTGAGGATAAATGCGGGTGTTATGGTTTTGAAGCTTATATTCATAGCTTCTTCGCCCGTAACAAATTCCTCACCCGAAATATCACAGAAGAATTCTAAACTTTCTGTATCTGTCTGTTTAAGCATAAATTCTTTCAGAGGTGTTGTAGCCGCGGCACATGCCTCGATAGTTGTCATTTCGCCATTTTTATATGGCTTATAAGCAACTTCGTTCACTTCTGAAAAAACGGGTGACATAATAAAAAGTGTCAGGAAAAAAGCGAGCCCTATCATAACCTGATTGGGAGGAACAGACTGTGTTCCCATAGCGGTTCGAAGCAACGAGAATACAATAATGATTCTTGTAAAACAAGTAAACATCAAAAGTATTGACGGAGCAAGAGTAAGTATCGTTATGAGGATTACAAGGTCAAGTGTTCCGTTATTGTCATTGAGCGCTAAAAGTCCTAAAAGTCCCGTATCATCGTTATCTGTCTGTGGGATTTCATAGGGCGGTTCGGTTTCTTCGGGCATTGTTTCCTGCCCTTCCTGATAGGTTGTAACGGCGGGGTCCTCCGGTCCTTCGAAAGTAGCATAAGCTTCAACCGAAGAAAGAATACCTAAACAAAAAAGTGACAATATGAGCGAGAGAATAAATCCTGCTATATAGCGGGGAAGATGGTTTTTATTCGTTTTCATCTTTTTCACTACGCTCCTTCTTTTTTATAAGAGGCTTTATATACGGGTGTTCTGCCGTTGCTTTTTTGAGGTTATCGAGAAAAGTTCCGTTTTCGTTCTGGGGGATTTCTGTTTCTTCAGAAAATTCCCCTTCGGAAAACTCATAGAGTTTATCTATATGCTGAGGGGTAACACCCAGAAGCATATATTTCTCTCCCGCTTTTACAACGATAAGGCTTTTATCCTGTGAAAGCATCTCTCTTTCAACAATTTTTATATGCTTTCCCGAAAAGCTATACATTCTTTTATGAAGCGCTCTGCTTGCATAGAATGTAAGGAATATAAGCGCAATAACTCCCATAAGGGAGAGTATTGCGAGAAGTATTTCTCTAAGCATATTTTTTATTATCCGAGAATCTTCTGAACTGTCTGAAGAATTCTGTCGGGCTTGAAGGGCTTAACGATAAAGTCAAGCGCACCGAGCTTGATTGCTTCAACAACCATTGATTCCTGTCCCATAGCGGAACACATAACAATCTTAGCACCTGGATTTGACGCTTTGATGTCGCGGAGTGCTTCGATACCTGTTTTGTTGGGCATTGTAATGTCCATGATAACAAGGTCGGGCTTTTCAGCATCATATGTATTGCAGGCCTGTTCACCGTCGGCTGCTTCGATGATGTTTGTATAGCCATTCTTTGTGAGAGCATCCTTGATCATCATTCTCATGAATGCTGCGTCGTCTACAAGTAAAATTTTCTTATCCATAATTTACTCCTTACCTCCCAGAGAATCCAGGAATTTTGATTTGATTATTTCGGTTATTCTAACGGCGAAGTTATCTTCAATAACAACAACGTCGCCCTTTGCAATAAGGTTTCCGTTGACTATGATATCAACGGGTGCGCCTGCCTGACGCTCAAGTTCGATTATCGTTCCCTGTGAAAAATCAAGGATATCCTTGACTTTTCTCTTCGCCGAGCCGATTTCAACCGTAACATCAAGGGGAACGCCCATGAGAAGTTTAAGGTTATCAGACTGGTCGTGTGATAATGTATCCGAACTGTATGATTCGAAGGGATGCAGCTGTGCATTCTGTATCTTTACAGGATTTACTGCCGCCATTGGTGGCGGTGCCGCCTGCTGTGGCGGATAACCATAAGGCATCTGTGGTGGATAACCATAAGGCATCTGCTGCATAGGTGGCTGTTGGTAAGCCTGTGGCTGCTGATAATTCTGCTGCGGTGCTGCCTGAGGAGCAGGAGCAGGGGCAGGTGTCGGTGCAGGGGCAGGGGCAGGTGTCGGAGGAGCTTCTCCTCTCATCTTTGCCATTTCCGCTTCGATTTCTTCCTGACTCATCATTCCGCCGAATGACGGTGGTGGTTCGGGAGCGGGAGCAGATGACATAGTGCCTGACATCAGAGCTTCGATTTCTTCCTGCGAGAGTGTTCCGCCCGATGATGATGGTGCGGGAGCGGGAGCAGGTGACATAGCACCCGACATCAGAGCTTCGATTTCTTCCTGCGATAATGTTCCGCCGCCTGATGATGACGGTGCAGGTTCTGCCGCTGAGGCTTCTGCCGCCATAGCATCGTTTAAAGCGTCGTTATAGTTGTTCATCATCTTACCTGCCATAGTTTTTGCAAGGTCGAGAGAAAGAACCGATATAAATTCAGATTTGATAATTCCGTCAATGGTAAGGTCGAAAGAGATCTTGACAACGGGGTCTTCGGGGTTGTCTGTCGGGAAGAAGTTTCTTCCTTCTGCGCTGTCTGAAACTTCAGCAACGGGTGTCGAGATATCGATAGGTGTTGCTATAAGTTCACTGAGTGCTGTTGCCGAAGCGCCCATCATCTGATTCATTACTTCACAGACGGCACTTATATTCATTTCATCGAACTGGAAATCGTCAGTAACAACGAGCGGCTGACCCATAAGCTGATTGAGGATAAGCTGAACGTCGCTCTGTTTAAGGACCATAACCGATGATCCCGAAACTCCCATTATATATTCGATTTTTACATAGACGAAAGGTGCGAGATCCTGATAGGAAAGGGTTTTTGCCTTTACAACCTTAACCTGCGGGGTGGTGATCCATACTTTCGCGTTGAGCAGATTGGATACCGCTGTTGCCGCAGACCCCATCGTTATATTTTCTATCTCGCCTATAGCGTCTATTTCAACAGCACCGAAGCCTTCGACAACGATTTCTTCTTCGGTGGCAGAGACAGTATTTATTTCATTGCTCATCTTGTTTCATCAACCTCAATTCTTGTATATGTTATCTATTTTTATGGCTTTCTTGTTGTTGTATGTTCCTAGTTTGCCATCAAACCATATATTATCGCCTATCTTAACATTTACATTCTTATCTATGCTTACATTAAGAGGGATAATATCGTTAACCTGTAAAGTAAGAATATCATAGAGGTCAACCTGCGTTTCAGCAAGTATTGCGTCGATTTTAAGGGGAGTTTCTTTTATTCCTCTTAAAATTTCTTCTCTTCTTTCTTCTTCTTTAGCGGGGTCAAAACGCTTTCTCATAGCGTATCTGTCGGCAAACTTTGCCATCATCGCTTCAAGGTTCAGAGCGGGGATACATACCGATATGGTATTCTTGATATTCTTGATTTCAACTTCAAGCATTATGAGAATGATGATGTCGTCGGGCCCTATTGACTGGAAAACTCTCGCGTTTGTTTCGAGACGGGACATTTTCGGGTTTATTTCAAGGTGGCTTGACCAGGCTTCACCCTGAAGTTCAACCATTTTTGAAATAATGCCTTTCATAAGACCGATTTCAATTTCGGTAAAGTCTCTCGAAACATCGCTGTATGTTCCGTAACCGCCCATAAGTCTGTCCATCATTGTGAACGATATGGGGTTTGACATCTGGAATATCATAGAGGTATCCATAATATCCTCATCGTCTATATCAAGATTTACTATCGCCATAAGAACATAATCGGGAAGAGCGTTGTTGTATTCATAGTATTTCTGTTCTTCTATCTGAAGAACATCAACCTTGCAGTAGACACGCATTAGTCCCGTAAGGTAAGAGGATAGCAGTCTGCTGTAGTTTTCATAGATGCTGTCTATGATTTTAAGTTTTTCCTTGGTAAACTTCTTCGGCATTTTGAAGTCGTAAACCTTGGCTTTTTTATCCGTATTTTCGCCGATTTCTTCAAAGACTTTCGAACCGTTGGCACTGAAACTGTTCAGCAGTTCGTCAATCTGTTTCTGGGATAAAACGTCAGCCATACAGCAAAACCCCCTCCTTTCGTGCTGGATTTATTTATTCGGTATCCGTTGTTTCCTCGGGATTTTCAGTTGTTTCGTCTGTAACTTCTGTTTCTTCTCCCTCTGTTTCTTCGGGGAGATTTTCTTCGTTTTCTGTTTCTGAAGGAAGTTCGTTACCTGTATAGATAACATTTCCGAGAGCGTCTATGGGTGCGACATTTACCTTGTTCTTGCCGTATTCCATATCTAAAAATTCCTGAATAACGGCGGGGTTAGAGTAGTCAACATCGCTTCTTGCTATTGTAATTTCAACTCTTCGGTTGTTTCTTCTTCCTTCGGGAGTGTCGTTTGTATCGACAGGACGATATCCGCCATAACCCGATGATGATAATTTATCGGGAGAGATGAAATCGAGTTCCATCATATATCTTACAACATTGTTTGCTCTGTCTGATGAAAGAGTCCATTCATCGACGGGAGATGCGGGTGCTCTTGCGGTATGTCCGCTTACTTTTATCCCTAAAATCAAATGGTCAACCGATTTGAAAGCGGGAGCTATTCCCTCTAAAACCTTTCTGCCTGAAGGCTGAAGCGTTGCGCTGTCGGGTTCAAAGAAGATATTATCCCTGAATCTGAGAGTTATTCCCGCTGCACCCTTTTCAAGTTCGATAGAAGCCGATAAATCATTATCTGCTATGAACTGTGAAAGGAACTGATAGAGCTGATCGAAAGTTTCGGGTGTTTCAGCAACCTGAGAAGCGTTGAGCTCGGGGTCTTCGAGAAGATTTCCCGTAGGGTCCAAAACATCAACCTGTTCAGCAACTACCGCGTTTATGATTTTACCCATTGATGAAAATGCCTGTGCGATATACTGGAATTTCGCTTCGTCCATCGTGGACATTGAGTAAAGAAGTACGAAAAAGCAGAGTATAAGCGTTATCATATCGGCATAGGTATCAAGCCAGCTTCCGCCGCTTTCGCCGTCACCGCCGCCTCTTCTTCTTGCCATTCTCTCACTTCCTGTCTTGTTTAGTATTGTTTGTTATTATTTCTGTTCATCAGCCGCGGCTTTTTTCTTTCCGCCGCCCTTACGCTTGTCAACTTCTGTTTTGGGAAGCATCATTTCAAGCTTTTCCTGAACGTATCTCGGGTTAGCACCTGAAACTATTGCAAGTGCTCCCTCTTCAACTATCTGCATACATAAAAGTTCCTGTTCGTGATTGTATTTACAGAGTGAACCTATGGGAGTAAACAATACGTTTGCAAGGAAACTTCCGTAAAGTGTTGTAACGAGAGCTACTGACATCGCAGCACCGAGTCCTGATGCTGAAGATGAATTTGAAGGGTCCATCGATTTAAGCATGTTGATAAGACCAACGAGAGTTCCGAGCATACCGAATGCGGGAGCTACTGCTGAACCACGGGTAAAGAATGCCATATTTGATTCGTGTCTTTCACACATGAAATCTATGCTGTCATCAAGCATCTGTCTTACCTTGTCGCTGTCGTTAGCGTCAACTATAAGCATAAGTGCTGCTTTTGTAAAGGGGTCTTTACAGGCGTTTGCCGATTCTTCAAGCTGAAGAATACCCTTCATTCTTGCGGTTTTACAATAATCAACCATTTCTTCGATAACGGCATAAGGGTCATATTTTTTAGGTGCAAATGCTATTTTAAGCATTTTGGGAACGGTTTTAAGAACGCTCCAAGGGAATCCGAAAATAAGCGCACCGATAGTTCCTCCGACGGTGATTGCAACCGATGTAACGTCCCAGAAGTTGAGAAGCTGTTTGAAATCGATCATCGCTGAAACCGTACCGTCGTCGTTGGTAACAGTTGTATATGCCATACCGAGAATTATAACGAGAACGAGCGCTAAAACAAGCCCTATGATTCCCGATATGTTGATTTTGGTTTTACCGTTCATTTGATGTCTTTCCTCCGAGTTATTTTACTTTGCAGATTTAAAGGATTTCTGATATGCTCTGATCTTTGCCATAATTTCTTCCAAATCTTCCTTAACGATAATTCTCTGACCATTCTGCATAGCGATTATGGTATCGGGAGAACATTCTATCGTTTCGATGTAGAATTCGTTGAGAAGAAATTCATTTCCGTCAAGATGTGTAAGTTTTATCATAATATACCTCTCATCTTATTTATGGGGAGGGAGGAAAATCCCTCCCCCTAAACTATTCAGATTTTAATTATCTCTTGAGGTTTACGAGTTCTTCAAGAATAGAGTCTGAAGTTGTGATGATTCTTGAGTTAGCCTGGAAACCTCTCTGTGTTGTGATAAGGTCTGAGAATTCTGTTGCGAGGTTAACGTTTGACATTTCGAGTGAACCTGAAACTACTGCGCCTGAGCCTTCATAACCGGGGATACAGTATTTGGGTGAACCTGAAGCGGCACTTTCCTGGAAGTATGATGAACCTGCTTCGTTAAGACCCTGAGGGTTATCGAATGTAGCAAGGTCGATTCTTCCGAAATAGAGCATTCCGTGAACTGAATGAACACCAACGAGTGTACCGTCGCCGCTGATATAGAAGCTTGAAAGATCAGCGAATGACTGTTCTTCGATTTCGCTTTCCATAACAAGAGGATTGCCCATAAGCTTTGCGATAGCGTCTTTCTGTAAAGCCTTGTTATCTTCAGCTGAAAGTGTTCCTGTTGCTTCTGATGTATCGAGAGAAAGTGAAATCTTTCCGCCCTTGAATGTGTCTTCTGTGAAAACAGGAGCGCTAGCAGGGTCGTTGGGGTCTTCAAGAATTGTGGGGCTTCCGAGTTCGGCTTCGATAGCCTGGTTGATTCTGTCCTGAAGATCGCCGATTGTTCCGCCGTTATTTATCTTCGCCATATCAGCATCGCTGATGTTTATTTCGAGAGTTGCGGGATTTCCTGTTGCGTCATAAGCAGTAACAGCTGTTTTTCCTGCGCCTGTTGTGAGTGTGAGAGTGATGTCTGTCTGGTCGCCTGCTAAAAAGCCCGCCTTGACTGTTGCACCTGTTACACCACTTGGAGCAGGCTCGAGATCGATAGGCTCTGTCTGTGCAACGTGAACATCGGGAACCTTGATGTTGATCTTTGAGTTGCCTGCTGTGGGTGACATAGCGGCAAGGCTTGTAGGTTCATAGTTCTGTGTACCGAGAACGAAATAACCCTTTGAGTCAACGAGGTTACCTTCTGCGTCAACGTTCATCATACCTGCTCTTGTGAAGAACTTGTTACCTGTTTTATCCTGAACCTGAATAAAGCCTTCACCTGAGATAGCAACGTCGAGTGTGTTTGATGTTGATGCGAATGCAGACTGGCTCATCATCTTATCGATACTTGAAACAGTTGAACCATAACCTATCTGTGATGAGTTGATACCACCCTGTTCCATTGTAGCGCCTGTTGCCGCTTTTGTTGTCTGATAGTAAACGTCACTGAAAGTAACGCGGCTTGATTTGAATCCGTATGTATTAACGTTCGCGATGTTGTTACCTATAACGTCGAGTTTTGTCTGGTGAGAAGTAAGGCCGGCAACGCCTGAGAATAATGATCTTAACATAATATGCACTCCTTTTAAAATAATAATAGTAAAGTGTGTTTAGGGGTTACCAACCGCTATATATGGTCTGTAAAGATATTCGACCTTTACAGTAAGCATCTTTTTCAAGTCCTGCCTTTTTACATAATAACGGTTGAATCAATGTTTGTGAAAATGTTTCCCTGCATATCCTCTTCGGATAATGTTGTTATAACCTTATTGTTTTTTACCGAGACCACGAACGCTGTTTCGTCAACTAAAACGAGTGTATCCCTTGAGCCTTTTTCCTGAGCAACCTCTACCGCCTTGTTGAGTCTTTCAAGCATATCGCTTTCGCTTAAATCGATGTTTCTGTCTTCGAGTCTTTCGATAGCATGCTTTGAAAATTCAACTCCACCCGGTGTTTCTGAGAGTTTTTCTTTCAGTTTTTCGGCAAACGGACTGTTCTTTACATCTTCGGTTACCTGAGGCAGCTGAACTGCATTGCCCGTTGTTACCTGAGAAACGCCCCTTGATCTCAAATATTCATTTATAAGCATTTTTTACCTCTCTCAAAAGGGATTTCAGATTGTTTCAAAGAGCGATGTGTCTTCTAAAATATCAGAAAATTCATCTTCAATAACATCAGCACTCGCTTCGCCTGCGAATTTTTCGGGGTTTACCTGATATGCTTCGTCAACGCCTATAACCTGTGAGAGTTTGTATTTCTGGTTATTGACAAGAACATAATAATCTTCGCCCTGCTTGAAAACGCTTGTAACAAGTCCCTGGTCTGCAACATTTACTGAATCTTCTGTTACTGTTCCGACTTTTACTGCTTTTCCGAGAAGTGATGTTGCGTAATTGCCCTGTGCATATAAAAGATTCTGCTGCTGTGCTTCAAGGGCTGAGAACTGTGCCATCTGTGCGATGAATTCTGTGTCGCTCTGAGGATTGTTGAAATCCTGATTCTTAAGCTGTTCAACCATAAGATTCAAAAAGTCCATCTGTCCTAAAGACTGTGTGGGGTCTTTGGCGAAATTGTCTTTATATTTCTCATAGTTACTTGCTATCTGTTCTGCTGATGATGTGAACATTCCGTTTACGCTTTCTGCCATAATCTGCTGACTCCTTTCATAGAATCTGTTTCTGCTGTTTCGGAAATTTCTTCAACTGCTTCATTGCCGTTGTAGGAATTCTGTTCTGAACCGCTGTCTGCGTTCTGATTTCCGTTTCCGAACATAAGGTTTGCCTGCATTTCTGCTGACTGTGAAATTTCTTCAACTGTGATTTCTCTTACAGAATTATTGATTTCTGTCAGACTCTGCATAAGAGAAGGAAGTCTGTCTCTGAGAATAGCCTGTGTTTCTTCACTTTCAGCCGCTATTCTTATGATGATATCGCCGCCCTGATTTGTGAGTCTTACTGAAATTCTGCCAAGATTTTCGGGGTTGAGAACGAGGTTTATATCCTCTGTTGAGTTGACTGTGAGTCTTCCCATGATTTCCTGTGTTGCTGTTATAACCTGTCTCTGAACCGACTGCATTGTTGCTTCATCGAAGTTTGCTATGTTGCCGAAATTCTGAATGTTCTGCTGTGAGATTGATGAAACTGCGATTTCTTCAAGCTCTGTTGTGTTTCTTGTAAAGCTTGTTGATGTTGTAGAA
Organism: uncultured Clostridia bacterium; assembly: GCA_937901465.1. GTDB lineage: Bacteria > Bacillota > Clostridia > Oscillospirales > Ruminococcaceae > RGIG4131. Next base: position 21,148 of record CALGTU010000028.1, on the reverse strand, counting down.
AAACCGTTTCTTGATAAAAGTTCAACCATTTCAGCGGGTGATTCAAGATGTTCTTCTGTCGATGTTTCTTCTTCGTTTTCAACAGGGGCAGGAACTTCGGGTGTTTCTTCTTCATCTGAAACTTCAGGTGTTTCGGGAACCTCGGGTGTTTCAGGAACTTCAGGTGTTTCAGGAACTTCAGGTGTCTCGGGAACTTCAGGAACCTCAGGAGTTTCGGGAACTTCGGGAGTTTCGGGAACTTCGGGAGTTTCGGGAACTTCGGGTGTCTCGGGAACTTCGGGAACTTCTGGTGTTTCCGGTGTTTCCGGTGTTTCAGGCACCTCGGGAGTTTCGGGAACCTCAGGTGTTTCGGGAATTTCAGGAACTTCGGGGTTTTCTTCGGGAAGAAGTTCGGGATTTTCTTCAGCGCCTTCGTTTACCTCAGTTATCATCGCTGCGATTTCCTGCATAGCTTCGAGCATTTCATTAAGCGACATTTCTTCGTCGTCAACCTTTACAACTCCGTATTCATAGGTTGTTTCTGCTGAAACCTTTGTAGAAGCTTCAAGAATCATGGGAACTATTTCTTTCATGAGGTCTTCGGGTGTTGCGTCACCATCTCTCTTGAGTTCTAAAAGTGCTTCTCTGACATCGCTGTAAGGATTGATGAACGCATTGTCTTCGGGGAAGATTCTTTCCATAAGACTCTGAACATCGCCGACATTGTCTGCATCTGCGATTTCGCCTTCAAGAGCATTGATTATCTCAAGAATGATTTTTTCGAATTCTGCTTTGTCTTCGTCATCGAGAATAGAATAACCGTCCTTGAAATTCACTCCGTAAGTGCCGTCGAAAACATCTTCAATTGTTTCCTTTACAAATGAAGAAACGTCATCGTCCTTTGAAATCGGCTTTTCTTCCTTCTGGTTCATAATCTGGGTCTTCTTTGAAGCTGCGTCAACCTTCTTGAGCAACGAATTATAGAATTCATCACTTACAACCTCTTCCTTTTCCTTTCTTTCGGAAAATTCATACGACTGGCTGTAATCAAGAAGATTTTCCTTGATTGGTAACATTGCCATAACTTTCACTCCTTTCATATTATAAAGTATATATATAAAGCATATCGCCTTATACCGAATCTAGTTGCCGTAATGACGGCGGTTTCCTACATATTCTTCGATAAACGCCTCATCGGCTTTTCTCTCTTTGAATTTGTATTCGTCAAACTGTTTTTCTTCTAGTTTTTCTAAGGTCTGAACCTCTCTCGAAGCTTCGGTAACAACCATAAGCTGTTTGTTTATCCTTGCAGAAAGAACGCTTATTTCTTTGTCCTTGGCCTTTATGCTATCGAGTATATAACTTATAAAGCCCTTTTCTGTAACCATTTCCATAGCGGTCATTCCCGCGGCGGATTTTCTTACAAACTCTGCGTTTCTGCGGTCAAGCTCTTTTAAAAGTTCTTCCTTTTCGTGAAGTTTTTCAAGCTGTTCGGCACGAAGTGCCGCTAAAGTATTTTCTTCACGTTTTTTTATCTGCTCTTTGAAACTTTTCAGTTTATCGAGCGAGAATTTAAACTTCTTCAATTTTATCCGACCGCCTCTTTAAGCATCTTTACTGTATCGTCAAATTCAAATGAGTCGTCGATTTCCTGTGTTAAAAAACCGTTTATCTTGTCGATTTTCATTATCGCTTCATCGAGTGCTTTATTAGAACCTTTTTTATATGCACCTATTGAGATAAGGTCGAAATTGTCTTCATATAAAGAAAGAAGATTACGAAGTCTCGATGCTGCGACTTTCTGTTCCTTAGGGGCAATTTCAGACATAAGTCTTGAAACGCTTCCTAAAATATCTATAGCGGGATAATGGTTTTTAGCGGCAACCTTTCTCGAAAGGATTATATGCCCGTCGATAATACCGCGGACTGTATCCGAGATAGGTTCGTTTGTATCATCACCCTCAACGAGAACTGTATATATTCCCGTTATTGAGCCTTTTTCAAAATTTCCCGCTCTTTCGAGTAGTTTTGGCATTGTTGTATAGATTGAGGGAGTATATCCTCTTGCTATGGGTGCTTCACCCGTTGCAAGACCTATCTCTCTCTGTGCCATAGCGTAACGTGTTAAACTATCCATCATCAGAAGAACGTTTAGTCCTTTATCCTTGAAATATTCCGCAATGGCTGTTGCTGTCATGGGGCATTTGTTTCTCATCATAGCGGGCTGGTCTGATGTTGCAACAACGAGAACAGAACGTGCCATTCCTTTAGGGCCTAAATCCCTCTGAATGAATTCTAAAACTTCTCGTCCACGTTCTCCTACAAGGGCAATGACGTTTATATCCGCCTTTACTTCTCTTGCAATCATTCCCATAAGGGTTGATTTTCCAACGCCCGAACCTGCGAAAATTCCCATTCTTTGTCCTCTGCCGATAGTAAGCATTCCGTCGATAGCCTTAACTCCCAAAGGGAGAATATCGTGGATTGCGGGGCGGGTCAAAGGGTTTACAGGTTCTCCTGCTATGTTTCGTTTTTCGCCCCTTGGAATAGGGCCTTTATCATCAAGGGGGTCGCCTACCGCGTCAATGATTCTGCCGACCAAGGCGTCTGTGCAGTTGACGGAAAGCTTATCCCCCGTTGAGTCTACTATACTTCCGGGGCCTATACCTTCGATATCGGCATAGGGCATAAGTATTATCTTGTTATCAGAAAATCCCGTTACTTCGGCAAATATGTATTTGTCGCTCTCGCCTTTGAGGTAGATTCGGCAGATATCGCCAAGGTTACATTCGGGACCCGAGGCTTCAATGGTCATACCGATTATCTTTTCGATTTTTCCCATTCTGCGATAAAAATTCGCATTGTCAACCGTTTTTCTGAAATCGGAAAGTTCCATTTAATCCTCCGTTTTTCTGATTCTGCTGTTTTCCATAATTTCTTTCAGAAAATCAAGCTGAGTAGGAACAGAAGCGTCTATAATCTCGCTTCCGTTATCGAGAACAACCGTTCCCGATTTTGCGTTTTCGAGTATTTCAATCTCGATATCGGGTATTCCCTTTATAAGAGATTTTAAATAGTCGATATCAGCTGTTGCCTCGACGGAAATATCCGCAGAAGCAAGAGAAATCTTAACTCTCTCTGAATTTCTGAAATCCTTTGCAGCATTCGCCGCTATATTTGCAATAATCGATTTATCTTCGGAAAGTTTTGTTGCGATAAGTTTTTCAGCAAGAAAACAAGCCGTTTCGATAAGTTCATCTTTATGTGAAATGTAATATGCTTCTTTTTGCGCTGTCGCCTGTGAAACAAGTTCCGCCGCAGCAGAAAGATATTTTTCCGCTGTCGCCTTTGATTTCTCGTTCCCCTCGGAATATCCCTTTTCTGCCGCCGTTTTTCTTATGATTTCAGCGTCGGCCTCGGCATTTTTTATGGTTTCTTCAAAAAGTGCCTTTGATTTTTCTTCGGCTTCTTTCATAAGTCTTTCATACTCAGAATTTATAAACTGTTCTTTTTCTGAAAGTTCTTTTTCTTTCTGAGATAAGAGTTCTTCCTTTTCAGAAAGCTCTCTCATAGCGATTTCCTGCGGGGTTTCAGAAGCTTCGAAAACCACATCGGTGACATCTTCGGCGACAAATTCTCTGAAAACATTATCGCCTTCTGTTTCTTCGGGGGGAATTTCTTTCTGTTTTATAACGACCGTATTATCAATAGCGACGGGTTCGGGTTCATACCCTAAGTTAAGATTGGTCGATTTAATTACCCTAAGCAATAATCTCGTCTTCCTTTCCGCCCTTGCTTATAACAAGTTCGCCCTCGTCTTCGAGTTTTCTTATGATAGATACGATTCTTGTCTGAACTTCTTCAACATCACGCATACGAACGTTATGCAGATATTCGATTTCTGACTGAATAGATTCCTGCATTCTCTGAGGCATGTTTGCAAAAAGACAAGCGGCAACTTCTGAGTTTGAACCCTTGATTGCGATAGCAAGGTCTTTCTGGTCGACGTCTCTGATGAAACGCTGGATAGATGCATCGTCCATAAAGAGAATATCTTCGAAAACGAACATCTTCTGTCTGATTTCGTTTACAAGGTCTGCGTCTCTTGTCATGAGTTCGTCGAAAATGAACTTTTCCGTGCTTCTGTCAACATGGTTAAGAACATCGGCAATGTAGTTGATACCACCGATTTCGGTAAGGTCCATAACGAGTGATGAGAACTTCTTTTCAAGAGTTGATTCGATAGCCTTGATAACGTCAGGTGATGTATTATCCATCTTCGCGATTCTTTCAACAACATCAACTCGCTTTTCTCTCGGAAGTTCTGAGAGAACGGCAGACGCCTGATCGGGATTGACATATGAAAGAATGAGTGCGATGGTCTGTGGTGATTCGTTCTGTAAAATCGCGAGTGTGTTCTTGTAGTCGGATTTTCTTACAAAGTCGAAAGCCTTTACCTGCATAGAACGTGAAACCTTATCCATGAGCTGCTTGGCACTTTCCTGACCGTAAGCCTTTTCAAGAACTCCTCTTGCGTAGTCAACACCGCCTTCGGTGATAACTTTCTGTGTAAGACAGAGTTCATAGAAATCGTTGAGTATGCCGTCTATAGCACGGATATCAATGAACTTTGCCTTTGCAACTTCGTAGGTGAGCATTTCAACTTCGTCGTCGCTTAAATGTTTATAGACTTCTGCGGCGTTGTCTTTTCCGATTGCGGTTATAACAACCGCCGCTCTTTCTATGCTTGAAATTTTCTGTATCTGTTCTTTTGTTTCAGCATCAACCGCCTGTCTGCCGATAGGTGTTATAGAGGGAAGAGAAGGCGGCATCTGCTGAGCCTGAGCCTGTTGTTTCTGCTGTTCTTTTTTAGCCATCTCCGTTGCCCTCCTCTCTTATCCAGCTCTTGATGAGCTGTGCAACCATAGCGGGATTCTGATGTGCGAATTCTTCGATTTCTCTCTTGATTGCTTCTTCTCTTGTTTCAACTTCAGAGCGAGCAACAAGTGAAGGAATATTCGAGTCTTCTTCGGGGATACCATAAGCCGCCTTCTGTGCCTGATATGCCTTTTTGAGTTTTGCAATACGCTTGTCATATGCTCTCTGCTTCTTCTTTACCTTGCCTGAAAGGTTTATGTAAACGAAGAGAAGAACGATGATAAATGCAAGGATTGCCGCCATAACAACGAAGTAAAGCTGTCTTGACCAGTTGAAAGGATAACCCGTTGTTGAAGGTCCGATAACAGGGGTTGTTCCGAACTTTGAAAGGCTTGAAACGCTTACTCTTTCTTCGTAAACGCCTGTCGCTCTCGCTACAACCGAAGTAAGTTCGGCTTTCATATCATCAGAAAGGAACCCTGTGTCTGTATAGATCATAACGGAAACTGTAAGGTCGTCAACAGAGAAACCTGCTTTTTCCGTCTGCTGTTTGAGTGTTGTTACGAGGTAGCTTACAGATGATGAACTTTCGCTCCATACACTGCTGCTTCCTACATCGCCTGTGGGGTATGTGTCATCTGCGTTTGTTTCAACACCGACGATATCACCATCGCCATTTGTAGCGCCCGATGAATTGCTGTGGTCTTCATGCTGGACCATTCCGCTTCCGTCATCGTGTGAGGGGCGGTATTCTGTGAGTTCAGAAACCTGCTTGTCGTAGTTAAGGTCTGCGTTAACGGCAACCTTTACGTTTTCTTCGCCGTAACCGGGTCCTAAAAGGTCGATGATAGCGAGTCTGAATGTTTCTTCATACTGCTGTTTGAAGATAAGTTTCTGTCTTTCAACATTGAGGTTATCGCCGATATCGAGAGCGTTATCCGCTGTTATGTAGTTTAAATCGCCGTCGATGATAACGACTGAATCGGGGTCGAGCCCTGTTACTGCCGCCGCAACGATATTCTGTATTCCCGAAATCTGTGTCGGAGCAAGTGACATTCCGTCACGGAGTGTTACAGAAACCGAAGCCGAGGGAGTTGCTTTTGAAGAACTGATAACTGTGTTCTTCGTTTCGGGTATGTTGAGTGTTACTGCGGCATCTAAAACGCCGTCGTAATTCTTTATAATCTGACCGAGTCTTTCCTGACTCTGCATTCTCGCATATTCACGCCGTTCAAAGTCCGTCGAGAAAAGGCTTACATTATCTGTGAATATCGAATAATTCATCGAATTCTTGGGGTATCCCCTTGCCGCAAGTTCGGCATAAAGGGTGTTTGCTTCCTCTTTGGGAACAGATATCGTTCCCCCCGAGGTAAGCTTGACCTCGATACCCATTGTTTCGATTTCGGAATATATTTCAGCCGCTTCTGAGGCTTCGAGCCCTGAATAAAGAACTTCATAGTCGGTATAGTTGAGTATTGCAACAACGATTATCGCCGCAACAACTATCCCCGCGGCACCGCCTATAATCAGAAGTTTTTTCTTTCTGTCCTGCGCTGCCCAGAAGTCTTTAATCGGGGTAATAATTTTCAAAATCTGTTCCTTCATCAAGAACTTCCTTCCCGTTTAAAAAACCAGTGTATTATAGATTAAAGCTGAATCTGCATCATTTCCTTGTATGCATCAACCGCTGTGTTTTTGAGTGAAACGAATGTCTGTAAAGAGAGCGCCGCTTTCTGTGCGTTGATAGCTATCTGAGCGGGGTCGTCGATTTCGCCCGTCATAACCTTTATGCTGTCTTCTTCAGAGATTCTCTGTGCTTCAGCGGCGGCGTCATAGGATTCACGAAAGATATCTAAAAATCCGCCGACGTTTTCGTTTGAATTTCCGCCCTGAGCCTTTTCTGATGAGCCTATCTGAGAAGGTGTATTCAGCGGAGTTATTGTGTTGTTAAGTGGAACTATGAACATAAATTATCTCCTTTAAGCCTTGAAGATTTCAAGCCCTTTGCTTGCCATTCCCTTTACTGCCGCGAGTGCTGTTACATTTGCGTTATATGCGTTTGTTGCGGCAAGAAGGTCAATCTGTTCTTTAGTGTTATCAACGTTTGGTTTGTATATGTAGCCGTCTTCATCCGCATCGGGATGTGAGGGGTCATAAATCGGAGTCAGAGGTGCTTCGTCTTCAACAATCTTTGAAACCTTAACGCCTGAATATTTGGCTTTTGTTGTCTTTTCGCCGAGGATTTTCTTGAAATCCTTATCTTCTTCAAAAACAACGAGCTGTCTTTTATAGGGGGTACCGTCTTCTGTCTTGTATGTTTCCTGATTTGCGATATTCTGTGAGATTATATCCATTCTGGTTCTCTGTGCCGAAAGGGCAGAACCTGCTATGTCAAGTGAACTTAAAAACGACATCTAGTTTTCCTCCTTATCCTGAATTAAGCCTTGCTGAGCGCGGTTTTTATCATTTCAAATTCCTTCATGATCTTGTCTGATAAAACGTTATACTGGATCTGTGTATCCGCGAGGGCGAGAGCTTCTTTTTCTATGTCAACGTTGTTTCCGTCGAGTGTCTGGTTGGTGTTGGGTTCGGTTGTAACATCCATGGTAAGATTCATTTCGGGGTGAGAATTGTCAATCCTAACGCCGTTTTTGTCGTAATAGGGATGATAACTGCATTTGCATTTCTTATCGAGAATAACCCTGAATTCAGCGGTTTTTGCCTTATAGCCGGGGGTACTGTCGTTTGCGATATTCTGGCTTATGATTTTCTGCTTCTGCCAGGTAAGGTCAAGTCCCTGCTCTAAAAAGCGGAATGATGTGTTCTTGAACATAGGGCATTACTCCTTTCGTGAAAATGTGCATAACGCGATATATCCGCCGATTTTTATCAAATCTGCGGATTGTTTTATCATATTTCTGATGACAATTTTTCATCGTAAATCTATTATACATTATTATATAGTAAATATCAAGCATTTTTTGCAATTTTGGTATACTTTTCAATTCGAATTTAGACATTTTATCCAATGAGAACAAAAATTGTAAATTTTTTGTAAACTTTCACTTTTTACAACCGTTTTCAGCAGAAATTCTGTCATAATCCGATGAAAAATTTACCATATAAAAAAGGGCAAAGCCGTAAAAAATCATCTACGGCTTTGCCAGAAAGTAATCATCATGAAATTTTTCTGTGGTCGTTATGGTTTCTCAGAACAAGTTTAACAAGTGTGCTGATAACCGAGGGGCGAAGTTCCTCTTTAAGTGCTTTGATTTCATCAAAATCCGTTTCATCTGAAATCCTTACATAGCGAGGAGGAATTTCGTTTAATGCTGAAACTGTGATTTCAGCTCTGCATACGGCGCAGTCGCATCCGTTGAAACGCTTTATTGTCTGCGGAAGCCATTCGCCGATAAGTTCTGAAATGATGTTGATTTCAACCGCATCGGGCTTTTCTATAACGGGTTCCGCCGTTCTTACATAGATAACGCCCTGCTTGAAATCTTCATTCATTATGGGGTTTGTTATAACCCCTGTTTCGCTTCTTGTCAGAAGTCGAAGTAAAGGAGCTGTCTTGTTTGTTTTTCTGGTCATTTGCTACCTCTCCCTGAAAAATTACGATGATGTTTTATTCCGAATAAAGTTCCCCTGCGAGTTTTATATAATCCTTACTTGCCTTTGATGAAGGCGCATAGCGGATTAAGGTCATCTGATGCGCAGGTGCTTCAGCGACCTGAATGTTGTGGGTGATTTTTGTATCAAGAACTTTACATGAAAGCTGTCTTGCTACAATATCAGCCATATCCTCAACCTCTTTTGAAAGGAGGTATCTTGCGTTGTATCTTGTAAAAAGTATTCCCCTTACATTAAGCGCCTTGTTATAATATTTCTTTACAGCAAGGATTGTATCTGTGAGCTGAGAAATCCCCTGAAGGCTTAAGATTTCAGGTGTCATCGGAACGATAAGGTCGTTTGTAGCGACATATGCGTTTATCGTTAAAATACTCAGCGCAGGCGGGGTATCGAGAAGTATGTAGTCATAACGGCTTTTAAGGGGTTCGAGTTTTTCTTTTAAGATAAACTCTCTTCCCGCTGAGTTGAGTTCAAGTTCAGACCCCGAAAGGAGAATGTTTGAAGCAACAACATCGCAGTTTTCTGTTCGCTGGATAGCGTCGTCAAAACTGCATTTTCCTGTTATGACATCGTGTATTGTGAGGCCTTCCATCGAAGCACCAAGGCTGAAAGAAAGGTTGCCCTGGGGGTCTAAATCGATAGCGAGAACCTTTTTGTTTCTTGAAGAAAACACTCCGCAGAGTGCGCAGACGGTTGTTGTTTTTCCAACTCCGCCCTTCTGGTTTGTAAGAGTTATGATTTTTGCCTTCGGCATTTTTTTCTCTCCTTAAAGGTTAAAATCTGCCTTTTTCCTTTTCTCTTTCGGCAAGCTGACATTCAAAGATGAATTTTGAGATAATCTGTTCGTCCTGCTGGGAAAGGCCGTCAAAACAACAGCCGTATCCCATAACATTTCCTGCTTCGTCGCGCTGGATACGGAGTATCTTTGCGTCAACAACAAAATCATCTTTTATAAAGCTTATTGTAACAACATCGTTATGTGCGAAAGAGTAGTTTGCGTTAAAGAATATTCCGCCTATGTTGATATTCTTGATTACCGCCTCTAACGGAGGAGGCCCGAAATCATAGATATCTTCGTTTCTTTTATATGAAGAAACCTTTGCGGGAATATCGATATATACTTTGAAAGAATTTCTTCTTTCTTCCATTACTATGTAGTCATTTCCGATATGGAAATTCATCTGCTGGTCAGAGGCAACATCAATGCCTGTCCTGATTTTAACTCTCGTTCCGTTGCGGTAATAGAATATCGCGTCTATCATCTCGCCCTTGGGAAGAGAAGGAAGATTTTTTCCCTTGATAACGATAAATTCCTTACCTGCTATTCCGAAAAAATCCCTCGCGAATTCAAAGCTCTGGGTAGAGAGAAGCACCGCTCCGTCAAGGTCACGCACTTCTAATTTTATGATATTTTCCTTCTTAATCAGAAAGCGCACCCCCCTTTGAACAGAGTTAGTCTATAATAATCATCAATCATTATACTACATTTAGTAAATTATTGCAAGTTTTTTTCACTTTGTATTGAAAACTTTGTGAATTTCTACACTTTTCACAAATCAGGGGCAAAAAATTAATAGTTTTCAACAATATGCCTATACAAAAGTAGAAAAATAATGTATAATGTGTATGTAGAAAATTTTAAAAAGAGGGGAGTTGTTAAGGCTTTGAGGCGGTTTTCTGCGTATACAAAAAAGATAGCGAGAAGATACAATTTCAGAATATTTCTGGCAAACATTCTGCCCTTATGCCTTGTTGTTACTCTCACTCTTATATCCTATTTTGTAAAAGACTCTGTTATGCCACCGAAATACTACAGTTTTTTCTTTACAATACTCACAATATGTCTCGGATTTTCGCTTGTTTCTATAACAATAGGTTCTTATATAGCAACAACAAAGTTAAACGGTCATAAAAAACATACATTTATCGAAATAAAGGAAAAATTTCTTGTTATCAGTGAATTTAAAGAAACATCTTTCCTTTCTCCCCATGAAGACGACTATAAGGATTTTTTTGTAATAAAGCTTGATGAAATCGAAGATATCTATCTTTTCGGAAAAAAAATCATCATAATAGCACCGACAAGGTTTGTCTCACAAAGAGCGGATTTTCTTGATTATTCGATAGAAAACGGCGATTTTATCTTAGGCGGAAGCTGGGATATCAGCTGTGCGGGCGAGATGAGAGAGGGTATTGAAATTCCTGATTTTTTCAGAAGACCCATGGGCATTGCAAAGGCTATCGAAAGTTGCAGAGAAAGAATTCTTGAAAAGCAGAGAAGAAGAGACGCTTTCAGGGAACATCTTCTTTCTGTTGCAAATTCAGACCAGTTCAGAAAAGCGAGAAAGTTCATAAAACGCGGTTCCGTCGGCGGAGCATATCGTCATTATAAAGGATAGAACAGAGCCCGTGCTGGCATATCGTTTCCGACTTTGTTTCGGAATAAAAAAACGACTCGGTGACGAAGAAAGTATGGTCGGCAAAAGGTTATGAAATAACCTTGCCGAAACAAATAATCACACAAAAAACTCCCCCTCTTGCGAGGGGGATTTTCTCATTCTGTGATAAAACGAAAAGACGGGGTTTAGTTATAGGCAAATGAGCGAAGGAATACGAGGGTATTTCGAGCGAGTTTAACGACGAAATAAACCGCGGATTTCTCGTTTTACAGTTTAGGGCTGATTTTCGTATACGCCACAATAGACACTATTATGAATATAACGTGTGCTATGTTTACATCAAGTTCAACGCCCGCTGTAAGACGGAAAACATAAAGGTCTAAAGTAGAACTGGGAATACCGAAATTTATTCCATAGGATAACCATGAAAGGAAGAAGATATCCTTTGTAAAATAAGCTACGGCAGAGCCTATTAAAATTCCCGCTAAGAGAAAGAAAAGAAAGGCTAAGGTCTTTTTTGTATCTTTCGACATTTTTCTTCAGCTCCTTACATTTTTTCAATACTTGTTATACAGAGAATTACCTGTAAAACAATATAGATGATAACTGCGTGTGATGTGAAAGCGAGAGGAAAACCTCTCTTCTTTTCGGCCTTTGTGTTTTTGGGGAGCCTTATGCTCTTTGTTGCAAGACCGATAAAAAGCATTAAAAGTCCCACGCAGATGAAGAACGCAAGCCAGATAACGAAAATTCCGTCTGAAAGTTCTTCGTTATAAAGCCCTACAAGGTTTATCGCAGTAACTCCCGCGTTTGCAAGGAAATGTGCGAATATCGCAGGGAGAATCGAGTTTGATTTTACAGTCATATAAGCGAGTGCCATTCCGAAAGGAACTGTGAATATGAACTGATAGAAGTTTCCGTGCATAAGACCGAATAAAAGTCCCGACATAACTATGCCTGTATAGACATTATATCTTGAGAAGTTTTTAAGAACAAAGCCTCTGAAAACAATTTCTTCTATTATGGGTGCGATTATTACGGCATAAACGCTGTCGACAATCATATAAATCATCGAAGAGGGGTTGTCATCGGGGTCTGCAAGCATAAGTCCGAAAAGTTCTTCAAAAGCGGTTTCTGTAAGAGAAGCGACGATTATCGCGAGTAAGTTCATTCCTATCGCGATAACAACGCCCATTAAAAGAAACGATGCCGAAAAGCCTTTTGTATTGAACAGAGGGCGTAACTTTATCCCTGTGAGTTTATTTCCTAAAAGAACGATGAAAAAGTCTGAGATTATGTAGATTAAGATAATCGCCGACATCTCTATCGATTTTTCGACACCATAGGGAATCCAGCCCGAAACTGCTGTTATCAGAAGATAGACAACGCTGAATATCGAAACGAGAATAAAGGGAAGAAGGCTGTTGATAATAAGCATCCAGCCCGTTATGTTATATGTTTTCTTGATGAATTTCTTTTCTTCTTTTCGGGGTTTAACGGGAATTCCGTTAGGCTGGATTTCTGTCATAGCGGGAGCGGGGACAGGTGTTCCCGCGTTATATCCATAGCCATACTGAATGGGTGTCGGCTGTGGTGTAACGGGTGCTACGGGTTGAGGAGCTACGGGTGTCGGAGGAACCTGCTTTACGGGTTCTGCATTTTTATCTCCGCCGGCATAATTATACGGGTTATAGGGATTATTGTTTTCTTCTGTCAAAGAAGCGGGATTTTCTTCCCTTTTGCTATAATCATATGGTTTGAAATTTTCTTCCATTATGTTCTCCTATCTTCTGTCAAGTTCTTCGAGAGTGGGGAAACGGTATTTCTGAGGTTCTGCCTTTTCGGGTTCTCTCTTCTTAACGGGCGGTGGCGGTGCCTGCATCGGATCGGATTTTATAACCTTAACGGCAGGTCTTGATTTAACTTCGGCGCACATTCTTTCTGAATATTCGAGGAAAGCTTCAAGGTCTTCAACGGTTGCCGCTTCGGTTTTAACATTCTCTCTCATATTTTCGAGATACTGTGACCATTCCTTGAATTCGTTTTCCTTGAATTCTTCGCCTACCTTGTTTGAAAGTGCCGCATATAAAATCTGACAGCGTGTTTCGATATCGTTTGTAATGGGTTTTTCTTCAATGGGTTTTGTTTCGTCATACATTTCACGGCAGGTTTTGCCCGATGAACTTACTCTGTTACAGAGTCTTCCCTTATAGTTCATATCATAGAAGAAATACTTTCCGCATTTTGAACATTTCTGAAGGATAATTCCGTTTTCGAGCATCTTATCGAATTCAAGGTCGATAATAGCCTTAAAGCTATCGGGAAGGAAATATTCGCCGTCTAAATTAGCGAAAGTTTCTTCGGCTGCTTCAAGTTCCATTCCGTCGGGTCTTGCCATTCCGCGAAGGAATGTGAATGCATCAAGACTTATCTGGTCTCTTATCGCATCACGGCTTATCGGCGGATTATAAACGGGGTCTTTTATTTCATCTATAATGGGGTTTATCTTTTTGAGAATAAGCTTTGAAACCTTACTTACCATAAAGGCGGAGTTTGGCATCAAAGATGAATTGAATCTTTTAACGGCAGGAAGTTCTGACGAGGGAAAACCGAGTTCTTTTGCCATAACAGAGAAAGAGAGGTCGAAATATCCCTTTCTTGTTACATACATATTTCTCGGAACGATATCGCCCTCAAAGATATAATCGAGCTTTGCCCTTGCATATTCCTGAATACGCATAATGTTTGCCCACTGGTTTATCGCTCTTCCTGTTTTATATTCTGAAATTCTTACAAAAATCGCTTTTTCATATGCGTTTTTAGGAGAGATACATCTTGCCCATAGTTCTTCAAGCCCTATATTTTCGCTATGACAGATATATTCGATAAGACAATCGAGAACGATATGTTCAAAATCTGAATTTATCTGTGCTTCATAATAGGGGTGACATTTTGTTATAAGGTTTTTTACAACCCTGAACTGCTTTGAAGAATATCCGCCGAGTTTACGGCAGGATTTTCCGAGGTCTATGCATTGTTCCCAGAAATATGTGAAGTCGTATTCAACGAAATGGAGAAGTGTTCTTGCAAGTTCAAGTTTATAGAAATTGTTATTCGATTTTGTGACGAAAACAATGCTGTCCATAAAAACTCCTCCTTTTTATTTTATCTTTTCTGCCGATTCTTCGGCGATGATATTTCTCATTTCTTCTTCCATACATGAATGGAACATCGCAAAGAGAATATCTGTGAATCCCAAAAGAAACATATTCTTGTTTGTTATCGATGAAAGTTCGGGGATATGGGTATAGATAAAGGTTTTATACCAGTCTGATGAATATGCGGGGATAGGCTTGTTCTTTTTAACAAGCGTTTTTATATCGGCATAGGTTTCTGTTATAACATCGTCGACATTAACAGCACCTTTTCTCATAACCGAATCATAAACCGCAAGAAGCTGTTCATCTGATATTGTTTTATCACCGATTTTAAACTGCTTTAAAACGGGAAGTCTTACCGCGAAACTGTAAATCATAAGGGGCAGAACCTGTTTATAACTTTCAGAACTCATCTCACGGCAGGTTTCGGAATTTATGCGAAGTCCTAATGTTTCAAGACAATCGGGGTCGGTAACGTTATTCAAAACAACTTTCAGAGCGTCCTTTATGCCTACATTATAAAAATCATCTTCGGCAATCGAATAGATATATTTGACTGCGTTATAGAGCGCTGTTGCACTTTCGACAACTATATCTGAAAGTTTTGTTATAACTGTTCTTTCGCTTACAAATTCCATTTTCTAAAAACCTCCTTTTAAGCAGAGTGTCTTCTTTCTAAAAATCTTTTTACTGTTTTTATAACCGCACCGAAGTTTGCAACTGTGATGTATAAGGTTCCTGCGATTAAATAATCTATCCAGCCGACAGGGAGGAATATAAGAACTATACACATTAAAATTATCACAATGAAATTCAGTGCCTCTTTAATCATATCGGTGCTGAAAGGAATCTGCTTTCTGCAGTCGATAAGTCTTATTACATAACAGGTGAGATAGCTCACAAGCGTTGCTATTCCCGCGCCCTGAATTCCGAATCTCTTTATTAAGATTATATTTAGAATAATATTGACAACCGCCGAGATAACGCTTGTAAAGAATGAGTTTCTTGTCTTTTTTGTAACATTATAGACGCTTGATAAAAACTGTGAGAAACACATCATTAAAACCGCAACGACAAGAACGGGTGTATAGCGGTAACAATAGCGGTATAAGGGGTCTGTTTCATAATCGAGAAGTATTGCCGAAAGGGGAATAGATAACGCTATCAGCCATGCTGCCGCGATATATAAAACCGATTGATATGCTTTATAAACGTTTGTATAGAAGTTTTCAAGGTCTTCGGATTTACTTTCCATAATGGCGGACATATTCCACGCCTGAAAGAAAATTGTTGAAACCATAGCGATAAGGTTCGGGATTTTAGATGCCGCGGAATAGATACCCGTTGCAGTATCGCCCGTAAACTGATAGGAATAATCCATATATTTGAGGAAAAGACGGTCGGAAAAGCCCGTTATAAGCCACATTATCGCCGTCGGAACAAGCGGTAATGAATATTTGAGCATTTTCTTTATCATCTCTTTGTCGATTTCCTTGAAAGAGAAGTATTTCCATAAGCCCGCGATTAAGGTAAGCGTCATTCCCGATACAAAATCCGAAAGAATAACCGAGATTAAAAATCCCGTTACGCCGAGTTTTAAGATTGCAATAAAAATTATGTTGAAAACGAGGAGCATGAATGTTGCGAAAATTCCGTCGGCGGCAAAGAGTTTTACATATCCTTGTGACCTTACAAAGTTTGAACATAACGAACGGAAACACGAACAGAAGATATAAAGATATAATAAAAATCCGTAACCATCGAGGAAAGAAAGAAGATTGAAAAGCGGAGATAAAAGTGCGAGGCCTGTAAGACCCACAAGCATCATTACAGCCGCTGAGGTAAATATCTTCTTTTTGCTGTATGTTTTTTTAAGACCGTATCTTATAATAGCGTCCGCCATACAGAACGTTACAACAGGAATGATGAAATTCGCCGTTGTTTCGATAAGTTCCTTTATTCCGAAACCCGCTGTATCGATGAATTTAGAATAAAGTCTTACTAAAAAGAAACTTAAGAATTTAGCACCAAACGAGCCTATTGCAAAGATTATTGTATTAGACGCAAGCTTTTTGTATTTATCCATTTTCTTGCTCCCGGAGATTTTTTTGCATATATAGAGTTAGTATAACACATTTTTAACAAAAGTGCAACCGCGTGACCGCGGAGAACAAATTTTTATTCCATTAGCAGTCGACGGGCCAGGAGTCATATTTTATACACACACAGGATTATACGACATTTTCGTTACCGAGCAGTAAACTACCCTGTATAATACCCCAAAAACGATTTGCCAGCGGTGGCTCACCGCCGACCACGCGGTTTTGTAGGAATGAACAAACGACGGGGATTTATTTTTTTGCCTTTGCACACTTGATACAAAAAAATTGCCTGAAACCCCGAAATTTAATACTTTTTTCAAATTCCGACCCCTGAAATTTTCCTAATTTCTTCAAATAATTTCCATTAAATGTATTTTAAAAGCGTTTTTTAGCCTTTTGCCTAATGGGGTAAAAGATATTTTTTCCAAAAACATCCAAAATCGGCTTTTTAACTCCTTTTATTCCCTTTTATGACATTTATTTCCTTGTCGTTTTTGTAACAACTGCACAAAACAGCGATTTAAAAGCCGTTTGACATAAACAAAAAACTTAGATATAATTTACAAAATGGTTACAAGCACACAAATCAGAGGTGCGAAGGATTTGCACCGAAAAGGAGTTATTGATATGAATTTCCGAATGATGCTTGATAAATTCAAGCGTATATTTCTGGAACAGTATCTGGTGTTGACTATTTTCTCGGTAATAGCCGCGCTTCTCATAATCTTTATGACAGGTCTTGCGGTGTTCAACACAAAAATCACGATATCTGACGGCGATAAGACAATCAGAGTTCTTTCAAAGAAGGACGACGTAGGGGAAATACTCACCGAGCACGGAATTACTCTCGGCGATTATGACGTTGTTACTTTCGGTTCTGAAAACAGAAATGACATTTCAGAGATTGTTATAAACCGTGCATTCGAAGTTCCCATAACTGCCGATGGAAAGACAGTTACAGTATGGGCAACATCTCTCGAAACAGTAGGTTATGTTCTTGATAAGGCAGATATTGAAATCGACAATGATGACCTTATAAACATCAGCGTTGACACTACTGTTACCGAGGGAAACGAAATCGTGATACAGAGAGTTCTCAGAACGGTAGAAACAAAAGTAACAGCAATCCCTTATGAAACAGAAAACATAAAATCTTCTTTCTATAAGATGAATACAGAAAATGTTGTAACAGAAGGTGTTGACGGCGAACTTACAACAATCGCCGAAACAACATACATCGACGGAAAGCTCTCAGCTTTCAACATCATCAGCGAAGAAGTTACAACAGAACCTATCAACGAAGTTATCGCAACAGGAACAGCAAAGCGCACTCCCTGGTCAACCGCTAAGGAAGTCGAACTCGACGAAAACGGAATTCCCGTTTCTTATTCAAAGGTTATAACAGGAAAGGCTACCGCTTATTCTTCAAAGAGACAGACACCCAAGGGTGCAAGCGGACAGCGTCTTTATGTCGGAACAGTTGCTGTTAACCCCGAGATTATTCCTTATGGAACAGAACTTTATATTGCTTCAACAGATGGCAAAATCGTTTATGGTTATGCCGTTGCTGCCGACACCGGAATCGCCCTTATGGACGGCAGAGTTTTGGTTGACGTATTTTGTGATTCTTATGCGTCAAGTTGTAAATGGGGCGCTCACCAAGTCAATGTCTATATTTTGGATTAGGGTAAATAGTTAGCTAAGTCAAAAGCACCTGCGAGATGAGAGACCGCAGGTGCTTTTGCGTACACGGAGCCCGTGCCGGCATATCGTTTCGTGATTTATTCTAAAAAAATAAAAAATCCCCCACAGGATATGTGGGGGATATTGTTTTATTCTGCGATATGTTTTTCGGCAATCTTTGAGATTACGGGAAGTTTTACAGTCTTTCCGCCGAAAGCCATGAAAATGATTACGATAAAGATGATTGTTTCGATAAAATCGAAAAATCCGCTTACGCCGTGTGTGAATTTGCCGACGCCCGAGAAAATATCACCGACTGTTGAGTTGATTTTATAGCCGAGTTCAACAACCTCTCCGTTGAGTGTTATAAGCCAGCCCATAACAATCTTTACAAGAAGGAATGTGAATGAAAGGAGCATAGACTGTAAAGCGTTTACTTTAACTGTTCTTTCGGCAGAAAGAGCGAGTGTGAAGATAAAGAAAATTATCATCGCTGTAATGTTAAGGTATCCGCAGAGATAGCCTATTGCTGAAAGTGCACCGACTGTAATACCGAATTTTGTCTTTTCCATAAAAATTCTCCTTTAAAAATAATATAAGAAAAGTTTAACCCAGAAAGAAAAAAGTGTCAATAGAATATTTATTAATTTTTCGCATATTATGAACGGGGAAGACTTTTTAAAAAGCAGGTGATAAAGTGAAAAATACGGGGACATTCTTAAAAAGATTTCTTATAATAACACTTCTCACAACAACCATTCCGTTGTTTTCATTTGCTATAAAAAACAGAGAATCTGTTTTTGCCGAAAATATTCATGTCAACGAAGAAACCTTATCTTCAGGATATAAAATAACTTTTTTTGAAAACGAGATGATTTCAAAGGGCAACAACATAGAAGAAACCATAACCGAAAACAAAGAAGAAAACCTTTCTGAAAGCGGACCTTTGCCATATCCCGAAGAAATCGAAAACAACAGCGGAGAGATTTTAAGAATAAATTTCGGAAGGCAGAAGGGTGATGACTTTTTCTCGTTGAACGGCGGTGCGCAGGTAAGGAACATAACCGATGTAAAAAATAATTCCCTTATGAAAGAAAGTCTTGTTCTTCCTGATTTTAAAATGCTGTGCGACGGGCGAAAAGAAGTTCTGATAATGCACACCCACACAACCGAAAGTTATGAACCCTATGAACGCGATTTCTATGACGATTCTTTCATTTCAAGAACAACCGATGAAAGATACAATGTTGTCGCTGTAGGAGAAAAAATTGCCGATGAACTTGAAAAGGCGGGAATAGGCGTTATCCACGACAAAACGATACACGATTATCCCTCATATAACGGTTCTTATGACAGAAGCAGAGTTACTGTAGAAAACATCTTAAAACAAAATCCCGATATAAAGGTTGTTCTTGATATTCACAGAGATGCCATTGAGCGTGAGGGCGGAGAGAGAGTTGCTCCCGTTTATGAAAAAGACGGCGAAAAATCGGCACAGATTATGATAATTTCGGGTTGCAACTATGAAGGATACAACAAAAATTTCAGGCTCGCATGTCTTATACAAAAAAATGTTTATGAAGATTATAAAGGTCTTTGTAGGCCCATACTCTTTACATATAAAAACTATAATCAGGATTTAACCGAGGGTTCGCTTTTAATAGAAATCGGCGGACACGCAAACTCGGTTGATGAAGCAAAAAACACGGGTGAACTGTTAGGAAAATCCCTTGTTTCTGCGTTTTATGAGATTAAGGAGTAAATATGAAAAGAGCATTTATTTTAACTTTTATGACAACGCTTATTCTGTTTTTTACAGCTTTCGGAATATCTGAAAGTTATATCGCTATGCAGAATACAACTTCGAAAGACAAGATAACTTCTGTTATGGAAGGGTTTATTGACAAAGAAAAAAACGAGATAGAAATTCATTTTTTAGGCGAAGAATTCATCAGATTTCCGATTTATGAAATTTCAATCCCACACGAGTTTTCGGCGTTTGTTCCGCCTTATTTAAGGGTTTTATGGATAGGCATAGATAAAAATATCCCCCACATTTCGTGGGGGATATTTTTATTCTTCAGAAGGTTTTTCTTCTTTCTTTTCTTCGGGCTTTTCTTCTGTTTTTTCTTCTGTTTTCTTTTCTTCTTCAGAAGCCTTTTCAGAAGTTTCTTCAGTCTTTTCTTCAGCCTTTTCAGCGTTGTTATCCTTAACTTCGTCTGAAACTGTAACATCGAGCTTTTCGCCGATATTTTCCTTCTTTTTAAGTTCTTCAGCTATCTTCTTTTCAACATCTTCATCGGTAACTTCACCGTTCATGAGCTTTTCAAAGAGTTCGCTGTCAATCTTTTCAAAGTGGATAAGATATTTAGCAACAAGGTCGAGTTTATCTCTGTGGTCGGTAAGGATTTTCTTACACTGTTCGTGTGCTTCATCGATAAGGCGTTTTACTTCATCATCTATTTCAGAAGCAACCTTGTCGCTTAAGGTCTGTGTATGACCATAATCACGGCCAAGGAAAACTTCATCAGAATCAGAACCATATACAACGGGGCCTATCTTATTTGAGAAACCATATTTCATTATCATATTTCTTGCGGTCTTTGTTGCTCTTTCGATATCGTTTGAAGCACCTGTGCTGATATCGTCGAGTGCGATTTCTTCAGCAACTCTACCGCCGAGAAGCATAACAATGCTTTCTTTCATATATGTTCTTGTAACATGTCTGTCGTCTGTTTCGGGACGTGTTATTGTAAGACCCGCAGCCATTCCTCTCTGAATAACTGTAACCTGCTGAACCTTTTCCTGTGTTTCAAGGAAATAAGCAGCAACAGCATGGCCTGCTTCATGGAAAGAAGTAATCTTTCTGTCTCTTTCTGTAACAACATGGGATTTCTTTTCGGGGCCTGCGATAACCTTGATTGTTGCTTCTTCGATATCTTCTTCTGTAATGGCTTTTCTGTTCTTTCTTGCCGCAAGAAGAGCCGCTTCGTTGACAAGGTTTTCAAGGTCAGCACCTGTAAATCCCTGGGTAGTTTTTGCGATAACCTTAAGGTCAACATCAGGGCCTAAAGGTCTTGTTCTTGTATGAACTTTAAGGATATCTTCTCTGCCCTTTACATCGGGATAGTTAACAAAAATATGTCTGTCAAATCTTCCGGGACGCATAAGCGCGGGGTCTAAAATATCCTTACGGTTTGTAGCAGCGATAACAATTACGCTGTCGTTTGTATCAAAACCGTCCATCTCAACGAGAATCTGGTTAAGTGTCTGTTCCTTTTCGTCGTGTCCGCCGCCGAGGCCTGCGCCACGTCTT